>JAGTRL010000217.1 GCA_018261815.1 Pseudomonadota bacterium
GGCTGAACGCAGCCGGCTACCCCCTCGTCGGCTTTGCCTCAGCGGCGCCAGAAC
This sequence comes from Pseudomonadota bacterium, assembly GCA_018261815.1. Lineage (GTDB taxonomy): Bacteria > Pseudomonadota > Gammaproteobacteria > Burkholderiales > Burkholderiaceae_C > Rubrivivax. The sequence goes on from JAGTRL010000217.1 coordinate 55, forward strand.
GCAACGAGAACAGCGAGCCTGAAATGAAGGGCGGCTATGCGCCGACAGCTGGCGCTGCTACCCATCCGTTTAAACGGGTATCGGCATGAATGCAGCCGGTGCGAATCCGCTGCAGCGCGAGCAGATCACCGGCCTGGTGCTGGCCGGCGGCCGCGGCAGCCGCATGGGCGGCGTGGACAAGGGCCTGCAACTGCATCGGGGCCAGTCTCTGGCCCAGCATGCACTGCATCGGCTGGCGCCACAGGTCGGTGCGTTGCTGATCAATGCCAACCGCAACCTGGACACCTATGCGGCGATGGGCGCAGCGCTGTGCACGGATGCGCTGGCCGACTACCCGGGCCCGCTGGCCGGGCTGGCGGCCGGGCTGGCGGCCTGCAGCACGCCCTACCTGGTGAGCGTGCCCTGCGACAGTCCGAACTTCCCCACCGACCTGGTGGCGCGGCTGGCGGCGGCGCTGGCGCAGGACGAGGCCGAGATCGCCATGGCCGCGGCGGTCGAGGACGGCCAGCTGCGCACCCAGCCGGTGTTCTGCCTGCTGCGCTCCAGCCTGCTGCACAGCCTGCTGGCCTTCCTGCAGGGCGGGCAGCGCAAGGTCGACCGCTGGACGGCGCTGCACCGCTGCGTCACCGTGCCCTTCGACGACGCCGCCGCCTTCTTTAACGCCAACACACTGGACGAACTGCAGCACCTGCAGCCGAAGGCCTGACTCAGGTGCTCTTCGAGACGGTGATGGTCGGGAACTTCGACGAGAAGTCCTTGGCGCGCTGCGCGATCTTCACCGCGATGCGCCGCGCCATGGTCTTGTACAGGCCAGCAATCTCGCCGTCCGGGTCGGCCACCACGGTGGGATGGCCCGAATCGGCCTGCTCGCGGATCGACAGGTTCAGCGGCAGCGCGCCCAGGTAGTCGACGCCGTACTCGGCCGCCATCTTGCGGCCGCCGTCGGCGCCGAAGATGTGTTCGGTGTGGCCGCAGTTCGGGCACACATAGACGGCCATGTTCTCCACCAGACCGAGGATCGGCACGCCGACCTTCTCGAACATCTTCAGGCCCTTCTTCGCGTCGAGCAGTGCGATGTCCTGTGGCGTGGTGACGATCACCGCGCCGGTCAGCGGCACCTTCTGGCTCAACGTCAGCGCGATGTCGCCGGTGCCCGGCGGCATGTCGACGAGCAGGTAGTCCAGGTCGCCCCAGTGGGTCTGGCGCAGCAGTTGCTCCAGCGCCTGAGTGACCATCGGGCCGCGCCAGATCATCGGGTTGTCGGCATCGATCAGGAAGCCGATGGACATGACCTCCACACCGTAGTTACGCATCGGCTGCATGGTCTTGCCGTCGCTGCTCTCGGGCCGGCCTTCGATGCCCATCATCATCGGCTGGCTGGGACCGTAGATGTCGGCGTCGAGGATGCCCACGCTGGCGCCTTCTGCAGCCAGCGCCAGCGCCAGGTTGGCGGCGGTGGTGCTCTTGCCCACGCCGCCCTTGCCCGAGGCGATGGCGACGATGTTCTTCACCCTGGGCAGCAACTGCACGCCGCGCTGCACCTCGTGCGCCACGACCTTCCAGCCGAGGTTGACACTGACGTTGCCGACACCGGGCACTGTGCGCGCCGCCGCGATCAGCGCGCCGCGCAGCAACGGCATCTGGCTCTGCGCCGGATAGCCCAGCTCGACGTCGAAGGACACGTCGGAACGGTCGATGCGCAGGTTCTTGAGCAGCCGGGTCGAGACCAGGTCCTTGCCGGTGTTTGGGTCGACGACGGTCTTGAGCGCGTCGAGCACGGCGGATTCAGTGAGGTTCATGGCTTTGATCGATGTGAGAGGCACCAAGTCTAGTGGCAGCGGGACCCGGGGGCCTGCCCGCCTAGAATTCCGCCATGACCCGCAAGCTCTTCGTCACCACCGCCCTGCCCTACGCCAACGCGCCCTTCCACATCGGGCACATGATGGAATACATCCAGGCCGACATCTGGGTGCGGGTGCAGAAGCTGCTCGGCCACGAGGTGCATTTCGTCTGCGCCGACGACTCGCATGGCGCACCGATCATGATCGCCGCCGAGAAGGCCGGCCTATCGCCGCAGGAATTCGTCGCGCAGATCGCGGCCGGCCGCAAGCAATATCTCGACGGCTTCCACATCGGCTTCGACAACTGGCATTCGACCGACGCACCGGAAAACCATGCGCTGGCGCAGGACATCTACCGCGCGCTGCGCGCCAACGGGCTGATCGCCACGCGCACCATCGAGCAGTTCTTCGATCCGGTGAAGACCATGTTCCTGCCCGACCGCTACATCAAGGGCGAATGCCCGAAGTGCGGTGCGAAGGACCAGTATGGCGACAACTGCGAGGTCTGCGGCGCGGTGTATTCGCCCACCGACCTGAAGAACCCTTATTCCACGCTCACCGGAGCGGCACCGGTGCTCAAGAGCAGCGAGCACTTCTTCTTCAAGCTGTCGGACCCGCGCTGCGTCGAGTTTCTCGAGGCCTGGACGCAGGACGGCAAGCTGCAGAGCGAGGTGGCGAACAAGGTGCGCGAGTGGTTCGCCAAGGACGAAGCCGGTGCCACCGGCCTGGCCGACTGGGACATCAGCCGCGACGCGCCCTACTTCGGCATTCAGATCCCGGATGCGCCGGGCAAGTACTTTTACGTCTGGCTCGACGCGCCGGTGGGCTACCTGGCGTCGCTGAAGAACCTGTTCGATAGCCGCGGCCTGGACTTCGAGGCCTACATGGCCGACGAAGGCGTGGAGCAGATCCACTTCATCGGCAAGGACATCGTCACCTTCCACACGCTGTTCTGGCCGGCCATGCTGAAGTTCAGCGGCCGCAAGGTGCCGAGCCGCGTCTACGTGCACGGCCATCTCACGGTCAGCGGCGAGAAGATGAGCAAGAGCCGCGGCACCGGCATCAGCCCGCTGCGCTACCTGCAGTTGGGCATGAACCCGGAATGGCTGCGCTACTACATTGCCGCCAAGCTGAACGCGCGCGTCGAGGACATCGACTTCAGCCCCGAGGACTTCATCGCCCGAGTCAATGCCGACCTGGTGGGCAAATACGTCAACATCGCCAGCCGCTCGGCCGGCTTCATCGGCAAGCGCTTCGACGGCCACCTGTCGGCCGACCTGGGCGTCGAAGGCCGCACCCTGCTCGACAGCCTGCGCGCGCACAAGGACACGGTGGTCGAACTGTACGAATCACGCGAGTTCGGCAAGGCGCTGCGAGAGATCATGCTGCTGGCCGACCGCGTCAACGAATACGTCGACAAGCACAAGCCCTGGGAGCTGGCCAAGAAGCCTGATCAGTCCGCCGTGCTGCACGACGTGTGCAGCGTGTGCATCGAGGCCTTCCGCGTGCTGACCATCTACCTGAAGCCGGTGCTGCCGGCGCTGGCCGCGCAGGTCGAGGCTTTCCTGCAGGTGCCGCCGCTGGACTTTGCCGATGTCGCGCGCGCGCTCGGCGGCCATCGCATCGGCGAATACAAGCACCTGATGCAGCGCGTCGACGCCAAGCTATTGGACGCGCTGTTCGAGCCGCCGGCCGAAGCCGCACCGCCGCCACCGGGCGGCGAGTCGCTGGCCGCCGAGATCGGCATCGACGAGTTCGCCAAGGTGGACCTGCGCATCGCCAGGATCGTCGCCGCCGAGCGCGTCGAGGGCAGCACCAAGCTGCTGCGCCTGACGCTGGATGCCGGTGAAGGCCGCACGCGCAATGTCTTCAGCGGCATCGCCAGCGCCTACAGGCCCGAAGACCTGGCCGGCAAGCTGACGGTGCTGGTCGCCAACCTGGCGCCACGCAAGATGAAGTTCGGCCTCAGCGAAGGCATGGTGCTGGCCGCCAGCCATGCCGACGAGAAGGCCCACCCTGGGCTGTACGTGCTGGAGCCTTGGCCGGGCGCCGTGCCGGGACTGCGGGTGCGCTGATCGAATGCGGCCCGAAGCGGCGCCGCGCGGGAGTAGGCCGATGAAGAAGCTTGTGGTTGGCGTTCTGGTGCTGCTGGCGGCGCTCGCCGCCTACCTGGCGTTCTGGCCGGTGCCGGTGCAGCCGGTCGCCTGGTCGGCAACGGCAGCGCCCGGCTACCAGGGCGCGCATGCCTCCAACACGCGCCTGGCCGGGCTGACGCTGATCCAATTGCCGCCGGGCGAGGCCGGGCCCGAGCATGTGGTGCTGGGCCGCGACGGCAAGCTGTATGCGGCGGTGGCCAGCGGCCGCATCCTGCGCATGAACCCCGACGGCAGTGCACCCGAGGTCTATGCCGATACCGGCGGCCGCGTGCTCGGCTTCGACTTCGACCCCGCGGGCCGCCTGATCGCCGCCGATGCGGTGAAGGGTCTGCTGGCGGTGGACACCGACCGCCGCGTCACCGTGCTGGCCGACCAGGTGAACGGCGACCCGATCCGCTATGCCGACGCGGTGGTGGTGGCGCGCAATGGCAGGGTCTACTTCAGCGACGCATCGGGCCGCTTCGCACCGGCCGCCTGGGGTGGCACCTTCGAGGCCGCCGTGCTCGACATCATCGAGCAGCGAGCCACCGGCCGCATTCTCGAATACGACCCGGCCACGCAGAAGACTCGCGTCGTCGTGCGCGGCCTGAGCTTTCCCAACGGCGTGGCGCTGAGCGCCGACGAGCAACACCTTTACGTGGCCGAAACCGGCCGCTACCGGCTGTGGAAGGTGGCGGTCGATGCCGCCGACCTGGACGCCGGCAGCGGCTCGCCGCAGGCCAAGGTGCTGTTCGACAACCTGCCCGGCTACCCCGACAACCTGATGCGCGGCGACGAGGGCCGCATCTGGGTCGGCCTGTCCGGGCCGCGCAGCGCTGCGGTGGACGACATGGCAAGCAAACCCTTCCTGCGGGCGCTGACGCTGCGCCTGCCGCGCGCGCTGTGGCCGCTGCCCAAGCCCTACGGCCATGTATTCGCCTTCGACGACAGCGGACGCATCGTCGCCGACTTGCAGGACCCGGCCGGCAGCTACCCGCAGACCACCGGCGTCACCGAGACGGCCGAGCGGCTGTACATCCAGAACCTGCACCTCGGCGTGCTGGGCTGGAAGCCGCGCTGAACTCAGCGGCGTGGGGCCGCCAGGTCCTGCGCCACCAGGGCGGCCACGTCCTCGTCGATCAGCGGCCAGAAGGGGTTGCTGCGCAGCCGCGTCAGCGAGCCCAGCGACAGCGTGATCGCGCCGTTCTCGCCGCGCAGCAGCCACGAGCCGATGCTCGGGATGCCGTCGCGGCCGCTGCCGGGCAGGAAACCGTAGACCGGGTCATCGGCAGGAAACGGCAGCGCCACATGGCCCAGGGAGACCAGGTTGGCGGGCCAATCGAGTACGGTGGCGCGCAGCTCGGCAGCGCCGTCGGGGGCCAGACGGCGCACTTCGATACGCGCTTGCTGCCGCGACGCATTGCTCACCAGGTCGAACGTGTAGCCACGCGGCGCACGTTCCATGCGCTCGATCAGCGCCCGCGCCGTCGGCCGGGCCACGCCAGCCAGCTCGGGCACGCGGTTGATGTCGAACATCACCAGCCGGTGGGCCGGCCCACGCAGCCGCGCATAGACCTGGTCGACCACGCCGGCCGAGCCCACGGTGGAATCGACCACCGACTGCCAGGTCACCACCGGCGGCAGCTGCGCCAGGCGTCCGGCACGCTGTGCGTCTTCCAGCGAGCGCTGCAGCGCGCGTGTGGCGCGGTTGATCTGCCGCGAGGCGTTGACCGGGAAGGAATTGAACTTGTAGGGGTCGAACTCGGGTGCGACGGCCTGCCAGCGCGCCTTGTCCAGTTCCGGCAGCGGCACGACCGTGAAGATGTCGATGACCTCGGCCAGCGCCGCCACGCGCGTCAGCTCGATCGCCGGCGACACCAGCAGCACGCGGTCGGGCCGGCGCAGGCTGGCGTCCTGCAGCGCGTCCAGCGCGTACTGCAGCACCAGCGTGCCGCCGGATGAATAGCCGCCCACGTAGAAGGGCTGGCCGGGCCCGACGCGCGCAGCCACGTCCCGGGCGGCGATGCGCACCGCGGCGGTCCAGTCGCGCGCGCTCATCTCGGTCATCATCGACGGCAAGGTGCCGTGGCCGGGCAGGCGCAGCACGGTGACGTCGATGCCGCGCCCGTGCAGCGAGCTCGCCATCGCGCGCATCGAGTATGGCGAATCGGTCAGCCCGTGCACCAGCAGCGCGTGGCCGGCGACCTTGTCCGGCGTCATGCGGAAAGACCGGTTGTAGGGCGCGCCCTCGACCAGCCGCTGTACCCACCCACCGCTGTTGAAGCGGCTGGTGCGGAAGGCCTCGTCGGCCAGCGAGGCGCAGTCGTCGGGGGCCACCGGAGAAGGCACCGCCGCCGGACGCGGGCATGCCGGGTCGATGCCGTCGCGCGCCCACTGCGCCGTCTTCGCCTGCAACTCGTCGAAAAGCTGCTGCTCGAGCCGCTGGTAGCCGGCGAAGTCCAGGTCCTTGTGCCGGTCGGCGTCGAACTCGTTGCGCAGCAGCTCGGTGTGCCAGGGTTGCAGCGTCGGCAGCGCGCTCACCGCGAAGAGTGTGAAGCCCAGCGCCAGCGTCAGAGCCAGCGCCAACAGCACCAGGGCGGCGCGCCACGCCCAGCGCAGCACGCGGCGCGATGCCGATGACGCTGCGGGCGCGGGGGTTGCTGGCATGCGCCGACTCTAGCAGCGCGCTGCAGCCGGCAACTCGATCAGCTTGGCTTGGCCTGCGCCGCGGCCACGGCGGCCGCCAGCTCGTCGCGGCTGCGGTAGTGCGGTACACGGTCGACGCGCCTGCGCAGGTTCTGCCACGCGCTGTTGCTGCCGGCGACTTCGTTCTTCCAGTACATGTCGGCCAGGGCGATGTTGCCTTTCAGGTCGAGCTCGAAGGCGGCCTTCGAGGCGGCGTCGGCGAATAGGAAGAGGCGCCCGTCGACCAGGCGCCACACCGTCGGGTCGGCCTGCTCGGGCAGTGCATAGACCATTCGCGTGGCGTCGTAGCCGTGATACGCGGGCTGGTACTTCGCGGGATCGCGCTGGAAAAACGCCAGGTGGTCGGCGCTGCCGAAGAGGTACGTGACGCCCTCGAAATCGGTGCGGTACTGCGTCGAGCCTGGCAGCGCCTGGGACTGCGTGACATAGGCCACCACGTCGTAGCCGCGCAGCATGAGCCGGGACTCGTCTCCGGAACGCACCGCATTCACTGGCCGCATCGGCGAGGACGGGTTCTGAGCCAGCAACGAGTTGCAGCCACCCAGCAGTACTGCCGAGCCCACCAGCGCCACGAGGACGCTGCGGCGCAAAGAGGGCCCGTTCAACGCTGCGACACGGGCAGCACGTTGCG
>JAGTRL010000218.1 GCA_018261815.1 Pseudomonadota bacterium
CGTACGCGATGATGGGTTCGCCGTCGGCGTTGAAAATCATCGTCGGCACCATGCTGCTGCGTGGCCTCTTGCCCGGCGCGACGTCGTTGGTTGCGGGCTGCCCGGTAAACGTGTTCGTCGACGGCGTGAAGTTGAAATCCGTCAGCTCGTTGTTGAGCAGGAAGCCGAAGCTCTTGAAGCAGCCAATGGCCGTGCAACCGGGCGGGTAGTAGCCGGCGAACATACCCGCGCCGTGCGACGACTCGATCGTGTTGGTGTAAGACACCATGTTGCCCCACTTGTCGACCACCGAGAAATGCGTGGTCGAGCCGCCGGGACCGCTGAAGGACTCGAGCGCTGCGACGTTGGTGCCGTTGTCGGCACAGGTCGGATCTTCCAGCAGCGGATTGCCGGCCATGGGATTCGGCGTGAGCCGCACGCCGGGAACGATCTTGTCGCCGCGGGGCTTGACGTAGTCCGGATCGATAAGCCCCTGTTCCGGCACGCACGAAAAATCGGCGTCGCCCATCCAGATAGCGCGATCCGCGAACGCAATGCGCATGGCGTCGGCCATCACGTTGAGCGTCTTCGTCGTGCCGAAGCCGTAGCCCGCAGCGGCGTCGCCGATCGGATAGCGCTCCAGCATCCCGAGCATCTGGATTACCGTGAGTCCGCCCGACGACGGCGAGCCCATCGCCTTGATCGTGTAGCCGCGGTAGGTGCCGACGACAGGCGTGCGGATCGCGGCTCTGTACTCCGCGAGATCCTCGAACGTCATGCTTCCGCCGGCGGCGCCAGCAACAGTGGACCGGAAGCGCTTCTGGCCTTCGATGATGCCGTTGGCGATGTCCCCGGTGTAGAACGCGTCCGGGCCCTCGGCCGCAATCGTGCGAAGGGTGTCGGCCAGCGGCTGGTTCTGCACGATCTCCCCTACTGCGACCCGGGAAACGCCACTGGGACAGAAATAGGCCTCGCTCTCGGGATAGTTGCGAGCGCGCTGGCTGCAGCTCGCCGCAACGTAACGCGGGGTCGCGGCGAAGCCTTCATCGGCGAGCTTGATCGCCGGCGCGATCACCTGCGCGAGCGTCAGATTGCCCCAGTTCCCGACCGCTAGCGCGGTGCCGCGGACCATGCCCGGTACACCGACGGCGAGGCCCGATGTCGACGCGGCGTCGAAGCTCTTGCCAGCGAACATGCCCGGCGTGGCAAGCGCCGGCGCACGTTCGCGAGAGTCAACGGCGAACGTGCTCCCGCTGTTCGCCAGATGAATCAGCATGAAGCCGCCACCGCCGATGCCGGCGGATTGCGGCTCAACGACGTTGAGCGCGTAGGCAATTGCGGCCGCGGCGTCAACGGCATTGCCGCCCGCTTCGAGAACTTTCGCGCCCGCTTCCGCCGCGTAGGGATTCGCCGTCGTGACCACTCCCTGGCGAAATGCCTTGCCGGCCCAAGACGGCGGACCGTTGCCATTCGCCTGGTCCGGCAGCGTGTTGCCGGGTGGAACGCCAATGGTTTCGACGCGTCCGTCCGCGAACGCAGGCGTCGTGAAGGCCAGTCCGAGCAGCAGCAAAGCTACGGCGCGGCGCAGCCACGAAGGGAAGTCGAAGCGAAAACTGACAGACATGCCCCACCTCATAAATGTGAACCTGGCGAAGCGCAACGCACTGCGGAACCGACGGATGCCGGCTCGCCTGGCGAGTATGACCTTCGCCAACGTCGCGACGGTGATAACCGAACGCGAGCTCTCGCAAACGGCCCGAGTATGAGTGAGCGGCGTGAACTGTCAATCTGGCACCGCACAAGAGATTCCAGTTGGGGTTGCACGGGTTTTTGTTTGCGAAGTACAGCCGCGTCATGCATGCCCTTCGTCCCCGACGGCCCGACCGTGCGCGACATCCTCGTCCACCTCGGTGAGCCGACTGCGCCACGATTCGTGAAACTGGCCCGCCAGATAGCCGGCACTCGTCAGCGGCTCCTATCGCTGCATTGCAGCCCGCCGCAGCGGCACGCCGCGTGGCATTGGAGCGAAGCAGACCCTTAGCGGCGCGCTCCTCCACGAGATGCTCCGCATGACAGCGCCGCTGCACCGGCGTGCGTCGCCTGCCCCGCGTTCGAATCCGCCGGGGCTTGCTTGGCTCAGCCCATCGATCCAGCTTCGGCCGCCAGCGTGCGCAAGGCCCGCTCGAAGGCCTCAGGCGGCTGGCCGCCCTGGATCAGGTGGCGGTCGTCGATGATCACGGAAGGCACCGCGCTGATGCCCTGCTCCTGGTAGAAGCGCTCGCGTTCGCGCACATCCTCGGCATATTCATCGCTGTCCAGGATGGCGCGGGCCTGCTGCACGTCCAGGCCGAGCTCTTCGCACAACCGCAGCAGCACCTCGTGCGAGCCCGGGTTCTGCGCATGCGTGTGGTACGCGGCCAGCAGCGCATGCTTCAGCTCGCGCTGCTTGCCTTCCAGGCCGGCCCAGTGCAGCAGCCGGTGCGCGTCGAAGGTGTTCCACACGCGCGGCCGCTCGCCGAAGCTGAAGCCGAGCTCGGCGCCGCGCTGGCGCAGCGTCTCGCGTGTGGCCGCCAGCTGTTCTCTAGACGCGCCGTACTTGCGCGCCAGGTGCTCGGCCGCGTCCTCGCCCTCGGCCGGCATCTGCGGGTTCAGCTCGAAAGGCTGGAAGTGCAGTTCCACCGGCAGCCCGGGGCCCACGCGGCGCAGCGCCTCTTCCAGCGCATACAGGCCCACCACGCACCAGGGGCAGGCCACGTCGGAAACGAAATCGATCTTCATGCAGCACCTCGTGGCGGGCATCATAGTGTGATGCCCAAGCTGCTGTGGGTGCTGCTGCCCGTGCTGATCGCCGCCGCGCTGCTCGGCTGGCAACTGCTGCGCCGGCGAAGGCCCTCGCGCCATGCGCTGAACATCGGCTTCAGCCTGCTGCTGCTGGCCTACCTGGCCGCCACCGCGGGGCTGGGCATCTTCTGGGTGGCCAACCAGCAGCTGCCGGTGTTCGACTGGCATTACCTGTTCGGCTACGCCACGCTGCTGCTGGTGGCGCTGCACCTGGGCTTCAACGGCCGCATCGTGTGGCGCTACTTCACGCGGCCACGTGCCGCGCCGCCGCCGCGCGCTGCCGCGCTCCGGCCGGCGCGGCGCGGCGCCTTCGGCCTGGCCCTGGCCGCGCTGGCCAGCGGCGCGGCCTACTGGCTGGGGCTGCGCCATGGCCGAGACGCGGCCACGCCGCTGGCACGCTCGGCTGACGAGGCATCGTCGCCTTCGGCACTGGCCGAAGTGGAGCGCTACCACCAGATGTCGTCCAACTCGCGCCGCGGCGTGCTGCGCGCGCCGGGCATCGACTGGGGCCAGGCGCCCACCGCCTTCAAGCCCGCTGCAGCCGACGGGCGCGTGGCTCTGCCGCCGCCGGGCCGCGCCGTGCCGGGCCGCTTCGACCTGGCAGCGCTGTCCACGCTGCTGTGGCACAGCGCGGGCATCACCGGCAGCGCCGGGCCGCTGAAGCTGCGTGCATCACCGTCGTCGGGGGCGCTGTTTCCCACCGAGCTGTACGTGGCCGCGCTCGACGTGGCCGGGCTGGCGCCGGGGCTGTGGCACTACGATGCGCTGCGCCATGCGCTTGTGTCCGTGGCGCAAGGGGCCGCGGCGGCGGCGGCGCCGGCCGCGGTGGCCGAGGTCTGGCCGCCGCAGCCGGCCGCGCTGGTGCTGGCCACCGCCGTGTTCCAGCGCTCGGGCCACAAGTACCGCGAGCGCTGCTGGCGCTACGTGCTGGCCGACCTGGGCCATGTGCTGGAGAACCTGCGCGTCGCGGCCGAAACCACGGCCGTGCACGCGCACTTCGCGCTGCGCTTCGACGAGGCGCGCTGCGCCGCCGCGCTGCAGCTGCGCGGCATGGACGAAGGCGTGCTCGCGCTGCTGGCGCTGCACCCGCGCGCACGCCTGCCGGCCGCAGCCACACCCATGCCTGCCCTGGGCTGGCGCGGCGCTGCCGCGCTGGACGCGCATCCGCTGGGCATCACCGGGGACATGCATGTCGCCAGTTCGCTGCATGCGGTGCCGGGCGGTGGCCTACCGGCAGCACCGCCCGCTGCAGCGCCGGCCCCGGCCTTCGATAGCGACGCGATGATGCTGCCGCCGCCGGTGGCGGTGCCGCACGACGTGCTGCGCACCATCGCCGCGCGGCGTTCGGTGCGCCGCTTCGCCGACGAGGCACTGCCGCTGGATGCGCTGTCAGGCGTGCTGGCCGCGCTGGCGGCCCCGCCGGGCCTGCTGCCGGGCCCGCCCCTGAGCGTGGACGTGGTGGTGCATGCCGTGGCCGGCCTGGCGCCGGGCGCGTACCGCCACCACCCGCAGCAGCACGCGCTGCTGCCGCGGCGCAGCGGCGTCGACCTGCGCGGCGCGGCGCGCGCGGCCGCGCTCGACCAGGACGTGATCGGCGACGCCGCGGTGGTCTTCGTGCTGTCGCTGCCGCGCCGCGCACTGCTTGCCGATGCCTCGGGACCGGCGCGCGCCTACCGCCATGCGCTGCTGCAGGCCGGTTGCATTGGCGAGCGCATCTACCTCGAGGCGGGAGCGCGCGGCCTGGCCGCCTGCGCGGTGGGCGCCTTCCACGACGACGAGGCCGCGGCGCTGGTGGCCGCGGACCCGGCGCGCGAGTGGGTGCTGCACTTCGCGGCGCTGGGCCGCCCGGCCAGCTGACGCGTCAGCGCAGCAAACTGGCGCCGATGGGCGGCAGGCCGCCGCCGGCGCGCACGTTGCGGCGGTTGCCCGAAGGCGTCTCGCCGGGCCGGCAGATCGTCTCTTCCCACAGCGAGGGCTCGGGCACGGCCTTCTTGCCGGTCAGCGCGGCCAGCCAGCCGAAGACATCCTGCTGCGGGCGCGGCAACATGGTGCGCATGCGTGCCGGCGCCATCGCGCTCTGGCCCGGGGCCAGCACCACCAGGTTGGCCATCATGCCGGCGTCCTCGTGGCCGACGATGTGGCAGTGGTAGACAAAGCGCCCGACCATGATCGGGTTGGTGAAAGGAATGATCACCTTCACCTCGCCGGGCACGCCGTTCTGCGCATAGGGCAGGTCGACCACGTCGCGCAGCACGTCGGGCGGCTGTGCCTGGCCGTTGATCGATGTCACCAGGAAATCGAGCTGGTGGATGTGGAACACATGGCGCTCGCCGCTGACGTTGCGCAGCGTCCATTCCTCCACTGCGCCGAGCGTGACGGTGATGTCGTCGCGCGACGGGTCGTACTCCCTGGGGCCGCTGCCATCGACGGCAAGGTAGAAGGTGTTGCCGTCCTCGCTCTCGGAAAACGTGATGACGCGGCGGTTGGTGATGGGCAGTGCCGCCACCTCCGCCGGCGTGGTGCCGATGGTGCCCTGGTTGTCGGCCGGCTCCAGCAGCCGCGCCTGCAGGGCCTCGGTGTTCTGCGGCGTGCCCGACACCACCACCTGGGCCAGCCTGACGTTGGGGTTCGGGTCGCCCTGCGGGCCGGTGTCGACTTCGAGCGTGCGCACCGGGTACTGGCCGATGCTCAGCGGTGCCACCACCACCACGGTGGAGCGCGAGCCTGGCGGCAGGTAGACCGAGCTCAGCAGCTTGGGCTGGATCAGTACGTTGCCGTCGCGGTTGATCTCCCACAGCTGCACGCCATCGATCGCCAGGTCGAAGTAGGCATCGGCGCCCAGGTTGCCGAGGTTCCACACCTGCATCTCGCCGGGCCGCAGGCGCAGCGTGCCGCCGAGCAGGCCGTTGATGGTCTTGGTGTTGGCGGCATCCGGGTCGGCGCCGGGAAGCACGATGTCCTTCAGCAGCAGGTGGCGCTCGACCAGGCCCGAAAAGGCGGTGTAGTGCTGCGCTACAGCGCCGTCGATGACCAGCATGCCGGACATGCCGCTGAGGATCTGCGGCTCGACCAGGCCGTGCGAATGCGGGTGGTACCAGTGCGGGCCCTGGGCATGGTCGCGGGGCACCTGCCAACGGTAGTCGTAGTCGGCACCGGCGCCGACATCGAGGAACACGTCGTCACCCGGCGCCACCGGCGGCACCACCATGCCGTGGTAGTGCAGGTTGGTGGACTGCGGTCCGTCGATCTGGATGTCGGCCTTGTCGATGCGGTTGACCAGCTGCAGCTCCAGCCGGTCGCCGCGCTGCATCTTCAGCACCGGCGGCATGTACTGCCCGTTGAAGACATTGGAAGTGAAGCTGCGCCCGGCCACCGTGACCCGCGCCGGCGCCTGCGTCAGCGTGACCTGCAGCACGCCGTTGCGGCTGCTCAGGATCTCAGGTTCGGGGATCTCGGGGCCGAGGCCGTCGTCGTCGCCGCAGGACAGCAGCAGCAAGGACGCCGAAAGTGCCGTGGCCACCAGGCCGACACGCCGCCGCAAGGTCATCGAGTCCATCGTTGACACCCTCCTCGACCGCGCGTGCCGCGACACGCGCCGGGTAGTACCGCCGGCGCATCATAGGGGCCATCGGCCGTCGCTGCTCAGGGCAGCGCGCGCAGCAAGGCCTCGACCAGGCGCTGCGGCCGATGCTGCAGCTTGGCCGGCGTCAGCCCCAGCTGTACCACCGCCAGCTGGCGCGACGGCACCAGCGCGATGGCCTGGCCGTCGTGGCCGTTCATCCACACCGTGTCGGCCGGCAGCTGGAAACCGGCGTCCGGGTTCTGGACCGAAGGCGTGCCGGCACGCGGGCCATGCAGCCACATCTGGCCCTCGCTGTAGGCCTGCGGCGCCGCCTTCGACGGCATGCGCATGCGCGCCACCCAGCCTGCCGGCAGCAGCGCCCGGCCTTGCCACTTGCCGTCCTGCAGCAGGCACAGCGCAAACCGCGCCCAGTCGCGGCCGGTGGCATACAGGTAGGACGAGCCGACGAAGGTGCCGCGCGCATCGGCTTCCATCACCGCGCTGCGCATGCCCAGCGGGTCGAACAGCGCCTGTCGCGGCCAGGCCAGTGCGGCGCCCGGCGCAGCGTCCTGCCACAGCCGCGCCAGCAGCACGCTGCTGCCGCTGGAATAGTTGAAGAAGGTGCCCACCGGCTGCGCCAGCGGCTGCTGCCGGGCAAAGGCCGCCATGTCCGGTTCCAGGTAGAGCATGCGCGTGACGTCGGTGACGCTGCCGTAGTCCTCGTTGAAGCTCAACCCGCTGGACATGGACAGCAGGTTCGCCATGGCAATGCGCCGGCGCTCGTCGCCGGCCCAGGCCGGGAACAGCGCGTCGCGTTCGACGTCGATGCGACCGTCGCGCACCAGCGTGCCGATCAATGCAGCAGTGACGGTCTTGGTCATCGACCAGCCGAGCAGCGGCGTCGCGGCATCGAAGCCCTCGCCATAGCGCTCGGCGACGATGCGGCCGC
>JAGTRL010000219.1 GCA_018261815.1 Pseudomonadota bacterium
CGTTTCGCCCTCGCCGCTTAAAACCGGTGAGCCTCGCAACAGTTGGCCCATGGGCTGGGCCTGAAGTCGCAAGACCGAAGGCTGCGAGGTCATACACATGGGCTGTGTCCTGAGCCGGGTCACTCGGCACGGGACAAGATCAAGTGACTGGCGTCAAGGGTAGCGTGCTGCTGCGCGACCCGAGGCGTGAGACTCAAATCAGCCAGCTACGCATGTAGAACTGCCCGGTGATGGCTTGCGGACGCGGGTTCGATTCCCGCCGGCTCCACCACTATTTAAAAGACCGACCGTTCTCGGTTGGTTTTTTTTCGTCTGTTCCCCCCAGTGTTGGCGCGGTTTCCGGGCCTGGCCTCGCGAGCGCCACCCCAGCGAAGGTGGCGTTTCTGCCCCCGCTGCCGCCTCTCTGTTCTCCGTTTTCTCTGGTGGTCACGCGAGCGTTCTCGAGGCCACTTCCTTTGCTGGCGCGGGTTTAGAGGCGGTCGGTTGTGGTTGGCAACTCCTGTAGCGGTGGCGACCGAGTGCCGAGCGGCCAAAAAAACCGCCCGCAGGCGGTTGCTGGCGCTGGGCGTGACGCGCTCACCCGGGTGGCGCGAGCACCCGCATCTGGTCGCCCCAGCCGTTGGGCCAGGGGCGGCGCATCACCTTCTCAAGCACGGCGTCGGGCGAACACGCCAGCCGTTCCACGACCTCAGGGGCCAGGAGCGTCAGCCGCATGACCCGGCGCACCTGCGTCACGTCCATGCCTTCGGCCTCGGAATTCTCGGCCACCGACGCCGCCCGCTGCTCGTCCAGCAGGCGTTGCCAGTGGTGCGCCAGTCCGAGCGCCCGCATCAACGCGGTGTCCTGCGCAGCCGACCGGGCTTCCCGCTCCCGGGTGGCCTCGGACAGGAATTCCTGCGGCGCATCCAAGGGCGTGATGACCTGCTTCTTCAACCCCCGCTTCACCAGTGTCCAGGGCACGAAGGTTTCCAGTTGCACGCCGCCTGCCGGGCTCGGCAGTTGATAAGTGACCGGATCACCCTTGAACCGGCCTCGGTGCTTCTTGCTCATGCGTCCTCCTCAAAGCGCTTCACGATCTGGCGTTGAGCTTCCCAATCCACCGGCAGCGGGTTGCGCTGGAACCAGATCAGGTTCATCCGGCGAGGCTGCCGCCCGGCCATCAACATTTCGAGGATGTTGGGCGCGAGCAGAGTCAGACGCATCAGCTCGTTGGTGACCGAGGGGTGTAAGCCTTCGGCCCGGGCGATCTCCGAGCCACTCTTCATCTCGCCGGTGTCCACGAGGTGCTGCCAGTAGAAACCGCGTGCCACCCCCTCCAGCAGCGTCACATCGTGGACGTGGCGGTCGTCGGCGGCCACCCGCCGGGCGCCCCGGCGGCGGAATGTCAGTGGCACGAAGGTTCCTAGGGGGCGTGCACGATTCGGCTGATGATTTCGTATTCTGTGGAGGGTGCAACATGGCGCGCGGCGGATCACGTTATGGCGCTGGCCGACCTGGCCGGCATGTGAAGGCCGAACACTGCCGCCGCATCGACGCGCGGCGCTGGCAGCGTGAAGGCATGTTGCAGCCGGGTCGCTGTGGCGGCTGGGTGTGGACAGACGTAGACACCGGCAAGCAAACGGCCAGCATCGGCTACAGCACCGAGCCCGGGGCCGTGGTGCTGAACTACAGGCTGAACGACCAGCCGATTCGCCAGTGGTTGCCGATCCTGACCACGCCTTGCCATTTCGGTGGGCAGCGGCAGTGGTTTGCTTGCCCCCGCTGCGCGCGGAGCGTGGCGGTGCTTTTCCTGCGTGCTAACGGGTTCGTCTGCAGGCAGTGCAACCGCATCGCTTACGGCAGTCAGAGCGACGATGCTCTGGACCGCATTTGGCGCAAGCAGCGAAAGATCGAAGGCCGCCTGGGCGAGTACTGGCAGCGGCCCAAGGGCATGCACCAGACCACCTACGCCAAGCTGATGGCCACGATCATCGACTGTGAAGAACGGCGCGACGCCGCGCTGGTCGCGGCATTCGAGCGCCTGTTTCCGGGCCGCACCATCGGGGACTTGCTCGGCTGATGACGCCAGGGGGGGCGGCAAATCTGGGCTGGGTCACGAACTCCGAAACCGCACGGTATCCCACGCGGAGAATTTTTCCCCCGGGCGCTGAAATTCAAACGGCTGCAAGCCCAGCGCACGCGGAGTGACAAGCGGGCTTTCTGACACCAGTACGCGCAGGCGCGCACGCGGGACAAACCGCGGGCCTGCAAAACGGAATATTGGAGACATCGGCATGGCATCGAGCTGGACACCTGAGCGCAGAGCACGACAGGCGATGCTGATCCACACTTGGAAGCCGTGGCAGCAGGCCACCGGGCCGCGCACGCCTGAGGGCAAGGCCATCGCTTCGAGGAACGCCTACAAAGGAGGGCACTGGCTGACGCTGCGCGAGCTATCGCGCTGCGTAAACGCCGAGCTCCGCTTGGCGCGTGATCTGGTTGACGGGATCCACCCCTGAGGGCAGATAGCGGCTTCAGGCTGGGGTCTGGCTGAATCCGAATTGCGCCCCGTTCGGCGGCGCATCATGTATGCAACCTTGCCCGTGCTGGCCTTCAATCAGCGAACGGTGGTGCGGTGCAACACGAATCACTGCACGGGCGCGAACCGGTCGCGTCGGCGGCGCCCAACTGGCCTTGGCCCCCCGAAATCAGGGGGGTCAAATGTCCCTTTCAGGGCTTGCATTGGGCAGGGGCCGGAGTAGAGTGCATGTAAGTGAAAGTTACTTTGCGGTGTTCAATGCCTTCTTGTGCGGAAGCTGCTGTGAAATCAAGAAATGTCTTCTCGGCCGTCGTGGCGGCTGCTCTTGTGGCAGGTGCAGCCCCAGCCTTGGCGGTGGACTATGATTTTTACTATGGCGCGCAACAGGTCGCGAAGCTGACGACGACGGGTAACACAGACTTCACTTTCTCATTCTTGTCTGCGCCGGATCCGGGAGCGTTTATCAACGACATCCTCTTGGACATGGGGCTTGGCACCTTTACGAACACGACCGTCAACGGCGTGACCACGCCGACCTACAGCTACAGAGCAGGAGGTTATGAAGGGACGGGTATGCAGACCAAAATCTCTTTCCCTATGCCCGACGGGGCTGCGAGACTAGCCGTCGGCGAAACTGCGTCGTGGAGAATTGCTGGCGCGTTCGATGGACCTGCCCGGCTTCATGTCAATGCTTTCATAGGGGGCGAATCGGTCAAGCTAAACCTGACGACGCCGGTGCCGGAGCCCGAGTCTTATGCTATGGCGGTGGCGGCGCTTGGCGTTTTGGGTGCATACAGGCGGTTCAGCCGGAACAAGATCTGACTGACCTAGCGCCCGCTCAACAAACCCTGCCTCGGCGGGGTTTGTTGCTTCTGAGTCAATGGTGGCGTAGGGGCAGGCCGAGTGATGCAGGCGCTGCACACGGCAACGCGGGCGCGATGTTCCGATGCACGGACTCGCGGGGGGCGCAGCCATCTGATGCAGTAACTTGTGCAGTAACTCGCCCAATGTTCAGAGCAGTGCCATAGTTGAATTCGATTGACGCCGGCCCATCTGACCGCCAAGGCCGGGCTTTGCGCCGGCCTTGCTTTTTTCCTTCTTTCAGGACGAGGTCAGCCCCAGTCGCTGGCTGCTGCGGAAGACCGGTTGATCCGAATCCCCGTCAGCGGCCACGGCGCGCGAACGTCCGAGGCGCTTGGCCTCGTACAGCGCCAGGTCGGCCCGATGCAGCGTCGCGTCGATGCTCTCGCCACGGCGCATCTGCACGATACCGAAGCTCAGTGTCAGGCGTGGCAGCGCGTGCGCGTGCGCCTGTTGTTGCAGATACGAAACCAGCCTTTCGGCCACCTGCATCGCGTCTTGCGTCGAACTGCGGCGCAGCAGCATCACGAACTCGTCGCCGCCGTGGCGCCCGGCCACGTCGTGCGAGCGCAGCAACTCGAGCGTGCAGCGCGAGACGAGCTTGAGTGCCCGGTCGCCGGCCGCGTGGCCCAGCTTGTCGTTGATCTGCTTGAAGTGGTCGATGTCGACCAGCAGCAGCGCGGCGCTGCCGTCCTCGTCGGACTGCAGTGCGCGGCGTGCCAGTTCTTCGAAGCGCCGACGGTTCGGCACCTGCGTCAGCATGTCGATATTGGCCAGCACGCGCAGGCGGCTCCTCGACTGGCGCAGTTCGCGTTCGGTGCGCTGGCTGCTCAAAGTCAGCGCCATGAAGGCCATCACCGTCGAGCCCAGCGCCACCACGCTGGCCTGCAGCGCCGCGCCATGCACTGCCATGCCCCAGGCCGAGCCCAGCGCGGGCAACAGCGCTACCACCAGCCACAGCGCGCCCAACGAGGTCAGGCCGTGAGCCTCGTGGCCCTTGGGCGCTGACCAGGCCACCACCGCGGCATAGAGCAGCGCCGCGCTGGCCGCCATCAATGGCATCAATTCGACCAGGGCCGCATCGCCGAGCAGCCGCGGCGCCGTCGAGGCGCCCACCAGCAGCGCGACCAGCAGCGCCAGGTCTGCCCGCGCGCTGCCGGCGAGAGCGACCCGGGCATGGAACCGGCGCAGGCCCAGCAGGCACAGCAACGGCCAGGGCACGAACACCAACTGCAGAAGCGGCAGGGTCATGTGTGCAGCGTCGAGCCACACGATGGCCGCGGCGCCGGCGACGTTCAGCCACAGTGCGCAGGTCCACCACTGGAAGCCGCGGTAGGTGCGTTGCGTCATGTCGAACGCGCTCAGGGCGGAGGCAGCCACCACCAGCATCGCGGTGCACAGCCACAGCGTCGGCGAGAGCGAATTCATGCGTGAAATTGTGCGTGCGGATTCCGAAGAATGCTTCATACCAAAGGCGCAGCTTTGCAACAGGATGCGTCACTGCCGCGCCTCGCCCGCAGCCTGTGCCGCCGGTCCGCAGCCATGCGATGCGCATACCCTATGCTGTGCGCATGAAGGACATGGTCGATTCGTTCTGGCGCGCCGCGGCCTACTGCCTGCGTCCCAAGGTCATCCTGCTGTCGCTGCTGCCGCTGCTTGTCTCGGTGGCTGCGGTGCTGGGGCTGGGCTGGTTGTACTGGGAGCTTGCGGTGGCCGGCGTGCGTGCCTGGCTGGAGCAGTGGTCGCTGGTGCTCAGCTTCCTGCAGTGGCTGGAGTCCGTCGGCGCGGCCGGCTTCAATGCCGTGCTGGCGCCCCTGATCGTGGTGGCGCTGGCAGTGCCCGTGATCGTGGTGGCTTCGTTGCTGTTGGTGGCCTGGCTGATGACGCCGACATTGGTCAACCTGGTGGCCTCGCGCCGCTTCGAAACCCTGGAACGAAAGCGCGGCGCCGGCTGGCTCAGCGCGGCGTTGTGGTCCATCGGTTACATGCTGTTCGCCTTGCTGCTGCTGGTGCTCAGCCTGCCGCTGTGGTTCATTCCGCCGCTGGTGCTGGTGCTGCCGCCGCTGATCTGGGGCTGGCTGACCTACAAGGTGATGAGTTTCGACGTGCTGGCCGACCACGCCAGCGCCGATGAACGCAAGCAGCTGATGCGCGACAAGCACTGGCCGCTGCTGGCCATCGGCATCATCACCGGCTATCTGGGTGCGGCCCCGTCGCTGTTGTGGGCGGTCAGCGCGGCCACGCTGGTGTTCGCGCCGGTCCTGGTGGTGCTGTCAGTGTGGTTGTACACGCTGGTCTTTGCCTTTGCCGCGCTGTGGTTCGCGCACTTTGGGCTGTCGGCCCTGCAGAGCCTGCGCCAGCAGGCTGCTCCCGACGTCGTGGCCGAGCCGACGCCCCCGGCCGCCGCAGCGTCGTCGCCTGCCTTGGCAGGCGGCGCGCCGGCCGCCCTGCCGCCGCCATGAACATCGGCCTCATCATCATCGGCGACGAGATCCTGTCCGGCAGGCGCCAGGACAAGCATCTGGCCAAGGTCATCGAGCTGCTCGCCGCGCGCGGCCTGGCGTTGGCCTGGGCGCGCTATGTGGGTGACGATCGCGGCATGATCACCGCCGTGCTGCGCGATGCCTTCGCCAGCGGCGACATCGTCTTCAGCTGCGGCGGCATCGGCGCCACGCCGGATGACCACACCCGCCAGTGCGCGGCAGCGGCGCTCGACCGGCCGCTGGTGCTGCATCCGGGGGCGCGCGACCTGATCGTGCAGCGCATGCGCGACGTGGCCGCCGAGCAAGGCCTGCCCTTCGAGCCGGATCGGCCGGACAACCTGCATCGCCTGAACATGGGCGTGTTCCCGCAAGGCGCGGCGCTGATCCCGAACCCCTACAACAAGATTGCCGGGTTCTCGGCCGGCTCGGTGCACTTCCTGCCAGGCTTTCCGGTGATGGCCTGGCCGATGATCGAATGGGTCCTGGATACCCTGTACCCGGCTTTGCAGGGCCGGGCGGCGCAGCGCGAACGCTCGGTCATCGTCTACGGCAGCATGGAGGCCACACTGACCCCGCTGATGGAAGAGGTGGAGCGGCGCTTCGCCGGGGTCAAGGTCTTCAGCCTGCCCTGCGTCGACGAGCAGCATGCCCATGGGCGGCACATCGAGCTCGGCGTCAAGGGCGCGGCTGAAGTTGCCGACGACGCCTTTGTGGTGCTTCGTAAGGGGCTGGATGCCTTGTCGGCGCGTTGCGGACCCGAATTGGTGCGATAGGTGCTGCGTATGCACTATGACGGTGCATATGTTCGCACAAGAATGCAGCCTTGCCTCGTGCTTTTCTCGTGGCGACAAGAGGCCGCTCGGACCTTTCGGGTGCCCAGCTGCGGGCATGCTTTCTGCTACATTCCCGTGCGCTTTGCGGGGCCATCCCCGAGGGCTGTCAACACCCCACCCACCGAATCCCCCCATACGAACGCTAGGAGAGCCCAGATGGCAAAGACTGTTGCCGACGTGATGAAGATGGTGAAGGACAACGAGATCAAGTTCGTTGACTTCCGTTTTACCGACACCCGCGGCAAGGAGCAGCACGTCTCGGTGCCCATCTCGCATTTCGACGAAGACAAGTTCACTGCGGGCCACGCCTTCGACGGCTCGTCGATCGCCGGCTGGAAGGGTATCGAAGCCTCGGACATGCAGCTGATGCCCGACCCGAACACGGCCAACGTCGACCCCTTCTTCGAAGAGCCAACGCTGATCCTGACCTGCGACGTGGTCGAGCCCGCCGACGGCAAGCCCTATGAGCGTGATCCGCGCTCGCTGGCCAAGCGCGCCGAGGCCTACATGAAGTCTTCCGGCCTGGGCGACACCGCCTACTTCGGCCCGGAGCCCGAGTTCTTCGTCTTCGACAGCGTGCGCTGGGGCAACGACATGTC
>JAGTRL010000220.1 GCA_018261815.1 Pseudomonadota bacterium
CGCCAGCCGCCGAAACGGCTGATGTCCTGGGCATGGCTGAGCGCATGCGCCTCGCACAGGAAGCCGTGCACGAAGCGCCCGTCGGCCAGCTCCAGCGAGCCCAGACCCAGCGGCGATGGCACCAGCGCAAGAAACGAGCCCACCTGGGCCAGCGGCATGTCCCAGACCTCGACCTCGATCGCCGTGCCGCCTTCGGCACAGCGCTGCAGGCCGGGCTTGGGCGGGCGCGTCCCGGGCAACGCGTAGAGCCGGTACTTCGGCGCGGTGCGCATCGCTTCGCGCAGCGTCGCGCCGCGTTCGAGCAACTGGCCGTTCAAGGGCAGGCCCGACAGGTGCGCGCCGACCACGGCAATCGGCAGCGTCGGCGCGGTGGCCGGCGCGGGCTGCGGCAGCGCTGCGGGCCCGGCATCCATCCAGCGGCGGCCGAAGCCGGCCAGCGCCGCGTCGTGTGCGCCCGGGGCGATGAAGGTCACGCCGAAGGGCAGTTTGGCCGCGGTCGTACCGGCGGGCAGCGCCAGCGCGCACCAGCCGAGCAGGTTGACGAAGTTGGTATAGAGCCCAAGGCGGGCGTTGGCCCCTAGCGGGTCGGCATCCACCTCGTCGAAGCGCGGATGGCCTGGCGCGGTGGGCACCATCAGCAGGTCGACATGCTGCCACAGCGACCGCAGCTCGCGTTGCATGCGGCGCAGCTTGTATTGCGCTTCGAAGGTGTCGGTGGCGCTGAAGCCGGACGCGCGGCTGATGACCTGGCGCACCGCCGGGTCGAAGGCCTCGGGCTGCGTGGCGAGCAGCTCGCGCACCACGCTGTGGCGCTCGGCCACCCACGGGCCTTCATACAACAGTGCAGCCACGGCGAACAGCGGCGCAAAGTCCAGTTCCACCACCTGCTGGCCCAGGGCCCGCGCACGTTCGATTGCGGCAGTGAACATCGGCTCGTAGCCGGCGTCGCCGAAGAAGGCCGGCGACTTCGGCACGCCGATGCGCGCCTGGGCCGGCAGCTGCGCAGGCCCGGCGGCGAAGTGGCTATAGATGTCGAGCGAGTCGTCGCCTTCAATGAGCGCCAGCAGCAATGCAGCGTCGTCGACCGTGTGCGTGAAGACCGACACACAATCCAGGCTGCGGCAGGCCGGCACCACGCCGGCGGTGCTGACACGCCCGGGGGTGGGCTTCAACCCCACCAGACCGTTGAAGCCTGCCGGCACCCGGCCTGAGCCCGCTGTGTCAGTGCCCAGCGAGAAGGCGACCTGGCCGCGCGCCACGGCCACCGCCGAGCCCGAGCTGGAGCCGCCGCTGATGCGCGTGGCGTCGAAGGCACTGCTCGGCCGGCCGTAGGGCGAGCGCGTGCCGACCAGGCCGGTGGCGAACTGATCCAGGTTGGTCTTGCCCAGCCACAGCGCGCCGGCATCGAGCAGGCGCTGCACCACGGTGGCGCTGCGCTCGGGAGCGTAGGCAAAGGCCGGGCAGGCGGCCGTGGTAAGCATGCCGGCGATATCGATGTTGTCCTTGGCGGCGAAGGGCACGCCCAACAAGGGGTAGCGCTGCACCAGTTCGGCACGCGGCAGCGGCTCTGCCAGGCGCTCGGCCAGCAGGGCCAACTGGGCCTGCCATTGCGCGTCGCTGGGCAGGCTGATCCAGAGCTTCAGCTCGGCGCTGGCGAGCGCTGCGGCCCGGCACTGCGCCAGCCAGGGCAGCGGGTCACCGCCCTCGGCCACGAGCTCGCGCCATTGCGCCACGGTGCGCGTCGGCAAGCTGGAGCCGGGGGATAGAGACATATTGGTGCACGTTCTGGTATACCAGTCGGCATCAAGCAGGACGCGTGCCACCTCGCGCCGGTCGGGAGGGCTCGAGATTCAGCCGGCACGCGGGCGCCGGCGGCGCGGATCAGTCGGGGTCGCGGGCCAGGCGCTCGCTGTGCCAGTAGACGTCGTCGCCGCCCAGACCGTCGAGGTTGGCGCGATTGAGCACGCGGGCCAGCACGAACATCAGGTCACTCAGACGGTTGAGGTACTGGCGCGGTGCCTCGTGCACTGCTTCGTGGCCGCTCAGCGCCACCAGCGATCGCTCGGCACGACGCGCCACGGTGCGGCTGACATGGGCCAGTGCCGCGCTGCGCGTGCCGGCCGGCAGGATGAACTCCTTCAGGCGCGGCAGCTGGGCGTTGTAGTGCTCCAGCGCCTCGTCCAGGCGCAGCACCGCAGCCGCCTTGAGCAGCTGGTAGCCGGGGATCGACAGCTCGCCACCCAGGTTGAAGAGCTCGTGCTGGATGGTCACCAGCAACTCGCGCACGTCGTCGGGCAGCGGTTCGGCCAGCAGCACGCCGAGGCCGGAATTGAGCTCGTCGACGTCGCCCATGGCCATGACGCGCAGATGGTCCTTGGGCACGCGAGTGCCGTCGCCCAGTCCGGTGCTGCCGTCGTCACCGGTGCGGGTGGCTATCTGAGTCAGACGTTGTCCCATGGCGACTGGATTGTGCCCGCTGGGCGATGGCCTTGACGCGCATCAGGTCCGGCACTCCGCCGGCTGGTTAGGCTAGCCGCTCACGGATTGACAGGTGTGCCATGCGACAGGAAGTCTTCGTCAAGTTTGCCGGCTGCGACGACATCGCGCTGCGCCCCCCCGAGCCGATGCCGCTGGAAGCGGCGCGGCAATGGCTGGACGATGAATTCCTGCGCTTGGATGCGAAGATAAGCCGCCCGACCGGGAAGGTACTGCTGGCCGACAAGGTGCTGGCCATCGCCGAGGCCGCGGGCCACCAGGGTTTTGCCGATGCCGCATGGGCCGAGGCCTATGCGCGCGCCGCCGCCGGGGCCTTGCGCCGGCCGCTGATCCGGGTGGACGTCCCCAATACCAGCGTCGCCTTCTGACGCACCGGCTCAGCCGGCCAGGCGCACCGCCATCCGCTGGAGCAACGGACGCTGGCGCCAGTTCTCGCAGGCGCGGTCGGCAAAGTCGCGGCCGCGCTCGCTGAGCCGGTAGTAGCGCACGCTGGGAAAACCCTGAGGATTGTCGAACTCGCGGATCAATCCGTAGTCGATCAGCGTGCGATGGGCGCTGTACAGCGGCGCCCCGTCGAGCACGCAACCACCGCTGATGTCGCTGACCCGAACCAGCACCCGGCCCTTGCGCAGCACGCGCAAGGCATCGATGAACTCGCCGCGATCGGAGATGATTTTTCGGGATGCCATGGTGTGTGGGCGGGGTCAGGCAATGGCACATCTTCGCATTGCAGCAACTCGGCCAAGCCGCGAAATGCGGGCCGCCATGCCTGCAGTTTGCGCCTGTTCAGCGCAGGCCCCGCCTCGGTGCACGAGGAAGCCGTCCTGCCTAGAATCGCGAATCGCCGCAGCCGAAGGAAGCACACCATGAACGCACCGGTTCCCGCCCATGTGTGGCCCACCTTCGAGCCCCGCTTGGTGCCCGCCGCGATGCTGGCCGCGCTGCGGCAGCGCTTCGGCACGCGCTGCTCCACCGCCGCCGCGGTGTGCGAGCAGCACGGCCGCGACGAATCACCCTACCCGGTGACGCCGCCGGAGGTGGTGGTGTTCTGCGAGAGCACCGCCGAGGTGGCGGCGGTGCTGCGCCTGGCCGACGAACATGCAGTGCCGGTGATTCCCTACGGCACTGGCTCGTCGCTGGAAGGCCACCTGCTGGCGGTCCAGGGGGGTGTCAGCGTCGATGTGTCGGCCATGACGAAGATCGTGCGCCTGAACCCCGAGGACCTGACGGTGACGGTGCAGGCCGGCGTGACGCGCGAGCAGCTCAACCGCGAGATCAAGGACACGGGGCTGTTTTTCCCCATCGACCCGGGCGCCAATGCCAGCCTGGGCGGCATGGCGGCCACGCGCGCCAGCGGCACCAACGCCGTGCGCTACGGCACCATGCGCGAGAACGTGCTTGGGCTGACCGTCGTCACCGCCAGCGGAGAGACCATCCGCACCGGAACTCGCGCCAAGAAGTCCTCTGCCGGCTACGACCTGACGCGGCTGTTCGTGGGCAGCGAGGGCACGCTGGGCGTGATCACCGAGGTGACGCTGAAGCTGTACCCGCTGCCCGAGGCGGTGAGTGCGGCGATCTGCCACTTCAAGGACATCGCCGGCGCGGTCGACGCGACGATCCAGCTGACGCAGGTGGGTGTGCCGATCGCGCGCTGCGAGCTGCTCGACGTGAATGCGGTGCGAGCGGTCAACGCGCAGAGCAAGCTCGGCCTGCGCGAGTCGCCGATGCTGCTGATGGAGTTCCACGGCAGTGCCGCCAGCGTCAAGGAGCAGGCCGAGACCGTGCAGGCCATCGCCTCGGACATGGGCGGCGAGGACTTCGCCTGGGCCAGCACGCCGGAAGAACGCACGCGGCTG
Source organism: Pseudomonadota bacterium (assembly GCA_018261815.1). GTDB lineage: Bacteria > Pseudomonadota > Gammaproteobacteria > Burkholderiales > Burkholderiaceae_C > Rubrivivax. Next base: position 4,353 of record JAGTRL010000220.1, read on the forward strand.
TGGACCGCGCGGCACAAGGCCTATTTCGCCGGCATGCAGATGAACCCGGGCTGCCGCACCGTGACCACCGACACCTGCGTGCCGATCTCGCGGCTGGCCGAGATCATCGACGCGTCGGTGGCCGAGGCCGACGCCTCGGGGCTGCCGTACTACATCGTCGGCCATGTCGGCGACGGCAACTTCCACCTCGCCTACCTGGTGAAGGACGGCGACGCCGAGCAGCGCGCGCTGGCCGAAGGCATGAGCCTGCGCATGGTGCAGCGCGCGATCGCGCTCGAAGGCACCTGCACCGGCGAGCACGGCATCGGGCTGCACAAGATGGACTTCCTGATCGACGAAGCCGGCGCCGGCGCGGTGGAGATGATGCGTCAGATCAAGCGCGCGCTCGATCCGAAGAACATCATGAACCCAGGCAAGATCTTTACGCTGTGACGGCGTCCATCGCCGTCGCGGCTGGGTACCGGAAGGTCGATCTGCCTCGACGAAGGCTCCTGGTTTCTTGGAGCCTGCCCCTGTTGTTGGGCCTTGGCGCGCCGCCGGCACGGGCGGGCCTTGAGGACTTGATCGTCGCGACAAAACCTTCCGTTGTGGCCGTCGGCGTCTTCAACCCTACCAGCAGCCCCCGGTTCGCATTTCGCGGCAGCGGTTTCGTGGTCGGGACGGGCAACTTCGTGGTGACCAACGCGCATGTGTTGCCCGATGTCATTCCGCCCGGGGGCTCCGAAGGCAGCCTCGTGGTGGTCGTGCCCACGCAAGCGGGTGGCAGCGCCACGGCCGGGCGGGCTGCCGCGCTGCTCGGTCTCGACCGCGAGCACGATCTGGCCTTGCTGCGCATCGACGGCGCACCGCTCCCTGCATTGCCGTTGGCAGAAGAGGGGCGCGCGCGCGAAGGTGTCTCCGTGGCCATCATCGGCTTTCCGATCGGTGGAGCACTGGGCTTCACGCCGGTAACCCATCGCGGCATCATCTCGTCGATCACTGGCATTGCGTTGCCCGCGCCGACTTCCCAATCGCTCAATGCGCAGGCCATCAATCGACTGCGCCAAGGCAGCTTCGACATCTACCAGCTTGATGCGACGGCGTACCCAGGCAACAGTGGGGGACCGGTGCTCGATGTCGAATCCGGCAAGGTGATTGCCGTGATCAACATGGTGCTCGTCAAGGGCAGCAAGGAGACGGCAATCTCCCACCCGTCGGGCATCAGTTATGCGATTCCCGTTCGATTCGTCAGCGAACTGTTGAAAGGCCGCTGAGAACTGCGCTCAGGCTGCCGGGCCAGGCAGACTCCAGCGCTTGCTGACATCGCCCGCGGCGTTGACACTTTCCAGCTGCACGCCGAAACCCCACAGTCGCGCCACATGCTTGAGCACCTCGCTGGCCGTGTCGTGCAGCGGACGGTTGTTGTGCTGGAAGTGACGCAGCGTCAACGAACGGTCGCCCCGCAGGTTGACGTTCCACACCTGGATGTTGGGCTCGCGCGAGCCCAGGTCGTACTGCCGTGCCAGCGATTCGCGCACCCGCTTGTACCCGCTGTCGTCGTGAATCGCCGAGACTTCCAATTCTTCCTGCTTCTCGTCGTCGACGATGGCAAACAGGCGCAGCTCGCGCATCAGCTTGGGGCTCAGGAACTGGCCGACGAAGCTCTCGTCCTTGTAGTTGCGCATCGCCTGGTCCAGCGCCGGCAGCCAGGGCGTGCCAGCGATCTCGGGAAACCACTGGCGGTCCTCGTCGGTAGGCTCCTCGCAGATGCGCTTGAGGTCGGTGTACATCGCAAAGCCCAGCGCGTAGGGGTTGATGCCGCTGTAGGCACGGTGCCCCACCGGCGGCTGGTAGACCACGTTGGTGTGTGACTTCAGCCACTCGATCATCACGCCGTCGGTGAGGAAGCCGTCGTCGTACATCTGGTTCAGCAGCTTGTGGTGCCAGAAGGTGGCCCAGCCTTCGTTCATCACCTGCGTCTGGCGCTGCGGATAGAAGTACTGCGCCACCTTGCGCACGATGCGCACGATTTCGCGCTGCCAGGGTTCGAGCAGCGGCGCGTTCTTCTCGATGAAGTACAGCAGGTTCTCCTGCGGCTCCTCGGGGAAGCGGCGGGTGCCGGACGCTTCCTCGGCTTTCTCGGCGCGCTTGGGCAGCGTACGCCACATGTCGTTGACCTGCGCCTGGGCATAGGCCTCTCGGTCCTTGCGCTCGGCCAGCTCCTGCGCCAGGCTCTTGCGGCTGGGGCGGCGGTAGCGGTCGACGCCGTGGTTCTGCAGCGCGTGGCAGCTGTCGAGGAAGCCTTCCACGGCGTCCAGGCCATGCCGTTCCTCGCATTCGGCGACATAGTTCTTGGCATAGACCAGGTAGTCGATGATCGACGCCGCATCGGTCCACATGCGGAACAGGTAGTTGCCCTTGAAGAAGCTGTTGTGGCCGTAGGCTGCGTGCGCGATGACCAGCGCCTGCATGGCCATCGTGTTCTCCTCCATCAGGTAGCTGATGCAGGGGTTGGAGTTGATAACGATCTCGTAGGCCAAGCCCATGTGGCCGCGCTTGTAGTTCTTCTCGGTGGCGATGAACTCCTTGCCGTAGCTCCAGTGGCGGTAGTTCACCGGCATGCCCACGCTGGCATAGGCGTCCATCATCTGCTCGGCGGTGATGATCTCCAGCTGGTTCGGGTAGGTGTCCAGGCCGAAGCGCTCGGCGGTGTCGCGGATGACCTTGTGGTACTGCTCGATCAGCTCGAAGGACCAGTCACTCGGGCCTGGCAACCGCACCGCCGGCCGCTCCTTCAGCGGCAACGGCGAGCTCAGCGGATTCTTCAGAACTGCGCTCATGCGGCCTTGGCCCCTTCCTTCTTGAACAGGTCGCGGAACACCGGGTAGATCTGGTCGGCACTGATTGCCTTGCGCATCGCGAAGTGGGCATGCAACGGCGGCCGTAGTAGCGGCACAGCGGCAGCAGCTTGTCGCTCAGCAACTCGCGACAGCGGCCGCTGTCGTGGTGCCAGTTGTCGCCGTCGCTGGCCTGCGCGCCGTAGATGTTCCACTCGCTGGGGGAGTAGCGCTCGCGGATGATTTCTTCCATCAGCACCAGTGCGCTGCTCACCACGGTGCCACCGGTTTCGCGGGCATGGAAGAAGTCTTCCTCGTTCACTTCCTGAGCCTGGGTGTGGTGGCGGATGAAGACCAGGTCGATCTTCTCGTAGTGCCGCGTCAGGAACAGGTACAGCAGGATGAAGAAGCGCTTGCTCAGGTCCTTGCGCGCCTCGTCCATCGAGCCGGAGATGTCCATCAGGCAGAACATCACCGCCTTGCTGGTGGGCACCGGCACGCGGATGCGGCTGCGGTAGCGCAGGTCGATCGGGTCCAGGTAGGGAATGCGCGCGATGCGCGCACGCAATGCGGCCACCGCGGCCTGCAGCTCCTTGATGCGCTCCAGCACCAGTGGGTTCTTCGGCCCGGTCTGCAGTTCGTCGAGTTCGTCCTCGAGCTCGCGCACCTCGGCGCGCGAGCCGGCGCCGATGGCGATGCGCCGGCCGATGGCGCCGCGCATCGAGCGCACCACGTGCAGGTTGTTCGGTGTGCCGTCGCTGCTGTAGCCGGCGCGCTGGCTCTTCCATTCGGGC
>JAGTRL010000221.1 GCA_018261815.1 Pseudomonadota bacterium
GTCACTACCCATGAGTCAACTCGCTTGCGTGCGACCATGCCTTCGCCCGAACGCCGCGTGACATGCGGCTCGGAAGGCAAGTGTACTATTTACGGATAAATTCTTAGCGGTCCTGAATGATGCGACCGATCGGCTGGAAGCGGCCGGGACCACGCCATCACACGCCAGCTGTCCGCAGCATCCTTCCTACGTCGGTTTCATGGCACGGAGTTCACAGCAAAAGGATCCTATGCTGAGCGTTCGGCGCCACCGAACTCTATCGACGATCGACTCGAAAGACATCGCCATGAAACAGATCCGCCTGAGCCAGCCGGCCAGCATCGACCAACTGCACCTGGCCACCGCCGAGCCGCGCCCGCCCACTGCGGGCGAGGTGCTGATGAGGGTGCATGCCAGCTCACTGAACTACCACGACTATGTCGTCGTCACTGGCGGCATTCCTGCGGTCGACGGCCGCGTGCCGATGTCCGACGGCGCCGGCGAGGTGATCGAGGTCGGCCCCGCGGTCGACGCGCCGACACTGCAGCCGCCGCTGGCGGCCGGCGAGCGCGTGCTCAGCCTATTCTTCCCGCAGTGGCAGGACGGCCGGCCGTCGCAGGCCCGGCGCAAGGGCGTGCCGGGCGACCACATCGACGGTTATGCCAGCGAATACGTCACTGTGCCGGCCTACGCGCTGACCCGTCAGCCGAAGGGCTACACGCACGCACAGGCGGCGACGCTGCCCTGCGCGGCGCTGACCGCGTGGCGCGCGCTGATGGTCGAAGGCCGGCTCCAGCCCGGTGAGGTGGTGGTGGTGCAGGGCACCGGCGGCGTGTCGCTGTTTGCGCTGCAGTTCGCCAAGGCGGCAGGCGCCACGGTGATCGCCACCTCGTCGTCGGACGAGAAGCTCGAGCGGCTGCGCCAGCTGGGCGCCGATCACCTGATCAACTACCGCGCGCAGCCGAAGTGGGCGCGTGTGGTCACCGAGATCACCCAGGGCGAAGGCGCCGACCACGTGGTCGAGGTCGGCGGGGCCGAGACGCTGGTGCAGTCGATCCACGCCTGCGCGGTCGGTGGCCACATCTCGATGATCGGCGTGCTGACCGGCGTGCAGGGCCCCGTGTCCACCGCCACGCTGATGTCGAAGAACATCCGCCTGCAGGGCATTACGGTGGGTAGCTGTAGCCAGCAGCTCGACATGGTGCGCGCGATCGAGGCTAACGGCGTGCTACCGGTGATCGACCGATCGTTTGCGCTCGAGCAGATCGCCGAGGCCTTCCGGCACCAGGCATCGGGGCGGCACTTCGGCAAGATCGTGCTCGACGTCTGAGGCCGCCTGGCCTTCACTTGCGTCTGCCACCGGCACACCGCGCTATCTGAGCTTCAACCTCGGCGATCCAAGCAGACCGGAATCGTCAATTTTGGAGGTCAGGTTTTCGGCGGCGAGTTCGGGGAGCTGACTGTCAAGCCGCGACCCTGAGCTGTCGGTGGGGCCACCGAAATGCTGGCGGTAAAGCCGACATAGAAGAACTGTTTTTTGGCGACCCCTCGGATCGGAGCATGGGTGGCTGCTGTGCAGGGCGAAAGGAGCCGTTCGCATTCCCGTCCAGAGATAGGCGAGGCTGGCCCGTAAGAAGCATGGAAGCGCGTCGGACTCCCGTTAGACTTCTCTGCCCAAAACCACAATGGAACTGCCGATCGGCATCGCGGGCGGCGCCGATCCGAAACCAGGAGCCACCGAAGTGATTGAACTGGTGTGCATGCACTGCCACTATTCAAACCTAGGGGATGCCAAGTTCTGCATTGACTGCGGTGCGGGCCTTGTGCGCAGGCCGTGTCCGAGTTGCCATGTGGTCAATGAGTTGCATGCACATTTCTGCCTGAACTGCGGCGCCAGGCTGCCGGAAGCCGAACCGCCGCTGACGCAGGCCCGGGCGAAGGTGGAAGCGACAGTGATCGGGGATTTGCCCAAGGCGGTCGTTGACACGGTCGAGTCGGCTCGGTCAAGGGCGGTGGTGACCGCGCAAAGCGTGTCCGGCATGGCGGTTGTCCCCGATGCGGCTCCTGCGGGGCGTGCTTCAGTATTGGCGCTGCCCGTCTCGGTCGGCGGGGCGGCGCTATTGATGCTGGCCGCAGCTCTCTGGGTATTCAAGGGTCCCGCTCCTGCTGCCAGCGTGCCGGCGCTGTCTCATGGTGCGTCGTCCGCCCAAGCTGGCGCGGATTCCATCAACGCATCGCCTGCGCAGCGTCCGCAATCGCTCGCGCCAGTGGCCACGCAGGCGGCACTTGCTGCCATTGCACCAGCGATCGGCAACGCTGCAAGTGCAGCAGTTTTAAGCGCGGGCATGGCCATCGCCGGCCAGGCAAACGCTTTGGCACCACCGCCGCTGTCGAATACTGGTTCTTCGGGAATGCCTGCAGCTATGCGGCCGCCTGCGACGCTCGCCGCCAGGCAATCCGCAGCATCGGATCCTGCCGCTGGCTCGGCTGTGGAGCCCCTCACACCGCTATTGGCACCGCCGACAGCGTTCGAGGCCGAGCGGGGCAATACTGCGACTACTGCCCAGCGCGTGGCGGCCAGCCGTGAAGCCGCGCGCGCGCTGCCCAAACCGGTGAGTCGCGAGCGCGCCACCGCCGGTCCGGCAGGGCGGCCGCCGCCGGATATCTCGCCGCGGCCTGCGCCCGCCATTGCGTGTACTTCGAACGTTCAGGCGCTCGGCCTATGCACCCTCACACCCTGAATAAATTGAAAGGTATCCCCATGCCGCCCATCCTTAGAAGGCTGCTACGGGTCTGTGCGTTGACGTTGCTAGCGACTCAGGCCTCGATCGCTGCTGCCGGAACGCCCTACAAGATCGTGACTGCGTCGGAGCGCGGCACATACATTCAGATAGGCCGCGATCTGGCCAGATTCGTGGCACCCGGCGCCGACATCGACCTCGAGGTCTTGCCATCGGCCGGGTCGGCGGAGAACATCCAGCGGCTGCGGGTGGAAGACGGCGTGAAGTTCGCGCTGGTGCAGTCAGACGTTTATCAGGCCTTCATCGCCCAAGGCGAGGCAGGCAACAAGGCGGCTGCGGACATCATCCGCCCCTTGCGGGCCATCCTGCCGCTATACAACGAAGAGATCTACTTCATCGCCCGCGCTGACTCGCCGCTGAACTTTATCCACGAGATAAAGGATGCGCGTCTCAACGTCGGCCCGCTGCGCAGCGGCACGGCCATGTCGTCCACGACCTTGTACCGGCTGATGTTCGGCCAGGCGGCCCCGGACGATCGCATCAGCTTCCTGCCCAACGAAGAGGCACTGGTGAAGTTGACGAGCGGCGACTCGCTGGACGTTGTCGTCGTCGTAGCCGGCCAGCCGGCAAAGTTGCTGGTCGACATGAAGCCCGAAGCGCGTGCCCTCATCAAGCTCCTCAAATTCGACCGCAATCACACCAGCGCGCAGGCCGCGCTGAAGACCTACTTCCCATCCACGGTGCGCGCTGCCAACTATCCCAACCTGCTCCTGGAGGACGTGCCGGGACTCGCGGTAAAGGCGTTCCTCGTCACCTACGACTACGACCGCAAGGCAACCCAGGGGGCTTTGGCCAAGTTCGCACGCTCTTTGTGCCAGAACTTTGGTGTGCTGCAAAGCCAGGGCCACCCGAAGTGGAAGGAAGTCGAGCTGGCGATGCCCGAATTGGGGCGCGGCTGGAGTTACTACCCGCCGATGGCCACGGAACTGAACAAATGCATCGCCGCCGAAGCCAAGGCTGCAGCGGCCAAGTTCTGCCCGACGGAGCAGAAGATTCTCGGCTTGTGCACGTAATGGCAGGCCAGACTTGGAATGAGGCTCTGTTGAAATTCAAGTGGGTTGCTTTGCATGAGGGCTGATCGCCTGGAGGTCGACCCGCAGCGGGTGAGAAGAGGCCGGCATTGAACGTCAGCACCCAGTCTAAAGCTGTAGCTCAGCTCAGCAGAATGGCGGGCAGCATTGCAGCGCAAGGAGCCGGTAGCGAGTACCCGGTTTCTGGCAGCCCAGTTTCATGAAAACGTCAAGCCGGTCAGCCGCTGCTCACGTAGGCCGGAAAGCGACCCCTATGCATAGCTTTGCATTGCGACCCTGAACTGCCGGACGGAATCTCAAATTGATCGCTCGGAAGCCGCCGTTGGACCGCTCGGGCTCGCACACGCTGGCGCGGATTTCGAGTGCATTCATCAAGGGCTGTTCAAAGGCGAGGTCGATCTCGAAATCATTGGCGCCGACAATTGGCGCCGATGAAGCCGTGGAAGAACAAGCGCTTAGTGTTCCCTCTGCGGCAGGGCCATCGCCGATCTCGTAGTAGTCGCCTTTGTCGGCGACGAAGATGTGGCGCTCCAGCGCCAGGCCGGTTGGCCCGTCGATGGCGCCCAGCGCCACCGAGGTCCAACTTGCTGCAGCGGCTCCCAGAACAGCCACGAGCCGCAGCGCGCGCAGAAGCCGCGCCGCACCTTTTCGAACGAACGGTACCAGGCCAAGTGTTCGCTGCCGCTGAGGTTGACGGCGGATTTCGGCAGGTTCGCCGATGCAAAGAAGTGCCCCGACTGCTTGCGGCACTGCGTGCAGTGGCAGGCCGTCGCGGATGTAGGAGCTACAGCCAGCTCGAAACGGATGCTGCCGCAGTGGCAGGCGCCCTTGGGTCCCATCTCAGCCTCCACCCTGGGGTGTGCCGCGCCTGGCGCGGTTGGCCTGCAGCCGCTCGCGCACGATCTCGCCGATCAGCGCCAGCGGCATCAGCTCGTTCAACGGCAACTGCAGATTGCCCTTCGGGCCGGCGTAGCGCGCGGCCTTTTCGCGCAGCACCGGTTCGGTCACTGGTGGGAACAAGCCGATGTGCTGTTTGAACGCGGCGTAGTGCAGCAACACGCCGTGCTGGAACAGCGAGGGCATGCAGTAGCTGAGGCGCTCCTCGGCCTGCGGCGCGGCGGCACGCGCTGCCACGCGGATCGACTGCAGCAGTGCCTGCACGTCGGCAAGAAAGGCGCGGATGTACGCGTCCACCGTGCCGACGGCCGTCGGGTCGCCGAGCTCCCGGTCCAGGCGTGCGGCTTCCTGCACCAGCGCCTGCACCGTCTCGCGCCGCAGCGGTGTATCGGGGCGCAGCGCCAGCGTCGCCATCTCGTACTTGCCTCCGGGCTTCAGCCGCGGCTCGATACCGCGCAGCCGCCGACCGCGCCAGAAGCCGAAGAGCACGCGCTCGGGTTCGGCGCGCAGTAGCAGCACCGGGCCGTTGAGCAGGTAGACCAGGTGTCCCCACTTCAGCTGCTCGCGCAGCGCCGGCGCGGCCGACCGCACAGCCGTGCGCAGCGCCACCACGTAGGCGCGCTGCCATCCGGACAAGGCTTCGGCATACGCGTCCGGCGTCGTGGCGGAAGTCGACATCATCTTCATCGATGCAGCCCTTCGTGGCCCGCCCGGCCCAGCAGTTGCAGCGCCGCCGGGTCGCGTGTGCCGCCGTAGACGCGGTCCAGTGCCTGGCGGAAGCAGGGTTCGGTAAGCGCCACGTCGGCCGAGTGCGGCGGGAAGTGCGCGTCGAAGCTGCCGTGCTGCGGGTCGTGGGCGGTTCGCAGGCGCTCGATGAACGCGCTCGCCTCGAGCGCCAGCTCGGAATAGACGATGCTATGAAGTGTTCGCATTCCGCTCGCGGCCGATGCCGTCATGCCACGCTGTAGGCCTTCAGCCGACACCATCCGGCGGACCCTTGAGTTCGACCCCGTTGCCTTCGGGGTCGCTGAGGTAGATCGAAGGGCCTTCGCCCTGCGCGCCGTAGCGCCGCTCCACCGGGCCGCAGGCAAGGCCGTGGCGCGCCAAGTGCGCGACGATGGAATGCTCGTCGAAGGGTTCGATGCGCAGGCAGAAATGATCGAGGTTATGCCCTTCCTTGCCGGGCGCCGCGCCGCCGGCGCGCCCCAGCGGGCCGTCCACGGGCACCAGGTCGATCAGTGCACTGCCGGCGCGCAGTTGAACCAGGCCGATGCCGTCCTGGCGTCGCTCCACCGTGCAGCCCAGAGCCTCGACATAGAACTGCAGCATGCGCTGCAGATCGACGACGCGCAGCACTAGGTGGTCGATGGTGACAGGGCGGAACATGCGGCGGCTCAAGTGTCTGCGGGTGGGGCCTGGCGCTCATAGCTGACGGTGAGCAGCTCCCAGACATGCCCAGCGGGCTCGCGCCAGTAAACGATGCGCCCGCCAAAGGCCGGGTTCACTTGGTGGTCGTCCGGGCCGTGCGGCAGGCTGCGGTAAGCCAGACCCTCGGCCCGGATGCGCCCGAGGATGGCATCGAACTGCGCCGCGTCGACACGAAAGGCAAAGTGCAGCTGCGGCACGGGGCCGGTCCATTGGTCGAAGTCCAGAGTCAACCCATCGTTGACGTACACCGGCGAGAACGGGCCGCCGCGGCCCTGCGCGGCCCACGCCACGCCGAGCAGTCTTGCCAGCAGCCGGGCCGCGGCCACCCGGTCCGCGCAGGGCACGATCAGATGGTCGAGTTGCATACTCATCCAGTGTACGGACTGGGTCACGCAGCCGCAGCCGGAGCTCGCAGCCTCAGCCCGGAATTTCCTGCTCCACCAGGGTGGCCAGTTGCGCCAGCGGCTCCTGCCAGCCCAGGTAGCACATCTCCAGCAGGATGGCCTCGGAAATGCCGGCCTGCTCGATGCGCAGCCCGGTGCTGCGGATCACCGGCTGCAGCGTCACCGTCGCCTCCAACGTGCCCGGCATGTTGGGGTCGTCGAAACGGTCGGTGTATTGGCTATAGCGTGTTTCATGTTCTCGCACGTCGGGAGGCTGCCGGTTGTGACCGACTCTTGACGGCAAGCACATCAGCAGGCGAACGGCTGCTGATCAGCACCCGACACTTGAACGACAAGCTTCAGGTGTTGAGTTCGGCGAATTGGCCGTCAAACTGCGACCCGATATAGAGACTCCGTATGAGTTGGATCGATGTGTCCGGGTTATCCACGGCGGCGCCCGCTGCTCCCGATGAAGCAAGGGCGGGCGCCGCGGTGGGTAACCCTCGCGCGGTGCCGGCTATCGCGCGTCAGCATCTTCAGTTTGGTCCTGCGCTCAGTGACACTGAACACGACCGGCAGGTAGCTGCCGGGGAACGTGGGACTTGCACCCGCGGGCTACGAACATCCCGACCCCAACATGCGATGTTCACCGGTTTACTTTCGAGCCCGCGGGTGCGCTTGGGTTCGTCAACGAACACTCAGGGCATGCCGTCTTGCCGGCCTCCTATATTGCCTTCGC
>JAGTRL010000222.1 GCA_018261815.1 Pseudomonadota bacterium
CGCACGGAAATCGAGCGCGATATCGCCAACTACACCGTCATCGAACACGACGGCATCATTTTCGGCTGTGCCGCGCTATACCCTTTCCCCGAGGCGCGTACCGGCGAAATGGCGGCGCTGACGGTATCGTCACAGGTTCAGGGTCAGGGCGATGGTGAGCGAATATTGAAGCGAATCGAACAGCGCGCCAAATCGATGGGGCTGGACAGCATATTCGTGCTGAGCACGCGCACGATGCACTGGTTTATCAAGCGCGGGTTTGCGCAGGTCGATCCGGATCGCCTGCCAGAGGCACGAAAGAGAAAATACAACTGGGACCGGCGCTCGATGGTGCTGGTCAAGAAGCTCGGCTGAAGTCGGGCGCTCGGCAAACAAAAGGAGTGGAATGATGACGCGAATGGTGCAATGCATTTATCTGAAGAAGGAAGCGCCGGGCCTGGATTTCTCCCCCTATCCGGGTGAACTGGGGAAACGTATCTACGACAACGTCAGCAAGGAAGCCTTCGAAGCCTGGAAGAAGCATCAGACGATGCTGGTCAATGAGAACCGCCTGAATCTGGCCGATGCACGCGCACGGCAGTATCTGGCGCGACAGATGGAACAGTTCTTCTTCGGCACCGGGGCCGAACAGCCCGCGGGCTATGTCCCTCCCTCTGACTGAGGAAGGAGCCAAGTCATCGCTCTACCGGCCTGCCGGCTATTGCGCGGATGGGATAATCGCTGCTCATCGGAAAAGTTCGTCCTGGTTTGAGGTGATATATTCGCGTTCTGATCATCCTGTTTGGAGATACCCGGTATGACAACCGTCAGCGAGTTACTGGCCCAAAAGGCCGCCATCGAGCAACAGATCGCCGAGGTCCAGCGCGCCGAACGTGCCGGCGCAGTGGCCAAGGTGCGTGCCCTGATGGCCGAGCATGGTTTGACGCTCGCCGATTTGTCCAGCAAGGCGGCGACGCCAAAGCGCTCCGGCGCCAAGGTCGCACCGAAGTATCGCGACGCGGCCACCGGGGATACCTGGTCGGGCCGTGGCTTGCAGCCCAGATGGTTGAAGCAGGCACTGGCCTCGGGCAAGAAAATATCTGATTTCGCCCTCTGAGGCGACGCCCGGCGTCGAATGTCGTCGAGGGTTTCGGCGCCTGCGCCTTGGCGCCTTCGTCACGACAAGACCCTGGGCCTTGAACGAGCCTTCGCCCCCCTATTTTGAGGGTCGGGCATGCCCGCACCGCGGGGCATCGAGTAGCGGCTAGCATTCGATATTGCTCGTCGATTCGAGCCTGCCTTGACGCCCACCAATACACCGGACAACGGTGCCGCTCGAACGGGACCGGCTTCGCCTTGGGCGTTGCGGGCGCAGCGCGCGCTGATTGTCGCGCTGGCCTACGGACTGGTTGGCAAGGCTTGTTTGGTGCTGTCGGGCCCTTCCACGCAATGGGCCCCGCTGTGGCTGCCCTTGGGTGTACTCATGGCGCTGTGGCTGAGGTGGGGTGGAGCCAGCGTTGCGGGGGTGCTGATCGCTGCTTTGGCCCTTCTGGCCGATCCGAACGATTCCCGCCCCCTGCTCTTGGCTTTGATTGCCGGTGACTTGTGCGGTGCGGCGCTCGGTGCCTGGGGACTGCGTCGCGGGACGATCAATCCGCGACTGGATGGTCGTGGTGATGTCGGCCTGCTGCTGACCATGTCGTTGCTGGCTGCAACCCTGGGCGCCGCCGCCGGCGTGGCGGCGCTGACCATCGTCGGGTCGATTGACTCAAGCACCTCTCTACGCTGGCTGCTGTTGGGCGTGCTGGCACGCTGGCTCGGAGCCCTGCTGGGCGCCGTGCCGTTGATGGCCGTGCACCGCGAGGCCTTGCGTCAGGCCTTCGCACGCGCGCGCCGCTCGTCAACCTTGCTGATGCTGGGCGCGGTGGTGGCCAGCGCGGCGCTGGCCTTTGGCATGCATGCCGAGCGCAGCGTGCTCCCTCTGGCATTGGCGTGCGTGCCGGCAGCGCTGCTGCCGGGGCTGGTGGTGCACGCCGGCGTGGGCTTGGCGTCGGCCATTGCAGCCGCCTTGTCGCTCGGCGTGGCCTATGCCAGCAGCCTGGGGCTCGGTCCCTTCGTGCCCGAGTTGCCACCGTTTGCGCTGGCACCCACGTGGGCCTACGGGGCAGTGCTCGTCGGCTCGGTGCTTCTGGTGCATGTGCTCACCCGGGACAGCCTGAGCGTCGAGAAGCGCTGGCTGCTGGCCTTGGGAGGGGCCGGGCTGGGCGTGGGCGAATGGACGCTGGGACGCGACGAAGGCCGCACCTCGCAGCACTGGAAACTGCTGAGCGGTGACGCTTCCACGTCGCTTTCTTCTTGGCTGTCGCGAGTGCACGACGACGACCGGCCAGGCTTGCAACAGTTGCTGGAGCGTCTGCGCGGCGGGACACAGTCGCGCGCTCAAAGCGAAATTCGAGTGCCTGCAGAAAATGGCTGGCGCTGGCTTGACGCGCAACTGCTCGTGGTTGACCGCGACCATCAGGGCCAGGCCTCGCGGCTGATCGCCACGCTGTCCGACAGCAGCGAGCGCCACGATGCGCAGGAGCGGCAGCGCCTGTCCTCCAGCCTGTTCCAGCACCTGCACGAGGGCCTGCTCATCGCCGATGCCGACCTGCGCGTGCTCGACGTCAACCCGGCCTACACGCAGATCCTGGGCGCGACACGGCAGGAACTGATCGGCAGCGTGCCGTCGATGTTGCGCCCGTCACCTCCTGACCCGCTGGTGCGCCAGCAGCGACTGCTGATGTGGTCTGCGCTGCGCAGCACCGGGCGCTGGCGCGGCGAGGTGGTCGAACGCCGACGCAACGGCGAAGCCTGCACGCTGCAGGTGACAATCTCCACCGTCAACGATGCCGATGGCAAGGTGCGCTACCACGTGCTGGTCATCTCCGACATCACCGAGCAGCGCCAGCAGCGCGACCGGCTCGAACGCCAGGCCCATTTCGACGAGCTGACGCGGCTGCCCAACCGCGCGCGGCTGATGGAGATGCTGTCCGAGGCCATGACCGCGGCCGACGCCGACGGCTACCTGCTTACCGTGTGCTACCTCGACCTGGACCGCTTCAAGCCGGTGAACGACCGTTTTGGCCACGCCGCCGGCGACCGGCTGCTGGTCGAGCTGGCCGGGCGGTTGCGCAGCACGCTGCGCAGCAACGAGGTCTGGTCCGACGCCGCGGGACGCCTGGGCGGTGACGAGTTCGTGCTGCTGCTTCGCGCGACGACGATGGAGGAGTCGCGCCTGGCGGTCGAGCGCGTGCTGCGCGTCGTGGCGCAGCCCTATGTCATCGACCCCAGCGTCGACCCGGTGCAGGTGACGGCCAGCATGGGCGCCACCGTCTACCCGATCGACCGCAGCGATGCCGACACCTTGCTGCGCCATGCCGACCACGCGATGTACGGCGCCAAGCAGGCCGGGCGCAACGGTTACCAGTTCTTCGATCCCGAGAACCGGCGGCGCAACGAAGAACGCGTCATGGCCATCGGGCGCGTGCAGGAGGCGCTGGACAAGTCCGAGTTCACGCTGCACTACCAGCCCAAGGTGGACATGCGCCGCGGCGTGGTGCTGGGTCTGGAGGCGCTGGTGCGCTGGGACCACCCGCAGCACGGGCTGATCGCGCCGATGCAGTTCCTGCCGCTGATCGAAAACACCGGGCTGTCCTCGCGCGTCGGCGACTGGGTGCTGGGCCAGGCGCTGGAGCATTTGGCGATGTGGCGCCGCGCCGGACACGACATCTCGGTCAGCGTCAATGTGTCCGCCCGACACCTGCAGGAACCCGACTTCGCGTTGCGCTTGTCCGAGCTGCTGGCCCGCTACCCCGATGCGCCAGCCACCGCGCTGGAGCTGGAGGTGCTGGAAACTGCCGCCCATGCCGACATTGAGGCCACCTCCGCGCTGCTGGCCCGCTGTCGGGCCATCGGTGTGCGCTTTGCGCTCGACGACTTCGGCACCGGCTACTCGACGCTCACCTACCTGAAACAGCTGCCGGTGGATGTGCTGAAAATCGACCGCTCCTTCGTGCACCACATGCTCGACGACGCGCAGGACCGGGCCATCGTCGAAGGCGTGATCGGCCTGGCGCGCACCTTCCAGTGCGTGGTCGTGGCCGAAGGTGTGGAATCGCCGGCGCAGGCGCGCACGCTGCTTGAGATGGGGTGCAACATCGGCCAGGGCACTGGCATCGCTGCACCGATGCCGGCGCCGCTCGTGTCGGCCTGGATCCGCGACTACAAAGGTCTGTTTGCGCTGGCCGCGGCCCCTGGCGCCTCAGGGGCGCGCACGGCGGGCAGCTGACCCAAGATCGCATGGGCGGTCTTGAGTAGACTGCGTCGGTGATCCCCCCCGGTTTCCTTCAGGACCTGCTGTCACGCGTCGACATCGTCGAGGTCGTGGGACGCCATGTCGAGCTCAAGCGCAGCGGCGCCAACCACATGGGGCTGTGCCCCTTCCACGGCGAGAAGTCTCCAAGCTTTAGCGTCAACGTGCCCAAGCAGTTCTATCACTGCTTCGGCTGCGGCGCGCATGGCGACGCCATCCGCTTCCTGATGGAGCACTCGGGAATGAGCTTTCGCGACGCCGTGGCCGACCTGGCGCAGCAGGTGGGCATGGCGGTGCCCGACGACCCGATCGACCCGGCCGAGCAGCAGCGTGCGCTGCAGGCCCGCGCGCACCAGGCCACGCTCAGCGAGGTGCTTGAACGGGCTGCCGAGCACTATCGCCGGCAGCTGAAGGAGCATCCGGCGGCCATCGACTACCTGAAGCGCCGCGGCTTGAGCGGCGAGATCGCCAAGCGCTTCGGTCTGGGCTATGCGCCGCCCGGCTGGCGCAGCCTGGCCAGCGTCTTCCCGCGCTACGACGACCCGCTGCTGACCGAGAGCGGCATGGTCATCGTGCAGGGCGACGAAGGGCCGGAGCAGAAGCGCTACGACCGCTTCCGCGAGCGCATCATGTTCCCGATCCGCTCGGTCAAGGGCGAGGTCATCGGCTTCGGCGGCCGCGTGCTCGACGGCGGCGAGCCCAAGTACCTGAATTCGCCCGAGACACCGATCTTCGTCAAGGGCCGCGAGCTCTATGGCCTGTACGAGGCACGCACCGCGCTGCGCAGCAAGGGCTACGTGCTGGTGGTCGAGGGCTACATGGATGTGGTGGCGCTGGCGCAGAACGGCTTTCCCAACGCGGTGGCCACGCTCGGCACCGCCTGCACGGCAGAACACGTGCAGAAGCTGTTCCGCTTCACCGACACGGTGGTCTTCAGCTTCGACGGCGATGCCGCCGGCCGCCGCGCCGCCGGCCGCGCGCTGGAGGCAGCGTTGCCGCATGCCACCGACCTGCGCAGCGTGCGCTTTCTGTTCCTGCCGCCCGAGCACGACCCGGACAGCTTCGTGCGCGAACTCGGGTCCGCCGCCTTCGACGAGCAGGTGGCCAGTGCCGTGCCGCTGTCGCGGCAACTGATCGAACACGCCAGCCAGGGCGCCGACCTGGGCAACGCCGAAGGCCGCGCGCGCTTGCTGGCGCAGGCCAGGCCGCTGTGGCAGGCGCTGCCCGACGGCGCCTTGCGCCGCCAGTTGCTGCCGGAGCTGGCCCGCCATGCGCATATGGAGCCGGCCGATCTGGCCGCACTGTGGGGCCTGGGGCAGGCCCAGGGTGCCGCACCGGCCCGGCCCGGGCCAGGCGCCTTGCGTGGCCCCACCCGTACCTCCGGACGCCGCGCCCCGGCCGGTCTGGCCGACCAGGCGCTGCGCCTGCTGCTGCGCCACAACGAATGGTGGGAACGCGTGTCTGGCGAGGATCAGGGCCTGCTGCACGAAGTGGGCGGCGTGCATGGCGAGGTGCTGGCCTGGCTGGAGCGGCAGATTACCGAACATGGCCCGCAGACCTGGGCCGCACTCGACGAGGCCATGGCCGATGAGGCCTGGGCCACGCAGGCGCGCGGCTGGCTCAAGGCCGTGGTCGCTGACGAGGAGCATGGTTTCGAGGACCTGCAGCGCGTGCTGCAGCGCATGTGGATCAATGCGTTGGGCGAAGATGCGGAGGCGATTGCCAGCAGCGGCCCCGACGCCGAGGGTTTGGTGCGCCTGCGTCAGCTGCGCGAGCGCATCGCCAGCCTGAAAGCCTTGCTGACCGGACAGGCTGGACAAGCCGCCTGAGCGCGGGGCATGGGTATAATCCATCGCTGTCCAAAGCGGCAGGCGTGACATCAGCACCTCCGGGTCCCGGCCACCCTCGAAAAGGGTCATCCCCACCGGCCAACTTCACCCGCAAGGACTGCGCCTGACACGCGCTCACGCCCGCTCGACCGCCCGACATGCGTCCCTTTGCATCCTGCCTTCGGCGGCGTGCGCTTTGCTGAGGCACGGCCAGCGTGCAGCGGCGAGGCGTCTCGCGTCGTGCGCTGCCTGCATCGGGACCGACCGACGGGCGATCCGAAGGCCCATTCAACGAGGAATCGCATGACCGCCAAGAAACCCGCCGCCCCGTCCAAGGCCTCGCCGGCGAGCAAGGCCAAGTCGCCCGTCGCGCCCGCGCCCGACAAGAAGAAGGCGGTCGTCGCCGAAACCGCAGCGGCCAATGGCAAGACCGCGCCGAAGGCCGTGGCGCTGGTCAAGACAGCGGCGCAGTCGCCGTCGCGCGCCAGTGCCAAGGCACCGCCCGCGCCGGCCGCCAAGGCCAAGCGCGGCGGCAAGGCCGCGGCCGAGCCGGCGAAGAAGCTTCCGGACATGCCGGCGGACGAGGATTTCGCCGACCTGGAGGCCGATGCGGAAGTCACCGCGGCAGCCGATGCAGAGACCAAGGCCAAGGCCAAGCCACTGCGCATGAAGGTGTCGCGCGCCAAGGAGCGCGCGCTGATGCGCGAGTTCGGCCTGGAAGAGGCGACGCTCACCGAAGAAGAGGTGGCCAAGCGCCGCCATGAGCTGAAGACGCTCATCAAGATGGGCAAGACGCGCGGCTTCCTGACGCACCAGGAGATCAGCGACCACCTGCCCGAGAAGCTGGTCGACAACGAGATCCTCGAGGCCATCGTCTCGATGCTCAACGACATGGGCATCGCGGTCTACGAGCAGGCGCCCGATGCGGCCACGCTGCTGATTGCCGGCGGCGGCACGGCCACCGCCACCGAGGAAGAGGCCGAGGAGGCCGCCGAAGCCGCGCTGTCCACCGTGGACAGCGAGTTCGGCCGCACCACCGACCCAGTGCGCATGTACATGCGCGAAATGGGCACGG
>JAGTRL010000223.1 GCA_018261815.1 Pseudomonadota bacterium
GGGGGCTGCCGCGTCGGCAGCGGCCGGCGCAGCCGGGGAGTCGAGTTCCGTGTTCAGCGTGTCCGGGCTCCAGGCTGCGAACTGCCCCAGCTCCTCGCGCGGAATGAAGCGCGAATAGGGTGAAGCGGGGCGCGCCGGCCCGTTGCCTTGCGGTGGCGGCACGTTGCGGAATCCCTTAGACGAATTCGTCGTCACCACCGCCTCCGATCACGATCACGCCTTCGTCGGACAGGCGGCGCACGGTCTTGAGGAGTTCCTTCTGCTCGGCCTCGACCTCGGACACGCGCACCGGGCCACGCGACTCCAGATCCTCGCGCAGCGTCTCGGCGGCACGCGTGGACATGTTGCGGAAGATCTTCTCGCGCAGCTCGGGCGTGGCGCCCTTCAGCGCGATGACCAGCGACTCGGACTGCACTTCCTTCATCAGCGACTGGATGCCCTTGTCGTCCAGGTGCTCCAGGTCGTCGAAGGTGAACATGTTGTCCAGGATCTTCTGCGCCAGGTCGTTGTCGGCGCCGCGGATGAAGTCCAGCACCGAGGTTTCCAGCGTGCCGCCGAGCATGTTGATGATCTCGGCCGCGGGCTTGACCCCACCCAGGTTCGACTTCTTCATCCGGTCGCTGCCGGCCAGCACCTGGTTCAGCACCTCGTTCAGGTCGCGCATGGCCGAGGGCTGGATGCCGTCCAGCGTGGCCACGCGCACCAGCACCTCGTTGCGCTGGCGCTCGGTGAACAGCTTCAGCACCTCGGCCGCATGGTCGCTTTCCAGGTGCACCAGGATGGCGGCGACGATCTGCGGGTGCTCGTGGCGCATCAGCTCGGCCACCGACGACGGGTCCATCCATTTCAGGCTTTCGATGCCGCTGACATCGTCGCCTTGCAGGATGCGGTCGAGCAGCAGGTTGGCCTTGTCCTCGCCGAGCGCGCGTTTCAGCACCGAGCGCACGTACTCGTCGTTGTCGCTGACCAGCATGCTCTGGTCGCCAGCCACCGCGCGGAACTTGTCCAGCACCTGGTCGAGCCGGTCGTGGCTGATGCTCTTCATGCGCGCGATGGTCTCGCCCATGCGCTGCACTTCCTTCGGCGCCAGGTGCTTGAAGACCTCGCTGGCATGTTCCTCGCCCAGCGACATCAGCAGGATGGCGGCGTTCTCGAGGCCCTGGTCGTCCATGTGCTTCTTGTGGTCAGGCCGGCTCGCCGCCGACCCATTCCTTGACGATCTGCGCCACCGCGGCCGGGTTCTGCTGCGCGAAGGCGCGCGCACTTTCCAGCTTCTGGTTCATCGGCGGCGCAGCCAGTGCCGGCGGCGTGCTGCCACCAGGCATTGCGGTGCCGACGTCGTTGTCGGCCACCACGTCGAGCTGCCCGCCCACCGGCTTGGGCTGCGCGGGCATCGCGGCGTTGAGGGCCGGCCGGATCAGCTTGAACACCACCAACAGCGCCACCAGGGCCAGGGCCAGCGGCGCCGCGGCGGCGCGCAGCAGGTCCAGCACCCAGGGCTGCTGGTGGATCGGAATCGCTTCCACCTTCGGCGGCGGCTCGACCCGGAAGGGCGCGTTGATGACCCGCACCGAGTCGCCGCGCTCCTTGTTGAAACCCAGGCTCTCCTGCACCAGAGCGGTGATCTTCTCCAGTTCCTCGGCCGACAGCGGCGTGCTGGTGGTCTTGCCCTTGGCGTCGGTGCTGCTGCGGTGGTTGACCACCACCGCGGCGTTCAGCTTGCGCAGCGTGCCGGTGGCATTGCGGGTCACGCGCACGGTCTTGTCCACCTCGTACTGGGTGACGGCGTCGCGGCGCATGCTGCCGCCGCCGTAGCCGCCCTGTGCGGCCTGCAGCGGCTGCGCGCCGCCGGTCACCGGCGCCGTGGCCTGCGCCGGCGGCTGGTTGCTGGCCGCGCCCGGCACGCCGCTGGGCGCGGGTGCGCCCGGGGCGCCGGACTCGTTGCGCTGCACCAGCTTCACCGCCGCCGGGGCGTCGCCCTGGTTGGGCTTGAATTCCTCGCTGGTGGATTCGGTCTGGGTGAAATCGATGTCGGCGGTGACGTTGGCACGCAGGTTATCGCGGCCCACCACCGGCTCCAGGATGTCGAGCACGCGCTTCAGGTAGCCGGCTTCGATCTGCTGCACGTACTGCAGTTGCTGCGCGTCCAGGCCCTTGCCGCTGTCGTCGCCCGCCGACAGCAGTGCGCCGCTGCCGTCGAGCACGCTGACGGCCTTGGGGTTCAGCTCGGGCACGCTGCTCGACACCAGGTGCACGATGCCGGCGACCTGCGCGCGCTCCAGCGTGCGCCCCGGGTGCAGTGTCAGCAGCACCGAGGCGCTGGGCCTTTGCTGCTCGCGGAAGAAGCCGTTCTGGTTAGGCAGCGCCAGGTGCACGCGTGCCGCCTGCACCGCGGCCAGCGAGCTGATCGAACGCTCCAACTCGCCCTGCAGCCCGCGCTGGAAGTTGATGCGCTCCTGGAACTGGGTCTGCCCGAAGGGCGACTTGTCCATCAGTTCGAAGCCGCCGACCGCGCCCTTGGGCAGGCCGGCCGAGGCCAGGCGCAGGCGCACATCGTGCACCTGCGAGGCCGGCACCAGAATGGCCTGGCCGCCGTCCGCATGCTTGTAGGGCACGTTCATCTGCGACAGCTGCGCCAGCACCGCGCCGCCGTCCTTGTCGGACAGGCCGGCGAACAGCACGCGGTACTCGCCCTCGGCCTGGCGCAGCGTCAGCGCCACGGCCACGGCCAGCAGCAGAGCGACTCCGATGCCCAGGCCGAGCAGGGAGCGGGCCGGCAAGGCGGCGAGTCTTGCGCCGAAGCCGTTTGCCGCGGCACTCAGCGGAACCAGAGTCTGTGGGGATTGCGGCGCGACGGCGTTGTCCATGAAGGGAATCCGGGTGAGGGCAGGCCTGCTTTGCGACGCGCTGTGCTGGCAGGCTCTGGCGGCGATTGTTCGGCAGCACCGCCGCGCGCTATAGGGCAAGAAGGCGCGC
This sequence comes from Pseudomonadota bacterium, assembly GCA_018261815.1. Taxonomy (GTDB): domain Bacteria; phylum Pseudomonadota; class Gammaproteobacteria; order Burkholderiales; family Burkholderiaceae_C; genus Rubrivivax. The sequence goes on from JAGTRL010000223.1 coordinate 2,977, forward strand.
AAAGCTGCACCAGTTACATGCGATGACTCAGCCGCGCCTTGCCTAGACTGGCGCACCGCACACATCGCGCATGGACCTGAAACTCAAACCCTTCGACTTCGCGCAGGCGGTGGCGCGGGCCGGTCTGCGCCCGGACGGCCTGCCACTGGCGCGCGGCGTCGATGCAGCCGGCAGCACCAGCTTCCAGTCGGCGATGGCCGCGGCGCTGAAGTCGGTGAGCCAGACCCAGCTGGAGGCGCAGAGCCTGCAGCGCGAGCTGCAGCTCGACAACCCCAGCGTCAGCCTGGAGCAGACGATGGTGGCGATGCAGAAATCGCAAATCGGCTTCCAGGCCACGCTGCAGGTGCGCAACCGTCTGGTGCAGGCCTACAGCGAAATCATGAACATGCAGGTCTGATCGGGGCTTGCGTTCGCGCGACGGGTACTGGCGGGCAACTGCCGGCGCTTTGCGGTAATTCACTGTCCGCAATGCGTGCGCAAGTTGCGTGGCGGCGAAGCCGGTGCGGGGCAGGCCGCGACGCTTCGGTGGGGCGGTCGGCTGCTCCACTGCCCTGCGATGCTTGCGACCCTGGCCTGGCGCATCTCGCTACGCGCTTCGCGCTGCGCTCGGACAGATGCGCCAAGTCAGTGGTTGAAGCGCGCTGCGCGCGCGGCCAGGGTCACTGTGCTTCTCGGCGCCCCACAGGCGCGTCGCGTCCTGCCCCGCACCGTCTTCGCGGCGGCGCTCGTGGTGTTCGGCGCCAAGCAGCCCAAGCCCCGACCTCGCGTCGGGCGGCACCCGGCAGGGGCGATTTGTGCGGCGACGCGCAGCGCAGGCCCGGGCGAGGCGCGCACGCAGTGCGCGCCTTCCCATCTGACTCGCGGCATTTGTCTGAGCGCAGCGCGTCAGCGCGTAGCGAGTTGTGCCGCGCTCGACCGGGCCGAGCCGCACAGTGCAGTCGGCCTGCAGGGCCGACCGCCGCACCATGAGCCCGTGGCGGGTGCCGCACGGTGCGATGCGCTGAACGAGGGAAGGAAAACAGCCTCTCGCGAACCGCAGCAAAGCGCCGCAAGCCGCATCCTGGCTGCAGCGACCCGCGAGTTCAGCAGGCCGGGAATCCAGGAACGCTTGCTGTCGGCGCGCAGACCTTCGGGCGGCCCAGTGGGCTCAGGCTGACACGCAGTCTGGCGCCGTCGCTTCCCTGCAGCAGCGCCCCGCCGCCGCCTTGACCCGGCTGCGGATCGATGCGCAGATCCTGGCCTTCCAGCAGCCTCACGCCCGGGTGGTCCTGGGCTCGCACGGTCTTGAGCTGGCAGCCCTGTGGCACGCGGCAGTCGCAGCCGCTGGCGACGGCCAGCGCATAGCACCACTGCGCTCCCGCACTCAGGTTCAGATGCAATGGCTGGCCGCGCTGCGCGGCCAGCAGCCGCAGCTCGGCCAGGTCCATCGACATTTGCTCCGCCGCCGCCTTCAACCGATGCCGCGACACCATGCTGCCGAAGGAGGGCAGCGCCAGCGTCATCAACACCGCGACGATGGCCAGCGCGACCATCGTCTCCAACAGCGTCAGGCCACGAACGGGGCGATGCATCAGCGGTTCCAGCAGCGCGTCGAGGGCGCGAAGTCGGCCAGCCCATCACGCACCTGCAGGCTCAAGACCGTACAGCCGGTGTCGCTGGCAACCTGCGTGTCGGCGCGGGCGATGGCACGCGCCTCGTAGCGATCACCGCCGCCGCGAAGCTCGATGTCGTACAGGCCGTCGCCGCTGCGCGGTGCGGCGCTGCCTTTCAGCGCGCTCAGCTGCGACGCATACAGGCCATGGTGCGCCCGGTGTTTCTCCTGCTCGAACTGCAGGCGCAGCAGCGCCGCCACCGCGTCGGCGCGGCGACTGCGCTGCAACTGCGACTGGTAGGAGGGCCAGGCGATGCTGGCCAGGACGCCGACCACGGCCAGCACCACGCACAGCTCGACCAGCGTGAAGCCCAAAACCCGGCGCCGTGCCACGGTCAGCGCAGCGACAGCAGGCGCCGCCGCTGTTGCGTGTGATCGATGTAGCGCTGCAGTGCGCGCTGGGCCTGGCCGTCCAGATCGACGAACTCGCAGCCCAGCAGCACGCCGCTGCCGCCGCCGTGCATCGCGCTGACATGCTGCAGGCGCAGCGTGGCGTCGAAGCCGGTGTCGCCATCGAGATCGATGCGCACGCCGGCCAGACGGCTGCCGGGCTGCAGCGCGGGCACGTCGTCGGGCAGCACCATGGCACAGCCGCCGACGCTGACGTCGACAATGCGCAGGCCCAGCCGCATGTCGGGCATCGAAGGGTGGCGCAGCGTGGCCTGCGGCGCGCGGCGTTCGAAGGTGCGCACGCGAAAGCTGGCGCGGCGCTGGAAGCGGTACAGCACGCCCGGCAGCCGGGCGCACAGTGCGCAGCTGCTGGCGCCGTGCACCAGCACCAGGTCGGCCAGGTCGAACTGCAGCTTCACGCTGTCGAGGTAGGCCACGGCCACGGCTTCGTCGCAGTACGCCAGCCGTTGCATGTGCACGCTGTCGACATCGGCGCTGAAGCTGATCTGCCGCTGCGGCGCGTCGATCGACCACAGCTGGCAGCTCAGAGGCGTACCCTGCGGCGCGCTCAGCGTCACCGGCACGCTGCCGTCGCGCAGCTGCTTGAGCAGCCGCAGCAGCTCGACGCTGTCGGCGACGCGGAATTCGGCCCAGGCATCGGGGCTGCCGTCGGGGCAGAGTGCCGCCGGTCGGGTGTCCTGGAACATGACCGATGCGTCGCGCTGTTCAGTGCAGCGTCGTGGTCTTGCCCTGCATCAGCCGGTGCAGGTCGGGCAGCCAGGGTTCGGCCAGGTGCCGCACCTCGGCGTCGTTGACCAGGATGCGCTGCATGATGCGCGACTTGACACGTGCCTCGTCCTGGCCCAGCGGCAGCTCGCGCGCGGCCGCCTTGAGCTGGCTGATCAGCAGCACGCAGGCGCCTTCGAGCTTGACCACCTGGTCCCAGTCGCCGGCGCGGGCTGCATCCAGCATGTCGGCGCTGGCCCGTTCGATCGCCTCGTAGTAGTTCAGGACGGATGTGCTCATCGTGGGGTCTTGTTCCGTGTGATTCATGCTCGTCGTCTCAGGCGGCTTGGGTGGCGATCGAGGCCCAGGCTTCGCGAAGAGGCCGCATCAGGCGGCGGCACTCCTCGATACCGGCGGCGTCGTTGTCCAGATTGGCCTTGACCAGGCGCAGGCCGACGTACGCATAGAGCTCGCGCAGATCGGCCGCCAGGGCGCCGCCGGCGTTCAGGTCCAGGTTGGCGCGCAGGCCCTCGTCGACGATGCGCGCGGCGCGCGTGATCGCGCTGCACTTGGCTTCGATGGCGCCGTCGCGCAGCGAGCCCAGGGCCTGCGCCAGCGCCTCGTCGAAGCCGTCGAAAAGCATCAGCACCAGTTGGTGCGGCGAGGCGGCGGACACGCCGGTGACCACGCCCACCTGCCGGTAGGCGCCGGCGCCGGCGTGGGGCGCATGTACGGTTGCTGTCGCGAACATGGGTGTCGTCTTGGGTTGCGGGCTGCCTTGAATATCGGCCCGCACCCAGGCGACTTGAGCGAGGCGCGCGCGCCGCGTGGCGTCGGACTGGTACGGCAATCGGGCCAGTTCTCAGCGGCCCTCACGGGCCGATGACAGGCAGGGCGGGAGGCTGCGGCCGGTCCCTGGAGCCCGAGCGGCGGGACGCTGTGCCGAACGCGCGGCCGCGGCTGCGGCCGGAGGCGGGCGGGCGCGCTAGTTGTCGTTGCTGCTGCTGTTCAGCACGCTGAGCTGCTGTGTCACGTAGTTCGACAGGCTGTTCAGCGAGGCCATCTGCCGGTCCAGCGCGGTGTACTGGGCGCGCAAGCGCTTTTCCATCATCGCGATGCGGTCCTCGAGCAGTTCCTGACGGTCCTGGTTGAGGTCGATGCGTTTGCGCAGGCCCTCGGTGCGGGTGCTGATGCTGCCTTCGATGCCCAGCACCTGGTCGGCCATGGCGCGCAGTTGCGTGGCAATGCCGTTGTTGGCCGGTGTCAGCAGGTCGCTGTTGGAGAACAGCTTCTTCATTTCGCCCAGGTTGGCCAGGCCGTTGGCGAGCTTGGTCTCGTCCAGCTTGATCGAGCCGTCGGTCTGCACGTCGAAGCCCACCTCCGCCAGGCGGGTAAACATGGCCGAGGCGCCGCTGCTGCTGCCCAGCAGGCTGCGCATCTGCGAGCGGATCGACACCGCGGCGCTGTCGCCCTGCAGCACGCCCGCGGTCTTG
>JAGTRL010000224.1 GCA_018261815.1 Pseudomonadota bacterium
CGTCAGTAGATGTCCGGCTCGGCCACCGCCGCACCGAAGCCGGTTTCGAGGAAGTCGAAATCGCAGCCCTGGTCGGCCTGCAGCACATGCTGGCCGAAGAGCCAGCCGTAGCCGCGCTCGTAGCGCCGCGGCGGCGGCTGCCAGGCGGCGCGGCGCGCGGCCAACTCCTCGTCGCTGACTTCCAGGTGGATGCGCCGCGCCGGCACGTCCACCGTGATGCGGTCGCCCGTGCGCAGCAGCGCCAGCGGCCCGCCGACCGCCGCCTCGGGCGCGCAATGCAGCAGGCAGCCGCCGTAGCTGGTGCCGCTCATGCGCGCATCGCTCAGGCGCAGCATGTCGGTGACACCGGCCTTCAGCAGCTTGGTCGGGATCGGCAGCATGCCCCACTCCGGCATGCCGGCGCCCAGCGGTCCGGCGTTTCGCAGCACCAGGATGTCGTCGGCCGTGACCTCCAGCGCCGGGTCGTCGACCGCCTTCTTCAGCGCCGGATAGTCGTCGAAGACCAGCGCGCGGCCGCTGTGCTGCAGCAGATGCGGCGCGCAGGCGCTGGGCTTGATGACCACGCCGTCGGGCGCCAGGTTGCCACGCAGCACCGCCAGCGCGCCTTCGGCATAGATCGGGTTGTCCAGCGGCCGGATCACGTCGTCTTCGAAGACTTCGGCGCCTTCGATGTTCTCGCCCAGCGTGCGGCCGTTCACCGTCATCGCACCGGTGTGCAGGTGCGGCCGGATGCGCTGCAGCATGGCCGGCAGGCCGCCGGCGTAGAAGAAGTCCTCCATCAGCCAGCGCTCGCCGCTCGGGCGGATGTTGGCGATCACCGGCACCTTGCGGCTGGCGGCATCGAAGTCGTCCAGCGTGACGGCATGTCCGGCACGGCGCGACATCGCGATCACATGGATGATGGCGTTGGTGCTGCAGCCCATGGCCATGGCGCAGGCGATCGCGTTGTCGAAACTGGCGCGGCTCAGCACGCGCGAAGGCAACAGGTCCTCCCACACCATCTCGACGATGCGCCGGCCGCAGTCGGCACTCATGCGCACATGGCCGGCATCGGCCGCCGGGATGCTGGACGCCCCCGGCAGCGTCAGGCCCAGCGCCTCGGCGATGCCGGTCATCGTGGCCGCGGTGCCCATGGTCATGCAGGTGCCGTGGCTGCGCGCAATGCCCGATTCCATCTCGGCCCAGGCCTGGTCGGACAGGCGGCCGGCGCGGCGCTCGTCCCAGTACTTGAAGGCGTCCGAGCCCGAGCCCAGCACCTGGCCGCGCCAGTGGCCGCGCAGCATCGGCCCGGCCGGCAGGAACACGAAAGGCAGCCCGGCGCTGAGCGCCCCCATCACCAGGCCCGGCGTGGTCTTGTCGCAGCCGCCCATCAGCACCGCGCCGTCGATCGGATGGCTGCGCAACAGCTCTTCGGTCTCCATCGCCAGCAGGTTGCGGTAGAGCATCGTTGTCGGCTTGACGATCGGCTCGGACAGGCTCATGGCCGGCAGTTCGAGCGGCAGTCCGCCGGCCTGCAGCACGCCGCGCTTGACGTCGTCGACGCGCTGCTTGAAGTGCGCATGGCACTGGTTGATGTCGCTCCAGGTGTTGACGACGGCGATCACCGGCTTGCCCGCCCAGTCGGCCGGCGCGTAGCCCATCTGCCGCATGCGCGAGCGGTGGCCGAAGGAGCGGAAGTCGTCGGGCGCAAACCAGCGTGCGCTGCGCAAGGTCGAGGCGGTCCTGCGGGTCATCGGCGTGGCTCCTGGTGCGACGTCACCCGCGCACTGTACGCGCCGTGGCCGTGGGCTAGAGTCCGGGCTGGTCCCGCCCACCGATGCAAGCTCCCCAATCGATTGCCAAGGCCGCCACCTGGATGGCCGGCTGGCTGACGCTGATGCTGGTCATCGCCGTTGCCGGGCGGGAGGCCATGCGCGAACTGGCCGTGTTCCAGGTCATGGAGATGCGCTCGATCATCGGGCTGCTCCTGCTCTGGCCGCTGGTGCGCATGTCGGGCGGCTGGGCGGCGCTGAAGTCGCAGCGGCTGCGCGAGCACGGCGCACGCAACGTGGTGCACTACGCGGCGCAGTACGCCTGGTTCGCGGCGCTGACGATGATCCCGCTGGCGCAGGTGGTGGCCATCGAGTTCACCATGCCGATCTGGATCATCCTGCTGGCCGCTGCTTTCCTGGGCGAGCGCATCACACCGTGGAAGGTGCTGGCGGTGGCACTCGGCCTGCTGGGCGTGGGGCTGATCGTGCGGCCCAGCAGCGCGGGGCTGAGCCCCGGGCAGCTGGTGGCGTTGGCGGCGGCCGTGGGCTTCGCGGTGTCGGTGACGATGGTCAAGTCGCTGACGCGCACCGACAGCGCGCTGGCCATCATCTTCTGGATGCTGGTGGTGCAGTCGCTGCTGGGCCTGCTGCCGGCGTTGTGGGTGTGGCGTTGGCCCTCGCCGTCCGCCTGGGGCTGGGTGGGGCTGGTGGCCTTCTGCGGCACCTTCTCGCACTACTGCATGGCCCGCGCCATGCGCCATGCCGAGGCCACGGTGGTGATGCCGATGGACTACCTGCGCGTGCCGCTCACCGCGCTGGCCGGCTGGTGGATCTATGCCGAACGTCTGGACCTGTTTACCGTGGCCGGCACGGCGCTGATCCTCGGCGGCAACCTGCTCAACCTGCGCCGCGCCCGTGTGGCCGCCGCGGCAGCGTAGCGACGCCAGCGTGCTAAATTCAGCGCAACATGACACTTGTCGCCACACCCCTGCTCAGCCGCAGTTGCAAGCTGCTCGGCGCCGCAGCGGCCTCGGCCTGCCTGGTGGCCTGCGGCGGCGGCGAGATCGGCGGCACCGTCACCGGCCTGGGCACAGGTCTGAGCCTGACGCTGCTCAACAACGGCAGCGATGCGCTCACCGTCAGCCGCAACGGCAACTTCGCCTTCGGAACCCTGCTGGACGACAACGCCAGCTATGCGGTGACCGTGCAGACGCAACCGGTGGGCCAGTCCTGCAGCGTGGCCAACGGCTCGGGCACGCTCGATGCCGAGGGCACGTCCATCGACACGGTGCGCGTGACCTGCGCCTATTCGTCCAGCCTGCGCGGCACGGTGTCCGGCCTGCTCAGCGGCGTGGCCTTGACCCTGGCCAACGGCAGCGCCCAGGTGGTCGTGACCGCTGACGGGCCTTTCGCCTTCGCCGAGGTCCTGACGGAAGGCGCGAGCTACAGCGTGCGCGCGCTGACACAACCCATGGGCCAGTTCTGCAGCGTGCAGAACGGCGACGGCAGCTTCTTCGCCGCCGGCTTCCAGGACATCGTCGTCACCTGCAACTGATCCGCCTGCGGCACGCCTTGGCCAACAGCTCGGGCAAGATGTCGACCTCGTCGATCACACCGGGTAGCGCGAAGGCGGGCGCAGCCGGCGCAACCAGTCGTGCGCGACGTGGTCCACCGGCACATGGAACACACGTCGATGCCCGCACGCTCTGCCTCCTGCATGGCTCGCGCCGTGAGGAGCAGGCCGTATTCGATGTCCCGTGGGTCTGGACCTTGAGCTCCCTGCACACCAGCGCGGCCGCGCTGTGCGCCGACCAGCCCCACAAAGAGCAGGCAGTGCGGCGTCATTCACGTGAAACGGGGCGAAGGTGCGACCGTAGGCTTCAGGTCGAAGTGGGCGCTGCCTGGAACGGGTTGCTGCACACCCAGTCTGCAGCGTGCGGCGACGGTCCCTGCCCGGCCTGCTCGCTCGCACGGCAACCCGCGGCATGGGCCGGCGGTGATCCCCGCCCTCGACCAGCGCCGCGCAGGGCGCCATCAGGCGTACTTGCGCAGCTCCATCTTGCCGAGCTGCTCGCGGTGCACCTCGTCCGGGCCGTCGGCCAGGCGCAGCACGCGCGACATGGCGTAGGCATGGGCCAGGCCGAAGTCGTTGCTGGTGCCACCGCCGCCGTGCGCCTGGATGGCCCAGTCGATCACCTTGGCCGCCATGTTGGGCACCGCCACCTTGATCATCGCGATCTCGGTGCGCGCCGCCTTGTTGCCCACCTTGTCCATGCGGTCGGCCGCGTTCAGCGTCAGCAGCCGCGCCTGCTCGATCAGGATGCGCGATTCGGCAATACGCTCCAGCGTCACGCCCTGCTGTGCCACCGGCTTGCCGAAGGCCACCCGCTGCTTGGCCCGCCGACACAGGCGCTCGAGCGCACGCTCGGCCAGGCCGATCTGGCGCATGCAGTGGTGGATCCGCCCCGGGCCCAGGCGGCCCTGCGCGATCTCGAAACCGCGGCCCTCGCCGAGCAGCATGTTGGCCACCGGCACGCGCACGTCCTCGAACAGCACCTCCGAGGCGCGGTCGGGCATGCCGTAGTAGCCGAACACCGGCAGCGGGCGCAGTACCTTGACGCCCGGCGTGTCCATCGGCGCCAGGATCATCGACTGCTGCTTGTGCCGGTCGGCGTGGCCCGGGTCGGTCTTGCCCATGAAGATGGCGATCCTGCAGCGCGGGTCGGTGGCGTTGGTGGTGTACCACTTGTGTCCGTTGATGAGGTAGTGGTCGCCGTCGCGCACGATCGAGCTCTCGATGTTGGTGGCATCGCTGGACGCGACCTTCGGCTCGGTCATCGCGAAGCAGGAGCGGATCTCACCCGCCAGCAGCGGCTCGAGCCAACGCCGCTGCTGCTCGGTCGTGCCGTAGCGGGCGAGCACCTCCATGTTGCCGGTGTCCGGGGCCGAGCAATTGAAGACCTCGGGCGCCAGGAAGGAGCGACCCATGATCTCGCACAGCGGTGCGTATTCCAGGTTGGAGAGCCCGGCGCCATGCGTCGAATCGGGCAGGAACAGGTTCCACAACCCGGCGGCGCGGGCCCTGGGCTTGAGCTCCTCGATCACCGGATGCACCTTCCACGGACCGAGCGCCTCGGCCTCCTCGACGTGGCGCTGCTCGTTCGGATAGATGTGCTCGTCCATGAAGGCTGCCAGGCGCTGCTGCAGCGCCTGCACCTTGGGGTTGGGTTCGAAGGCCATCGGGCTCTCCTGTCATTGGGCGGTGCGAAACGAAGCCCAAGTGTGCGCCAGCCGGCGCGCACAACCTGTCACCGGCGCATCAAGCTCCGCAGTGCTCGACCACCACGTCATGAACTCCCAGCAACGCGAAAGCAGCATACAAGGCGCGATTTCTGCGGCGACGAGGAGCGCCGCCCTGGGGCCGGCGCGCATCACCGCGCTTCGTCCTCATGCTTGACGCATCTGTCCGAGCGCAGCGCGTAAGCGTGTAGCGAGATGTGCGGCACGCCTCCGGGGCGAGCAGTGCGCCCGGACATGGACCAGTCCCTGCGGACTGGTCCGTGCCTGGCGCTTCCAAGCGCCAGGGCCGCAGTGTGGTGTCGGACCAAAAGGTCGACCACCGCAGCATGAGCCCCGGGTGCCAACCGGCGCGACGCGTTGACACCGGCACGAAAGCGGCCTGCCGCCAACAGCGGTCGTGCGCCGTCACCCGCCTCCGGCTCCTGGAGTTGCGACAGCGGGTCGGGATGCGTGGCGGCTGCCGCGCCCTCAGGCTTGTCGTTTGCTGCCGGCCTGCCGCTTCTGCTTGGCCACCTTGGTGGCCGTGCCGGCCTTGACCAGGTTCAGCGCCGCACCGCGGCGCACCACACGGCGCTTCGGCGCCGACTTCACGGGCACGGCCGGCAGCGGCTCGGCTTTCACCGGTTCGGCCACCGCTTCGGGCCCGCGTACCAGCGCCAGCAGCTTGCGGTGTTCGGCCAGCAGCGCATCGGCCAGGTCCATGATGTCGGGCACCGCGCGCCGGCAGCCGATCAGCCCGTAGTCGAGCCGGCCGTTGTAGCTCTGCACGGTGACGTTCAGTGCCATGCCGTGCGCCGGGATCGAAACCGGGTAGTAGCTGATGATGCGCGCGCCGGCAAAGTACAGCTGCTGCTGGATGCCGGGCACGTTGGAGATCACCAGGTTGGCCACCGGCGGCAGCACGTTGGCCAGCCGCGAGCGGCCGAACAGCGAGGCCAGGCCCGACATCAGCCAGGGTGCGGCCAGCATCGGGAAGTCGGTCGGGATCGCGGTCTTGACGCGGCCGAGCTTGGCCTTGGTCTCGGCCGAGCCGGCGGCGATGGTCTTCAGCCGCTGCAGCGGGTCGGCCACGTCGGTGGCCAGCGTCATCGTGACCCCGCTCACCTGGTTGTTGGCGCTTTCGTCGCCGGCAGCGCGCAGGCTGACCGGCACCGCGGCCGACAGCGGCCGCTCGGGCAACTCGCGGTGGCCGATGAGGTACTCGCGCAGCCCGCCGGCCACGGTGGCCATGACCACGTCGTTGAGTGACACGCCGCTGCGCTTGGCGATCTCCTTCACCTCGGCCAACGGCACGGTGCGCGCGGCAAAGCGGCGCTGGTTGGTGATGGCCACGTTGAAGGGGGTGCGCGGCGCCAGGAAGTTCAGGTTCTTAGGCAGGCTCCACTGGCGGCGGCCGCTGTCGTCCTTCTCGGGCAGCAGCAGCGTGCCGGCGGCACGGCCGATGGCCGGCAGCGTCTTCACCAGCTTGACGACCTGCTGCGCGGTGTTGCTGATGGCCGCGCTCAGCAGCTCGGCCACGCCCAGCTGGTACTGGTTGCGCCGCGCGCGCGGCCGCGGCGGCTTGATATGCCGGCCTTCGGGCGTGGTGTCGAAGATGGCGCGGCCCAGCGCCACGCCGGCCTGGCCGTCGAGCCGCGCATGATGCACCTTGATGTACAGCGCCACCTCGCCGCTGCGCAGCCCGTCGATGACGAAGAACTCCCACAGCGGGCGGCTACGGTCGAGCAGCGTCGAATGCAGCCGCGCCACGTACTGCTGCAGCTGCGTGTTGCTGCCGGGCTTGGGCAGCGTGATGTGGCGGATGTGGTGCTCCAGGTCGATGTCCTCGTCTTCCACCCACACCGGGTTGGACAGGTCGAAGGGCATCAGCGCCAGCTTGCGCGTGAACACGTCGGCCAGGTGCAGGCGCTGTGCCAGGCAGGCCTTGACGTCCTCGAAGAAGTCGCCGCCGTAGCCGGCGGGCAGCTGCAGCACGTGCAGCGAGCCCACGTGCATGGGCATCTCGGGCGATTCCAGGTGCAGGAAGGCAGC
>JAGTRL010000225.1 GCA_018261815.1 Pseudomonadota bacterium
GCTCGTCGCGCAGGAAGCGCAGCAGCTGGCGTCGCGGGTCGTCCTTCTCGACGATGGTGTAGCGGATGTTCGGCCGGTCGAAGCTGCTGATGAAGCATCGCGCGTCCTCCAGCTGCAGCCGCATCACGATGTCGGCGCGCGTGTGGGCATCGGCGGTGGCCGTCAGCGCCAGCCGCGGCACGCCGGCAAAACGTTCGTGCAGCACGCTCAGGCCCAGGTATTCCTCGCGGAAGTCGTGGCCCCACTGGCTGACGCAGTGCGCCTCGTCGATGGCAAACAGGCTGAGAAGGCCGCGCTCGTGCAGCGAATCCAGCATCGCCAGGAAACGCGGCGTCAGGATGCGCTCCGGCGCCGCGTACAGCAGCACCAGCCGCCCCGAGCGCAGTTCGCGCTCGATCGCCGACGCATCCTGGCTGTCCAGCGTGCTGTTCAGGAAACTGGCGTGCACGCCCAGTTCTTCCAGCGCGCTGACCTGGTCGTGCATCAGCGCGATCAGCGGCGACACCACCACCGTCACGCCGCGCCCGGCTCGATGCCGGGCGATGGCCGGCACTTGGTAGCACAGGCTCTTGCCGCCGCCGGTGGGCATCAGCACCAGCGCGTCGCCGCCGCCGACCACATGCTCGACGATCGCGCCCTGGTCGCCGCGGAAGGCCGGGTAGCCGAAGACCTCGTGCAGGATGGACAGCGGATCGGCGGGCAGGCTCACGGCGGGCGGCGAAGCGAAAACACCGATTGTGATGGCTGGTCGCGCTGGCATATTGCGCCGCACAGGAGGACGCCATGGACTCTCGGGCCGCCGAACTTGCCAGGCGCTTGATCCGCAATTTAGATGGCGCTGCGCTGCAACGTCAGGAACGGCCGCCGCTGTACGACACGCTGTGCGCCGGCCTGTCCGACGGCACCGCCGCCACCAAGTTGGGTGCGGCGGTAGACATCGTGGCGCCGGGCAAGCGCAGCTGCCCGTACCACTATCACCTGGCACAGGAGGAGATGTTTGTCGTGCTCGAAGGCGCAGGCAGCCTGCGCGTGGCCGGCGAGTTGCTGCCGGTGCGCGCCGGCGACGTGATCTTCATCCCGCCCGGGCCGCAGTATCCGCACCAACTGGTCAACACATCCGACGCGCCGCTGAAGTACCTGTCGATCAGCACGCAGGAACACCCGGAGCTGTGCCACTACCCCGATTCTGGCAAGACCGGCGTCTTCGCCAAGGGGCACCGATTGATGCAGCGCGAGGCCGCCAACCTGGACTACTGGGACGGCGAACCCTAGGCTGCCGACGCCGCCCCGGCCTCATAATCTTTCATCGATCTTCCAGCGGGAGCACGCGCCATGGCCTCGGTCAACAAAGTCATCCTCATCGGCAACCTGGGGCGCGACCCCGAGGTGCGCTACGCGCCGAGCGGCTCGGCCATCTGCAACGTCACGCTGGCCACCAGCCGCCAGTGGAAGGACAAGACCAGTGGCGACAAGCAGGAAGAGACCGAGTGGCACCGCGTCGTGTTCTACGACCGCCTGGCCGAGATCGCCGGTGAATACCTGAAGAAGGGCCGCCCGGTCTACGTCGAAGGCCGGCTGAAGACGCGCAAGTGGACCGACAAGGACGGCGTCGAGAAGTACACCACCGAGATCGTCGCCGACCAGATGCAGTTGCTCGGCAGCCGCGAAGGCATGGGCGGCGGTGACGAAGGCGGTGGTGGCGGCGGCTACAGCCGCACCGGCGGCGGCGAGGGCCGGCCCGCAGCCCGCCCGTCGGCCCCGGCAGCCAAGCCGGCCGCGAAGTCGAGCACCGGCTTCGACGACATGGACGACGACATTCCGTTCTGAACTTTCCTCAGGGCCGCACGCTGCTGCGCCAGCGTTGCACGTCGAGCGCCTGTACTGCACCGGCCCGGTTGCCCCAGGCATTGCGGATGTAGCTCAGCACCGCGGCGATGTCCTCGTCGCCCAGCTCGGTGGCAAAGGGCGGCATGCCGAAGGGCCGCGGGTTGCCCGCGGTGGAAGGCGGGAACGCACCGCCCAGCACCACCTGCACCAGGTTGGCGGGCGGCTCCTGCAGCACTGCGGGGTTGCCGGCCAGCGGCACGTAGGCTCGGGCCACCCCTTGGCCATCGGCGCCATGGCAGCGCGCGCATTGCACCTCGTAGACCTTGGCGCCGCGCTCCAGGCGCAGCGGCGAAGCCGTGCTCGATGCCGGCGGCACCGTCGGGGTCCGCGGCAGCGATTGCAGGTAGCGCGCCATCGCCAGCAGGTCGGAAGGGCGCAGGTGCTGGGTGCTGTGCAGGGCCACTTCGGCCATCGGCCCGAGCAGCGCCGCACCCTCGGCGACGCCGGTCTGCAACAGCGCCGCCACCTGTGGCGCCGGCTGGCCCCCGAGCGCCGGTGCGTACCAGTTCTGCAGCGGAATCAGCCCGCCGGCCAGCCCGAGTGCGTCGCGCGTGGCACCCAGCGCATTGCGGCCGGCATGGCAGGCGCTGCAGTGGCCGAGTCCCTGCACCAGGTAGGCACCGCGGTTCCATTCGGCCGACTGCTGTGGCTGCGCATCGAAGCGGCCGGGCCTGAAGTACAGCGCGCGCCACACGGCCAGCGCCAACTGCGCGTCGTAGGGAAAACGCAGCGCATGCGGCCGGTTCGGCACGGCTACCGCCGGCACCGTGCGCAGGTAGGCCCACAGTGCGTCCGCATCGGTGGCGCTGATGCGCGTGTAGGCGTCATAGGGAAAGACCGGGTAGAGCAGCCGGCCGTCGCGCGAGCGGCCGTTGTGCAGCGCGCGCCGGAAGTCGGCTGCGCTCCATGCGCCGATGCCGGTGTGCACATCGGGCGTCAGGTTCGAGCTGTAGACGGTGCCGAAGGGCGTGGGGATGCCACGCCCGCCGGAGTAAGGCGCGGCGCCTCGCGGCGTGTGGCAATCCTGGCAGTTGCCGGCGCGCGCCAGGTAGGCACCGCGTTCGACCTGCGCCGGGCTCGGGTCGGCCGCCGCCCCCTCCTGGCGACCGTCGCCGCGCACATTCAGCCACCACAGCGCCGCCGCCATCAGCAACAAGACGCCGCCCAGCGCGGCCAGCACACGCGTCATCGCACGGCGTCCATGCTGCCGCAGTGCAGCGGTGCCGGAGCGGGTGCCGCTGGCGCGACGCGGGCCGCGGCCGGCACCGGCTGTGCCGCCAACCAATGCGCCAGCGCGTTCACGTCCTGCGGGCCCAGGCGCCGGGCAATCTGCGCCATGCAGTCCGGCGGCTCGGCACGGCGCGCGCCGGTGCGCCACGCGCCGAGCTGCGCGTTCAGGTAGTCCACCGGCAAACCCAGCAGGCCGGGCACGTCCTTGCCGACTCCGGTCAGGGCCGTGCCGTGGCAGGCCTGGCAGGCGGGGATGCCGCGCGCCATGTCACCCTGCTGCGCCAGCGCCTGGCCCAGGCGCAGCGTGGCCGCATCGGCGCGGCTCGGCGGGCGGGGCGCGTAGGGCAGGTCCAGCCCGGCAAAGTGGCTGGCAATTTCGCGCAGGAAGGCGTCGTCCAGCGGAGCCAGCAGGTGGGTCATCAGCGCATAGGGGCGCTGGCCATCCCGGAAGGCGCGCAATTGGCGGAACAGGTAGCCGGCCGGCTTGCCGGCGATGCGCGGGTAGTAGCCGTCGCTGGCGGCGCGCCCGTCCTTGCCGTGGCAGCCGGTGCAGGCCAGCAGGCGCTGCGCCATCGAGTCCTCGAAGGCCGGCACCTGGGCCAGCGCTATGGCCGGCGCCAGCATCGCGATGGCCAATGCCCGGCGCAGACGGCGCAGACGGCGCAGCGGCGGCTTGGTTGAAGTCTTGCTGCTCAGCGCGGCGAGGGCTTGAAGTGTCTACTTGGCGCGGTGCGCGCAGTTGAGCTTGGTGCAGGCAGCGTACAGCGCCAGCGAATGCTCGTGCAGCTCGAAGCCGCGTTCCAGCGCGATGGCGCGCTGCCGCTGCTCGATCTGCGGGTCGAAGAATTCTTCGACGCGGCCGCAGGTCAGGCACACCAGATGGTCGTGGTGCTGGCCTTCGTTGAGCTCGAACACCGACTTGCCCGACTCGAAGTTGCTGCGCGTCAGCAGCCCCGCCTGCTCGAACTGCATCAGCACCCGGTACACGGTGGCCAGGCCGACATCGGCGCCTTCGGCCAGCAGCGCCTTGAACACATCCTCGGCCGTCATGTGGCGCTGGTTCGCCCGCTGGAAGACGTCCAGGATCTTGATGCGCGGCAGCGTGGCCTTCAGGCCGCTGTTTTTCAGTTCGTCGGTGTGGGTCATCGGTGGCATCGCATCCGCCCCGGCGGACAACGGCCCGCTAGAATCCGCCGATGATAGCCAGCGGACGCTGGTGCGACCACCGACCCTGAGGCCAAACCCATGCGACGACCCCCTGCTTTGTGCAGCGCCGCCGCCCTGCTGAGCGCGGTACTCGCCGCCGGCTGCAGTTCATGGCCTTCCGATGGCGACGGTCTGATGGGCCTGATCTCGCCGCACCGCATCGACATCCAGCAAGGCAACGTCGTCACGCAGGAGCAGCTGGCTCGTGTCAAGCCGGGCATGAACCGGCTGCAGGTGCGCGACGCGCTGGGTTCGCCGCTGCTGACCGACGCCTTCCACCCCGACCGTTGGGACTACATCTTCACCTTGCGCCAGAGCGGCAAGCCGCTGCAGCGGCGCAACGTGGTGCTCATCTTCAATGGCGACGTGCTCAAGACGGTCGAGGCGCCGGAGCTGCCCACCGAGCGCGAGTTCATCGACTCGATCGCCCGCAGTGGGCGCATCGTTGCCGCCGCCGATCTGGAGATGACGCCCGAACAGCTGAAGAACCTGCCGATCCCGGCCAAGACCGCGCCGCCGCCTCCCGCCGACACGAGCACGCCGTCCACGCCACGCAGCTACCCGCCGCTGGAACCATCTTGAGTGCGCCGTTGAAGATCGCCGTGGCCGGCGCTTCCGGCCGCATGGGCCGCATGCTGGTCGAGGCCGTGTCCGCCAGCAACGACTTCGGCCTGAGCGGCGCGCTCGACGTGGCCGGCAGCCCGGCCCTGGGCAGCGACCCGCTGGCCGCGCTGGGCCGCCACGGCGACGTGCGCGTCACCGCCGACCTGCGCGCCGGCCTGGCGGGCAGCGACGTGCTGATCGACTTCACCCGCCCCGAAGGCACGCTGGCGCACCTGGCCGTGTGCCGCGAACTGGGCGTGAACGCGGTCATCGGCACCACCGGCTTCAGCGACGCGCAGAAGGCGCGGGTCGCCGAACACGCGCGCCACATCGCCATCGTCATGGCGTCGAACATGAGCCTGGGCGTGAACGTCGTGCTCAGGCTGCTCGACCTGGCCGCGCGGGCGCTGGCCGAGGGCTACGACATCGAGGTCATCGAGGCCCATCACCGCCACAAGGTGGACGCCCCCAGCGGCACCGCGCTGGCCATGGGCGAGGTGCTGGCCCGGGCCAGCGGCCGCCCGCTCAGCGACTGCGCGGTCTGGGGCCGGCATGGCATTACCGGCGAGCGCGACCCGTCGACCATCGGCTTTTCGGTCATCCGCGGCGGCGACATCGTCGGCGACCACACCGTGCTTTTCGCCGGCACTGGCGAGCGCATCGAGATCACGCACAAGAGTTCCAGCCGCGCCACCTATGCGCAGGGTAGCCTGCGCGCGGCGCGCTTCCTGGCCGGCCGCCCGCCGGGGCTGTACGCCATGCACGACGTGCTCGGCATCTGATGCAGGAATTCGGCGACTTCTGGGGACAGGCCGACACGGTCGGCCGGGCCGTGGCCGCGCTGCTGCTTCTGATGTCGATCAGCGCCTGGGTGCTGATCTTCTGGAAAGCCTGGGTGCTCAAGCGCGCCGCCGCCGACCTGGCGCGCGCCGTGCCCGCCTTCTGGGACGCCGGCAGCCTGGACGAAGGCCGCACCCGGCTCGGCCGGCTCGACCGCGAAGCGCTGTTGCTGCCCCTGTTGGACGCGGCCACGGTGCAACCCGGCAGCGGCACGCTGCAAACCTCGGGCCGGCTCGATTCGCAGCTGACGCGGCGGCTGCGCGATGCGCTGCACCGCGGCCTGGCGCACCTGCAGTTCGGCCAGGTGCTGCTGGCGTCGATCGGCGCCACCGCGCCCTTTGTCGGCCTGTTCGGCACGGTCTGGGGCATCTACCACGCACTGGCCAGTATCTCGGCCGCCGGCAGCATCACCATCGAGAAGGTCTCCGGCCCGGTGGGCGAGGCACTGATCATGACGGCCGCCGGCCTGGCGGTGGCCATCCCGGCGGTGCTGGCCTACAACGTCTTCGGCAAGCGCGTCGGTGCCTGTGAGGCCGATCTGGAAGGCTTCGCGCACGACCTGCGCGAGATGGTGCTGGACCACCAGCGCATCGAGTCCTGAGCCATGGCCTTCGGCCGCCTGGAACGCAACCCCGGCTCGCGGCCGATGAGCGACATCAACATGACGCCGCTGATCGACGTGATGCTGGTGCTGCTGGTGATCTTCATGATCACCGCGCCGCTGATGACCACCAGCCTGAAGCTGGACCTGCCCAAGACCGAGGGCGCCCGCCCTTCCGACGCGCCGCAATTCATTGCCGTGGCGATCAACGAGCAGGGCCAGATGTTCGTCGGCGACGAGGCCGTCACGGCCGAACAGCTGCTGCAGCGCGCCCGCGAGGCCGCGCGCCGCGACCCGCTGACCGAGGTGCAGCTGCGCGCCGACAGCCGCGTGCCCTATGGCCGCGTGGCCGAACTCATCGGCCTGGTGCAGGACGCCGGCCTGTCGCGCGTGGGCTTCGTCACCGAGGCCGGCACCCCCGCGCCCGCGAAGTAGCCCCTCCTACAATCGTGGGATGAACGAAAAGTACATCCCCGCCGAGGTCGAAGCCGAAGCCCAGAGGTGCTGGACCGAGGCCGACGCCTACCGCGTCGTCGAGGACGGATCGCGCAAGAAGTTCTACGCCTGCTCGATGCTGCCTTACCCCAGCGGCAAGTTACACATGGGGCATGTGCGCAACTACACCATCAACGACATGCTCGCGCGCCAGCTGCGCATGCAGGGCCTGAACGTGCTGATGCCGATGGGCTGGGACGCC
>JAGTRL010000002.1 GCA_018261815.1 Pseudomonadota bacterium
GGTCGACCTGCAGTTCGACACTGTCGAGGTCGAGGCGCTGCTACAGGCCACGCCCGGTGCCGCGCAGCGCGTCGCGGCACCGCAGTTGCTGGCACGCACGCAGGGCTGGGCGGTGGGCCTGCGCTTGGCGCTGAACACCCTGTCCGACGGCCGCGCCGCGGCCGGCGCGCTGCGCTCGGCCGCGCTCGACCGGCATGTCTTCGACTACCTGGCGACCGAGGTGCTGCAGGACATGCCGGCCGGGCTGCGTCACTTCATGCTGCGCTGCTCGGTGCTGCCCGAGCTGAGTGCCGAGCGCTGCCGGCAGGTGTCGCAGGACGCGCGCGCCGCACACTGGCTGGAGCAGATCGAGCAGCGCGGGCTGTTCATCACCAGCCTCGAAGGCCCCGAGCTGACGCTGCGGCTGCACGACCTGTTCCGCGATTTCCTGGAAGACCGGCTGCTGCGCGAGCTGCCGGACGAGGTGCCTGCGCTGCTGCAGCGCGCCGCGGCCGGCGAGGAGGACACCGTGCGCCGCATCGGCTACCTGCTGCGCGCCGGCGCCATCGACGCGGCCTGTACGCTGCTGTGCACCGAGGGCCCGGCCCTGATCACCCGCGGCGTGATCGCACCGGTGCTGCGCATGATCGAGCAGTTCCCCCCGGCCCAGCGGGACGGCCCGCGCCTGCAGCTGCTGCGCGGACTGGGCTCGTGGGCGATCTGGGACTTCGACGCCATGTGCGACGCCATGCGCCGCGCCGCCGCCGGTTACGCGCAACATGGCGACGCGCCGAACCGGCAGCTGGCGCTGGCCTACGAGGCCATTGCGCTGAGTGGCGCGTCCCGCCTGCCCGCCGCCGACGCGGTGCTGGACAGCCTGCTGGCCGAGCCGCTGCACGACGAGGCGCTGGCCTGCGCGCTGCGCGCGCACATGTGGCAGGCGCTGGACGGCGGGCCGCTCGATCAGGTGGCCCCGCGCTTCCACCGCGAGCTGGACGTGGTCGAGCGGCTGGACAGCACCATCGGCTGGTACCAGGCCTCACCGGTGGCACGCTACCTGGGCTTGCCCGGCATCGTGCCGGCGCTGCAGCGTTACGTCAGCGGCGCATTGCGCCATGCGCAGGACGGCCACACGCCGCTGCGCGTGCTGGCCGTCACCGTGCAGGCCTTCCTGGAGGTGTGGGCCGGCCGGCCCGATGAAGCCGACGCCCTGCTGCGCGCGGTGGAACAAGACATCCGCTGGTTCGGCCAGACGCGCAACCTCTACACCCAGACCCAGCTGTGCCGCGCGCTGCTGCACGCGCTGCGCGGCGAGGCGCCCGCGGCGCTGGCCGCGGTGCGCCGGCCGTCGGAGCTGATGGACGAGGAACCCGATGGCCCGCGCCGGCGCCACGGCCAGAGCATGCTGCTGCTGCACGAGGCGCGGCTGGCGGCCCTGCTGGGCGACACGGCCCGGCTGCAGCAGTGCGCCACCGCGTTGGAGCGTGTACCACAGCAGGAGCTCGAAGCTCCGACGCGGGCCCAGCGCGCGCTGCTGCCGGCCTACCTGGCCGATGCCGCAAGCGACACGGCACGGGCCATCGCCGTACGCCGCTCGGCCCTGCAACAGGATGCGCTGCTCAGCCGGCTGGGCCTGGGGGTGGAAACGCGCCTGCGCCTGGCCGCGGCCCTGATGCCCACCCAAGGGCCGGCCGCGGCCCGCGCGGTACTTCACCCGGCGCTGGCGGCCACCGACGACGCCACCGAAATGGCGCCCGTGCTGCTGTCTGGCCCCGCCGTGCTGCAGGCGCTGGCCCGCGCCGACTGGGGCCGCCAGCTCGACGCAGCGTACGTGCAGCGACTGCGCCGCTGGGCCGAGCAGGCGCAGCGGCTGCGGCAGGCTCCCGTTGCGGCCCCGGTGGCCGCGACCGGCGATGCGCTGGCCGGACTGAGCCCGCGCGAGGCCGAGGTGCTGGCGCACATCGCCGCCGGCGACAGCAACAAGCTGATCGCCCGTGCGCTGGACCTGAGCCCGCACACCGTCAAGCGCCATGTGGCCAACATCCTGGACAAGCTGGCGCTGCAGACGCGGGGGCAGGCGGCGGCCTGGTACCGGGCGCGGCGCTGACGGCGCATGGCCCGGCGGCCATGGCCCGCCGGCGCTGGCGCGATGGCTCCATCGAGCGATGTGCGGCGGCGGTCCGAAGCCCAGACTTCGGGGCATCGAACGGTGCACCGACGCCGTGCCCAGGAGACCGCCATGACCGCCCGCACGACCCACCGCATCCCGCTGCTCGGCGCCCTGCTGCTGGCGCTGCTGCTCGGTGCCTGTGCCAGCCTGCCCGACCTGCCGGATCTGCCGTCCCCCGCGCCGGCAGATCCGGCACCGCGCTTGCAGGACACCACCCTGGCGCGCATCGCCATCGATTCGACCCCGCCGGCCAAGCGCCACCTGTCGGGCCTGCGCCTGCTGCCCGCCGGCGACCATGCCTTCGACGCCCGGCTGGCGCTGGCCCGGCATGCCGAGCGCACGCTGGACGCGCAGTACTACGTGATCGCCGACGACGCCGCCGGCCGGCAGTTCCTCGGGGCGCTGCGCGACGCCGCACAACGCGGCGTGCGCGTGCGCTTGTTGGTGGACGACCTGCACAGCGGCGACGTGGCCGATCTGCTGGCCGGGCTGGCGGCGCACGAGCGCGTCGAGGTGCGGCTGTTCAACCCGCTGCCCGTGCGCAGCGGCTCGCCGATGACCCGCCTGCTGCTCAGCCCGAGCCAGTTCGAGCAGCTGCATCGGCGCATGCACAACAAGCTGTTCATCGCCGACGGGCACGTGGCCGTCACCGGCGGGCGCAATGTCGGCGACGAGTACTTCATGCATGCCAGCGCAGCCAACTTCGTCGACATGGATGTCCTGGCCACCGGCGCCGTGCTGGGCCCGCTGACACAGGCCTTCGAGCGCTACTGGAACAGCACCCATGCCTACCCGCTGCAGGCGCTGCAGGGCACTGTCGACACAGCCGCGCAGCGCGAACGCTTCGCTGAACAGTTGCGCCGTGCCAGGCTGCTGGCCGCGCCGAGTGGGCGCGACCTGCTCGGCCATAGCGCGGTGAGCCGGCAGCTGACCGACGGCCACCTGGAACTGCTGTTCGCGCCGGTGCAGGTGCTGGCCGATTCGCCCGACAAGGTGGTGCAGACGGCAACGCTGGACGACAGCGCGCTCGGCCAGGGTCTGGGGCGGCTGCGCGAGGCGCGCTCCGAGGTGGTGATCGTGTCGCCCTATTTCATCCCGGGCGTGCGCGGCATGGCCATGCTGCGCGAGGCCACGGCGGCACGGGTGCGCGTCACGGTGCTGACCAACTCGATGGCCGCCACCGACGAGCCGATGGTGCACCACGCCTATGCGCGCTACCGCCAGCCGATGCTCGACATGGGCGTGACGATCCACGAGCTGAGCCCGCGGCTGATCCGCAAGACCGGGGTGTTCGGCGACTTCCGCTCGTCCGATGGGCGGCTGCATGCCAAGGTGGCCGTGGCCGACCGGCGCTGGGTGCTGATGGGCTCGATGAACATGGACGGCCGCTCGGCGCTGGCCAATACCGAGCTGGGCCTGCTGATCGATTCGCCCGAGCTGGCCTGGGAGCTGCGCAGCCTGCTGCAGCGCGCCCATGCCGGCAGCACCTACAAGTTGCGCCGTGCCGGCCAGGGCATCGAATGGGTGACGCGCGACGGCGCCGCCGAGCGGGTGCAGCAGCAGGAGCCCGGCGCCGACCTGGGCCTGCGGCTGAAGACCGCGCTGCTGTCGCTGTTCATCGCCGAGGATCTGCTGTAGGCGCGGCACGCCGCGGCGGCGGCGGGCAGGCCGACCGCAGGGCTCCGGTTCAGCCCTGCTGCCGCCAGCGCGCGGCCGCCTGGCCGCGGGTGTCGACGCCGAGCTTGTCGAGGATGTTGGCCACATGCCGCTTGACGGTGTGCGGGCTCAGCTGGAAGGCCCGGGCGATGAGCTTGTTGCTGTCGCCGGCGGCGATGCGTTGCAGCACCTCGCGCTCGCGTTCGGACAGCTCCTCCAGCCCAGGGGCACCCACGGCCGAGGCCGGCACCTCGGCGGCGGCCGGCCTGCTGGCGTGCCCGGGGCCGAGCAGTGCCGGCAGCTGACGCAGCAGCTCGCGCTGCGCGGCATCGAGCCGGCCGGCCCAGGGCTGCTCCGCCAGCCGCTGCAGCACGGCCACACCGGCGAACAGCGCGCCGCCCTTGTCGCCGCACTGCAGCACCTGCTGCAACCACGGGCGCAGCAGCGCGGCGGCGGCGTCCAGTGCGCCCTGCCGCGCATGGATGTCGGCCACCATGAAACGCGCCTGCGCGCCAGCGTAGTAGCGGTAGCGCTCGATATCGTGGGCCATCGGCTCGAGCAGCGTGCGCGCCTCGTCCAGCCGGCCGTCGAGCAGCGCCACGAAGGCCCGGCTCCAGGCACGGCAGCGCGCCGCCGAGGCCCATTCCCATGGGTGGGCGGCCTCGTGCAGCAGTTGGTCGACGCGGCGCTGCGTGTCGGCGTCGCCGAGCAGCCAGGCGGCTCGCGCCCGCACCGCCAGCACGTCCGACAAGTGCACGCGGCGGTGGCTGGGCGCGCTGTTCTGGATCACATCCTGGTAGGCCTGTTGGCCGTGCCTGAAGCACGCTTCGGGCTCGCCGCGCAGCGCGTGCAGCAGCACATGCGTCAGAGCGTTGTCGGTCATCAGCAGGCGCGGACGGCCGAGCCAGCGGCAGTCCTCGTCGGCGCGCTGCAGCCAGTCCCAGGCTTCGTCCAGCCGGCCGGCGCCGATGGCCTGACCGGCGCGCACGTGCAGCATCGCCGCGCGCAGCTGCGACGGCGCCTGGCCGGCCACCCGCGTCACGCCCACGGCAAACCGCTCGAGCAGCGCGCCCATGCCCGGCAGGCCGACCAGCAGGCTGAGGTTGGCGCATTGCAGCCACAGGCGCACGTCGGGCATGCGTTCCAGGCAGTCGAGCATGGCGGCGACGAAGCCCACCACCTCCTCGCTGCGTTCGCCGGCGAAGGCGTCCCAGGCGCTGATGTAGAGGATGACCGCCCGCGCCGCATCGTCCACATCCAGTGCGCGCAACGCCTGGAGTTGCGTGCTGGCCTCGTCCTTGCGCCCGATGTGGTGCAGGCCGGCGCAGGCATAGGCGCTGGCCACCGCCTCGTCGCGCCGCCGCCCGGCGCCGGCATGTCCAGCGGCGGCCTGGTGCATGGCCTCGAACAGCGTGTCCCAGTCGTAGCGGCTGAAGGCCAGCAGTCCGCGCAGCAGGTGCAGGTCCGCATGGCGCTCGAACTGTGCCGGCGGGAACAGCGCCAGCATCTGCTCCAGCCCCGGGCCACCACCCACCGCCAGCAGCTCCGGGCCGCGCTGCGCCAGCACGCGCACCGCATCGTCCCAGGCGCCGGCACGGGCCAGGAAGCCGACGGCGCGCGACAGGTCCGGCTCGTGCTCGGCCGCGCGCTTGAGCAGCCCCGGCAGTCTGTCGGGGTGCAGGCGCAGCAGGCGGTCTTCGAGGAAGTCGCGGAACAGGTCGTGCAGGCGCAGCGTCAGCGGCTCGGTGTCGAGCACGCTGACGAACAGGCCGCGGCGCTCCACCTCCTCCAGCAGCCGGGAGGCCTGCGTGTCGCCGCTGACCTGCGCGCAGCGCTCGGCCGTGAGCTCGGGCAGCACCGCGCAATGCAGCAGAAACGCCTGCAGTGCCTGCGGCATGTCCTCGAGCACCTCCGAGGCCAGATAGTCGAACAGGTGGCGCTGGGTGGCGCTGGCGCCGCGGCGCGGCGCCAGCGCGGATCCCGCGGCCAGGCTCAGGCGCAAGCCGGCGGCCCAGCCGTGCGTGCGCTGCAGCAGCGCGCGCGTGCGCTCGGGCTCTGCCGCCTGGCCACTCAGCGCCAGCAGCGCATCCACCTCGGCCGGGCTGAAACGCAACTGGCGCTGGCCGAATTCGGCCAGCTCGCCGGCGGCGCGCAGCCGCGCCAGCGGCAGCGGCGGCTCCACCCGGCTGGCCAGCACCAGGCCCCAGCGCTCGGGCCAGCGCTGCAGCATGCGCTGCAGCAGCTCGAAGACCTGCGGGTCGGTGATGCGGTGCAGGTCATCGACAACGATCAGGCCGCGCGGCAGCTCGGCCGCAGCCAGCGCATTGACCAGCTCGCCGGCCACGTCGCCCAGGCCGCGTTCGCCCATCGCCAGCGTGGCCAGCGCCTCGGGCGCGACACGCCAGGGCAGGTCGAAGGGCTCCAGCGCCGCCGTCAGGCAGGCCAGGAAACGCTGCAGCGGGTCGTCCTCGTCGGCGCTGATCCAGGCCAGCGCGCAGCCTTCGGGCAGTTGGCGGATCTGCCGCGTCAGTGCGGCCGTCTTGCCGTAACCGGCCGGGGCGAGCAGCAGCGTCAGCTTGGCCTGTTGCAGCGCCTGCCCGAGCGTGCGTTCCAGCGCGTGGCGTTCGACCAGCGCGCTGCGCGGGCGCGGCGGCTGGATCTTGGCCAGCGCGAAGGCCGGCAGCGTTTCCTGCGAGGGCATCGACGGATTCTGGCGCAGCCGCCGGCGTGCTGCCGAATGGCTCTTTTGGGCGATGCGCGGCGCCGCGACGCGCCGCAGACTGGGCCGACACTCGACGCCCGCCCGTGCACATCGTCCACCACGCCCACCTGAAGCCGCAGCGCTGCGACGGCGAACAGCAGTTTGCGGCCGCCGACCGCAGCCTGGGGGTGCACGGCTTCGAAGTCTGGATGCGGCGCCTGGACCCCGGTGCGCACAGCGTCGAGACCTGCCACGACGGCGAACTGGTGGTGCTGGTGCTGACGGGCTGCGGCAAGCTGCTGGTCGATGGCGGCCCGCAGCGCTTCGCCGCGCCCTGCACGGTGCTGGTGCCGCCGAAGCGTCCCTTCCAGTTCGTGAACCACGGCAGCGAGCCGATGCAGATGGTGGCGGTGAGCAGCGCTTCGCCGAGGCCGAAGAAGCCCGCGTCCTGACGCCGCGCGGGCCATGCGGGCGGCGCCCGCGCATGGCCCATCGACCCCGACCGCGCTGGCTCCTTCGGGCGATGAAGCCAAGTCCCGCCGCGGGAACACTGCGAAGCATGTCGAAAGCTCTTCGACATGCCCACAAGGATCCGCAACCCACAGACGAGGAAGCACAACCATGACCCCCACCCTGATCGCCAGCAAGTCGCCAGCCCAGACCGCCACAGGCAGCGCGCCGCGCGTGGACCTGTACGCGCCGATCCACAAGGCGCTGCGCAGTTTCATGAGCGACACGCTGCTGCGTGTGGGCCGCATCGACGTGGCCGACATCGATGAGATGCAGTGCACGCTGGCCCAATGCGACGAGCTGCTGGCGCTGTGCGAAAGCCACGTGCACCACGAGAATCACTTCATGCACCCGGCCATCGAGGCGCGGCAGCCGAGCGGCTCGGTGCGCATCGCCCACGAGCACGAGGAGCACCTGCAGCACATCGGCGAGCTGCGCGACGAGTTGGCCACGCTGCGCGCCGCACCGCGCCAGGCACGGGCGGCGCTGGCGCTGCGGCTGTACCGGCACCTGGCGCTGTTCGTGGCGGCGAACCTGCAGCACATGCACATCGAGGAGACGGCGCACAACGCCGCGCTGTGGGCGCACTACAGCGATGCCGAGCTGATGCAGTTGCACGGCAGGCTGATGGCATCGATCGACCCGCGCGAGCACCTGCTGGTGGGCCGCTGGATGCTGCCGGCGCTGACGCCGGACGAGCGTGCCGCGGTCGTGCGCGGCATGCAGGCCGAGACGCCGCCCGAGGCCTTGATGGGGCTGCTGGCGCACATCCGGCCGCACCTGGACGACAAAGCCTGGACGCAGTTGTCGCAGGCCACCTTGACCCACCCGAGCTGAGGCTGCCCGCGCGGCGGCCGGCATGGATTGCGGAGAGACGACATGGATACCAAGCACTTTCACTGGATCACCCTGGCCACCGCCGCGCTGGCCGCTCTGGCCGCGGCCTCGAGCCTGGCGCTGGAGGCGCAGCGCCCATCCGACGCGACGCTGGCCGGCCCGCTGGGGGCACTGCCCGCCATCACCACCGCCGCCACCACCCCACCCAACACCTGAGGAGATGCACGATGTTCAGGAAGACGAGCAAGACGAAGTTCCGCATGAACGCCACGCTGGCTGCGACCGCACTGCTGTTGCAGGCGGCGGCGCAGGCCGAGCCGGCTCAGGGGCACGACAAGAGCCTGGTGGCACGCGGCCGCTACCTGGTGCAGATCGCCGGCTGCAACGATTGCCACACCCCCGGCTACATGCAGGCCGCCGGCAAGGTCGACGAGAAGCTGTGGCTCACCGGCGAAACGCTGGGCTGGCGCGGGCCCTGGGGCACCAGCTATGCGACCAACCTGCGGCTGTTCGCAAGCAACCTGTCGCAGGCGCAGTGGCTGCAGCACGTGGGCACGATGCGCCCGCGCCCGCCGATGCCCTACTTCAACATGCAGGCCATGAGCGAGACCGACCGCAAGGCGATCTATGCCTACCTGAAGGCGATGGGCCCGGCCGGGCAGCCGGCGCCGGCCTGGGTGCCGCCGGGCAAGGAGCCGCCGCCGCCCTACGCGCTGTTCCCGGGCTGAGCCAGGGCGGGCGGCGGCGCCACAGGCGCCGCCACGGGCAGGCCGTGCAGCACCCGCTGTGGATAGGGAATCTCGATGCCGCGCTCGTTCAGCATCCGCAGCACCGCCAGGTTCACTGCCGAGCGCACGTTGCCCTGCCCGTTCTCCGGATCGGAGATCCAGAACAGCAGCGTCAGCTCCAGGCCATCGGACGCGAAGGTGGACAACTGCACGCCGGGCCCGGGGTCGGACAGCACCCGCGGCACAGCGCGGGCCACTGCCACCAGTTCGGGCATCAGCGCGTCCAGGTCGGTGCCGTAGGCCACCTGCACCACCGTGCTGACCAGCACGTTGCGGTCGGCCAGCGACAGGTTCTCGATACGCTGCGTGAGCAGCATCTCGTTGGGCACGATCGATTCGCGCCCGCTGAGCGCGCGGATCACGGTGTAGCGCGTCTTGATGTCGGTGATGTGACCCTCGAAGCTGTCGACCCTGACCAGGTCACCGATACGCAACGAGCCCTCGGCCAGAATGACAAAGCCGCTGATGTAGTTGGCGACCAGCTTCTGCAGGCCCAGGCCGATGCCCACGCCGATGGCGCCGCCCAGCACCGACAACGCGCTGATCGGGATGCCCACCGCCGTCAACGCCACCAGCACGCCGATCACCAGCAGCATCGCGCGGGTGGCGTTGGCTGCCATCTTGCGCGCCGAGATGCTGCTGCCGACCGCACCCTTGAGCAGCTGCGACTCGATGGTGGCCGACAGCCACAGCACCAGCAGCAGCACCGCGCCGGCGCTGAGCGCGCCTTGCATCATCATCAGCAGCGAGACGCTGGCGCCGCCGATGCGCCATTGCACGGCCTCCATCTCCTCCATCAGGAAAGGCAGCGCGCCGGTGAGCCACAGCACCAGGCCGCCCCAGACCAACCAGGACACGGTGCGCTCCAGGCGGCGCACCAGCATCGAGGCCGGAAAGGCGGTGCGCAGCACCTGCACGCTCAGGCGGATGACCAACAGGCTGGTCAGGATCGGCACTGCCAGGCGCAGCAGGCCCACGGGCAGCAGGTCCTTGAGCGCCCAGCGCACGATCACGCCGACCAACAATGCCAGCATCGGGAAGAGCACGCCGTCGTACAGCCGGCGGCCGAACCAGATGCCCGGCCCGGTGCTGCCGGTGCGGCCGCGCACCAGCCAGACCAGGCCATAGGCCACGGCCAGCGCGCCACACAGCACGGCCAGCTCGATGGCGGCACCGGCCGGCGTCAGGTCGTTCAGCGCCTGCTGCAACGACTTCAGGTTCTGCATGCGCCGCCTCCGGCACGCGGCCGCACCCCCCGGCTCGGGCGCATCAGATGTCCGCCAGCACGCGCAGGTGGACGGCGACGCTGCGCGCCAGGGCGCTGAGGTTGTAGCCGCCTTCCAGGCACGAGACGATGCGCCCCTGCGCATGGCGATCGGCCAGCGCCTTGATGCGTTGGGTGATCCATTCGTAGTCGGCCTCGACCAGGCCAAGCTGGCCCAGATCGTCCTCGCGGTGGGCGTCGAAGCCGGCGGAGATGAAGACCATCTCGGGCTTGAATTCCTCCAGCCGCGGCATCCACATCATCTCGATCAGCTCGCGCACCGCGCCGCCGCGGCTGTAGGCCGGGATCGGCAGGTTGACCATGTTGGTGCCCAGCGGCGTGCCGCCGCTGAACGGGTACAGCGGGTGCTGGAAGAAGCTGACCATCAGCACCCGGTCGTCGCCGGCGATGATGTCCTCGGTGCCATTGCCGTGGTGCACGTCGAAATCGACGATGGCCACGCGCTGCAGGCCATGCACGTCCAGTGCATGGCGCGCCGCCACGGCCACGTTGTTGAAGAAGCAGAAGCCCATCGCCTGGTCGCGCGTGGCATGGTGGCCTGGCGGACGCACGGCGCAGAAGGCATTGCTGGCGCGGCCTGACAGCACCTCGTCGGTGGCCGCCACCGCCGCACCGGCCGAGCGCAGCGCGGCCTGCAGCGTGCCGGTGCCCACCGTGGTGTCGGGGTCGACCGCATAGTGTTCGCCCTCGTCGCGCACCCGCTGCATGTGATCCAGCACCTCGGCCACGTAGCCGCTGGCATGCGCCCGACCCAGCTGCTCCAGCGTGGCCACCGGCGCGTCATGAAACTCCAACGCGATGTCCACCCCGGTAGCGCGCAGGTGGTCGGAGATCGCGTCCAGACGCTGCGGGCACTCGGGGTGGCCCGCGCCCATATCGTGCAAACGGCACTCCGGATGACTGTAGTACGCGGTGCTCATAAGGGGCCCGGTCGGCGTTTTGGGTTAACGTGTCGTGAATGAATTCGAGTGTAGCGCGCCAGATTTCGCGCCTCGTGGACCAGATCGGCAGTGTCATCGTCGGCAAGCGCTCGCAGATCGAGGATTGTGTGGCCTGCCTGCTGGCCGGCGGCCACCTGCTGATCGAGGACGTGCCCGGCGTCGGCAAGACCACGCTGGCCCACGCGCTGGCGGTGTGCCTGGGGCTGAAGTTCTCGCGCGTGCAGTTCACCGCCGACCTGATGCCCTCCGACCTGGTCGGCGTCAGTGTCTTCGAGCGCAGCAAGGAGGCCTTCGTCTTCCACCCCGGCCCGGTGTTCGCACAGGTGCTGCTGGCCGACGAGATCAACCGTGCCGGGCCGAAGACACAGAGCGCGCTGCTCGAGGCGATGGAAGAGCAGCAGGTGTCGGTGGAAAACGAAACCCGCGCACTGCCGAAACCCTTCTTCGTCATCGCCACCCAGAACCCGACCGACCAGCTCGGCACCTACCCGCTGCCCGAATCGCAGCTCGACCGCTTCCTGCTGCGCATCACGCTGGGCTACCCCGACCGCGCCGCCGAGCGCGCGCTGCTCACCGGTGAGGACCGGCGCGAGCTGATCACCCGCATGCCGGCGGTGATGCAGCCCGGCGAGCTGGAGCAGGCGCAGCAGGCGGTGCGCAAGGTGCTGGCCGCGGAGGCGCTGCTCGACTACCTGCAGTCGCTGATCGCGGCCACGCGTTCGGGCCAGTGGTTCGTCGAGGGCCTGAGCCCGCGCGCCGGCATCGCCGTGCTGCGCGTGGCCAAGGCGCGCGCGCTGATGGCGCAACGCGACTACGTCGCGCCCGACGACGTGCAGGCCATCCTGCCACAGGCCATTGCCCACCGGCTGCAGCCCATCCCCGGTGCGGGGCGTGGCGCCATCGAGCAGGTGCGCGCGATGGTCGAGGCGACCCCGATTCCCTAGGGCGTGAGCACGCCCGTGGTCTGGCCCAAGGACGTGCCGTCGGCGCCCCGTTCGGGCTCGGCGCAGACCGGCCTGCGCGGCCGCTTCCGCCACTGGTGGCTGGCGCGTCACCCGGTCACCGACACCTGGACGCTGAATCAGCACAACATCTACATCCTGCCCACCCGCGGCGGCTGGGCCTTCGGGCTGACGCTGCTGGTGATGCTGGTGTCGTCGATCAACTACCAGCTCAACCTGGGCTATGTGCTGACCTTCCTGCTGGCCGGCAGCGGCCTGGTGTCGATCCACCTGACGCACGGCACCCTGCGCGGGCTGACGCTGCATCTGCGTCCGGCCACACCGGTGTTTGCCGGCGAGCCGGCGCTGCTGGAGGTGGTGATGTCCAATCCGGGTGGCGCGCGCCATGGCATCGGCCTGCGCTTTCAGGAACGCCCGCACGACCCGCGCGACGCCTGGTGCGACGTGCCGGAACAGGGCCAGGCCAGCGCCAGCCTGAGCATGGTGCCGACGTCGCGCGGCTGGCATCCGGTGCCCGCGCTGTTAGTCGAAACGCGGTTTCCCTTCGGCCTGTTCCGCGCCTGGACGCACTGGCGGCCGGCCAGCCCGGTACTGGCCTATCCCCGGCCGGAACAACCGACGCCGCCGCTGCCGCTGGCGCAGAGCGCTCCCGGCGGCGCACCGCAGGCCCGTCAGGGCCAGGGCAGCGAGCTCGACGGCGTGCGCGCCTGGCGCCGCGGCGACGGGTTGCGGCAGGTGGTGTGGAAGAAGGCAGCGCGCAGCGGGCAGCTGGTCAGCCGCGAGACCACGGCCGAAAGCAGCCGCGAGTTGTGGCTGGAATGGCAGGCCACGCAGGGCGCTCACTCCGCTGGCGCCGAAGGCCGGCTGTCGCGCCTGACCGCCTGGGTGCTGGCCGCTGAACAACAGGGCCTGGTCTACGGCCTGCGGCTGCCCAGTCAGCAGTTCGCCCCCGATCGCGGCGACGCTCACCAGCGGCGCCTGTTGCGCGAACTGGCGCTGTGGCACTGAGCACTCCACCAAGGGCGCTGCATCGCGCCTGGCCCGGCTGGCGGCACCTGCCGCGCGACAGCCGCGACACGCTGTTCCAGCTGGCGGTGATCGGCTGGACCATCCTGCCGCATTACGCCCACCTGGCGCCGTGGTGCATGGCGCTGACAGCGCTGATGCTGTTCTGGCGCGCGCACCTGGCCGTGACCAACGCGCCGCTGCCCAGCCGCTGGGCGGTGGCCGGCGTGCTGATGGTCGCCGCGGCGCTGACGCTGTGGTCGGAACGCACGCTGTTCGGCAAGGAGGCCGGCGTGACCATGCTCGTCGTGCTGATGGCGCTGAAGACGCTGGAGCTGCGTGCGCGCCGCGACGCCATGGTGGTGTTCTTCCTCGGCTTCTTCCTGGTGCTGACCAACTTCCTGTACTCGCAGTCGCTGGCCACCGCGGTGGCAATGCTGCTGTCGGTGTGGGGCCTGCTGACGGCGCTGGTGCTGGCCCACATGCCGGTGGGCAAGCCTCCGCTGCGCCAAGCCGGCGCGCTGGCGGCGCGTGCCGCCGCGCTCGGAGCACCCTTGATGGTGGCGCTGTTCCTGCTGTTCCCGCGCATCGGCCCGCTGTGGGGCATGCCGCAGGATGCGGCCGGCAAGACCGGCCTGTCCGGAACGATGCAGATGGGTGCGATGGCCGAGATCGCCAACGACGACGAAGTCGCCTTTCGCATCCGCTTCGACGGCCGCGTGCCGCCGCCCGAGGCGATGTACTTCCGCGGGCCGGTACTGACACGCTTCGACGGCCGCGAGTGGACGCGCCAGCCGGGTGCCAACACCATGACGCCGCGGCTGCGCAGCGAGCTGCAGCTGCTCGGCCAGCCGCTGCGCTACGAGATGACGCTCGAGCCGAGCCGGCTGGCCCTGCTGCCGCTGCTCGAGCTGACGCCGGACCGCAGCGATGCGGCCCCGCAGCTGGAGGGCATCAACGCCTGGCTGCGCGGCGACCTGCAATGGCAGACCGAGCGGCCGGTGGCCGAACGCTTGCGCTTCCAGGCCTCGGCCTGGCCGATGCACCGCCACGGACCGCGGCAGATGACGCTGGCGCTGCGCGAGCATGTGGCGCTGCCGCCGGACCACAACCCGCGCACCCTCGAGTGGGCCGCGGCGCTGCGCCGCAGGACCGACCTGGCGCAGGCCGACCCGCGCACGCTGGTGGCGGCGGTGCTGCGGCACCTGCGCGACGGCGACTACCTGTACACGCTGGAGCCCGGCAGCTACGGCAAGAACGCGGTCGACGAGTTCTGGTTCGACCGCAAGCTGGGCTTCTGCGAACACTTCGCGGCCAGCCTGGTGGTGGTGCTGCGGGCGATGGACGTGCCCTCGCGCGTGGTCACCGGCTACCAGGGTACCGACCCCACCCCGGTGGACGGCTACTACATCGTGCGCCAGAGCAATGCCCACGCCTGGGCCGAATACTGGCAGCCGGGTGAAGGCTGGGTGCGCGTGGACCCCACCGCCACGGTCTCGCCGAACCGCATCATCCGCGGCGCCAGCCTGCTGCCGCGCCAGGGCCTGATGGCCGGTGCGCTGGGCAGCGTCAGCCCGCAGCTGCTGGCGCGCGTGCGCAGCGCGCTGGAGCTGGCCAACAACCGCTGGAACCAGTGGGTCATGAACTACTCGCGCGGCCAGCAATTCAAGCTGCTGCAAAGCCTGGGGGTCCAGGCGCCGACCTGGCAGGACCTGGCCCTGGCGCTGATCTCGCTGCTGTGCGCCGGCAGCCTGGCGGCCGCCGGCTGGGCGCTGTGGGACCGCCACCGCCAGGACCCGTGGCAACGGCTGCAGCGGCGCATCCAGCAGCGCCTCGCCCTGCTGAAGGTGCCGGTGCAGCCGCATGAGCCGCCGCGCACGCGGGCCCAGCGCGTGCGCCAGCACCTGGGCCTGGCCGGCGAAGCGCTGGCGCTGGAGCTGGAGGCGCTGGACCGTTCGCGCTATGGGCAAAGCGGCCGCCCCGGCCTCGCGCGCGGCTGGTGGAAACGCTTTGCCGCATTGGCCGCCGCGACAGGCGGCCGATAATCGCGGCATGGCTTTGATCCCGCGCCGGCTGCTGTGGCTGGCCCTTCCCGTTCTGCTCGCGCTGCCCCACGACGCACCGGCCCGCAAGGCCAAGGCGCGCGAGGGGGCCGCCGAGGACAGCCTCAGCCCCTATGCCGCTCGACAGGACGTGCGCGATTTCGCCGCCCAGGTGGCCGAAAGGCGCCAGCTGCCGGCCGATTGGGTGCAGGCGCAACTGGCGCAGGCGCGGCGCCAGAGCGCGGCACAGCGGCTGCTGATGCCGCCACCGGCCGGCACGGCCAAGAACTGGGCCGCCTACCGTGAACGCTTCGTCGAGCCGCAGCGCATCTCCGCCGGCGCGCGCTTCTGGCAGGACAACGCCGACTGGCTGCAGCGTGCCGAGGAGCGCTTCGGCGTGCCGGCCGAGATCGTCGTCGGCATCGTCGGCGTCGAGACCTTCTACGGCCGCATCACCGGCAACTTCCGCGTCCTCGACGTGCTGGCCACGCTGGCCTTCGACTTCCCCAGCGGGCGCAGCGACCGCAGCGCCTTTTTCCGCGGCGAACTGGAAGAGTTCCTGGTGTGGAGCCGGCGCGAGGGACTGGAGCCGACCGAGCCCAAGGGCTCCTTCGCCGGCGCGATGGGTCTGCCGCAGTTCATGCCCGGTAGCATCAACCGCTTCGCGGTGGATTTCGACGAGGATGGCCGCATCGACCTGAACGGCAGCCCCGCCGACGCGGTCGGCAGCGTGGCCAACTACCTGGCCGCGCACGGCTGGCAGCGCGGCATGGCCACCACCTTCGAGGTGGCGCCGCCGGTGGACACCAGCGCGCGGGCCACGCTGCTGCAGCCCGACATCCTGCCCAGCTTCAGCGCCGAGCAGATGCTGGCGCTGGGTGCCGAGCTCGACGACGCCGGCCGCACCCATGCCGGCCCGCTGGCGCTGGTGGAGCTGCAGAACGGCGGCGCGGCGCCGAGCTTCGTCGCCGGCACGCAGAACTTCTACGCCGTGACGCGCTACAACTGGTCGAGCTACTACGCGATGGCGGTGATCACGCTGGGCGAGGCCGTCAAGCGCCAGCGCTGAGCTCGCGCGTCTCGCGTGCGCCGCGCGGCCTGCAAGGCTGAAGCGCCGGCTCAATCGTCGGCCAGGTGGGCGCGCGCCTGCTCGGCACTTTCGAAGATGTGCGGTGCCACACCGCGCTGGCGCAAGGCCTCGCCAAGCTTGACGCGCAGGAAGGCGCTGGTGGTGTAGCGGGTGACGTGCGTGTAGAAGCGCTGCGCCAGCTCGCTGACCATCTGCGAATACTCGTCCAGGACTTGCGGCGCGACATGGAAATTGTCGTAGTCGACGATCGCCGGCACCTTGTGCGGCAGCGGCGCCAGGCAGCGCTGCACCGCTTCGCGGATGGCCTCGACGTCGGCGCTGTCGCGCACCACATGGCCTTCGAAGTTGGCGAAGAAGATGCCCTGCAGCGCGTCGTAGCTGAAGCGCCGCTGCATCGGCAGGTGCAGCAGGTCGTCGCGCAGGCCCATCGGGCCCGGCGCGAAGATGCGCGCGTCCATCAGCCGCGGCGGCGCCGGCATCAGCGGCATGAAGTCCATCTGCGCCAGCAGGTCGCGCTCCAGGTCGATGCCCGGTGCGATCTCGATCAGCTCCAGCCCCGCGTCGCCCAGGCGCAGCACGCAGCGCTCGGTGATGTACAGCGCCGGCTGGCCTCGCTGGCGCGCATGGCGACCGCTGTAGGTGCGGTGTTCGACGGCGGTAACGAACTTGCGCGTGTGGCCCTCGCGCTCGATCTGCAGCCGGCCCTGCTGCACCGCCATCTTGACGCCGCCGGCATTGAAGGTGCCGACAAAGACCACACGCTTGGCGTTCTGGCTGATGTTGATGAAGCCGCCCGCGCCGGCCAGCCGCGGACCGAACTTGCTGACGTTGAGATTGCCCTCGGCATCGGCCTGCGCCAGGCCCAGAAAGGCCAGGTCCAGACCGCCGCCGTCGTAGAAGTCGAACTGGTAGGGCTGGTCGATCACTGCCTGGGTATTGATGGCGGCGCCGAAATCCAGCCCGCCGGCCGGGATGCCGCCGATGACGCCGGGCTCGGCCGTCAGCGTCATCAGGTCGACGATGCGCTCCTCGCTGGCCACCCTGGCAATGCCCTCGGGCATGCCTATCCCTAAGTTGACCACGCTGTTGGCATGCAGCTCCATCGCCGCGCGGCGCGCGATGACCTTGCGCACGTCCAGCGGCATCGGCTGCATTTGGTCGACCGGCACGCGCATCTCGCCCGAGTAGCCGGGGTGGTAGCGGGTGTGGAAGGTCTGCCAGTGGTGCTCGGGGTCGGCCAGCACCACGCAGTCGACCAGCACGCCGGGCACCTTCACCTGGCGCGGCTGCAGCGAGCCGCGTTCGGCGATGCGCTCGACCTGCGCGATGACGATGCCGCCGCTGTTGTGCACCGCTGTGGCGATGGACAGGCTTTCCAGCGTCAGCGCCTCGCGCTCCATCGTCAGGTTGCCGTCGGCATCGGCCGTGGTGGCGCGGATGATGCCCACCTGGATCGGGAAGGTCTTGTACAACAGGCAGTCCTCGCCGCCGACCTGCAGCAATTCGACCAGCGGCGCGGTGGTGCGCGAATTCATTCGCCCGCCGCCGTGGCGTGGGTCGACGAAGGTGCCCAGGCCCACGCAGCTGAGGTGCCCGGGGCGGCCACCAGCGATGTCGCGGTACAGGCAGGAGATGACGCCCTGCGGCAGGTTGTAGGCTTCGATCTTGTTGTCCACCGCCAGCTTGCCCAGGCCCGGCACCAGTCCCCAGTGCCCGCCGATGACACGACCGACCAGGCCTTCGTGGGCCAGGTGGTTCAGCCCCTTGTGGTGGCCGTCGCCCTGCCCGGCGGCATACACCAGCGTCAGCCCGCGCGGCGCGCCCTCGGCTTCGAAGCGCCGCTCCAGCGCGATGGCGATCTCCTCGGCGAAGCCGATGCCGACGAAGCCCGAGGTGGCGACGGTATCGCCATCGCGGATCAGGTGCACCGCCTCGGCCGCACTGACCCGCTTGCCGCTGTCCGGCGACTGCGGCGAACGTGGGCGCAGGGTCGGCGGTGGCATGGCGCAGGCGCGGTTCAGGCGGCCGACGAGCCGGTAGGCACGCCCTGAGCCAGCGCCGCGCGCTTCTGCACCTGCAGCGCGCTCAGGAACGCGGGACGCTGCGACAGCCGCTGCCAATAGGCGGCGATCGCCGGCGTGAAGCGCGGCGACAGCTTCAGCACCTCCGCCAGCATCAATGCATAACCCACCGAGACGTCGGCGGCGGTGAAACGGCCCGCCGCCAGGAAGGGCGAGGCCTCCAATCGCGGCTCCAGCGTGCGCAACCGTGCCAGGAACCATTTGCCGTAGTCGTCGACCACCTGCGGGTGGCGCCGCTCGGGCGGCTCGAACTGGCCATAGCGCAGCAGCAGCGTCTGCGGGAAGGTCAATGTGGCTTCGCCAAAGTGCAGGAAGTTCAGGTAGTCGGCGAAGCCGGCTTCGTCCGGCTCGACATTGAGCGCGCGCGGCGAATGGCGCACCGCCAGGTACTGGCAGATGGCCGCTGATTCGGTCAGGCGCGAGTCGCCGTCGATCAGCAGCGGGATCGTGCCCAGCGGGTTGGTCTCCAGATACTCGCGCTTCAGCACCCGCGGCGGAAAGGGCAGCATGCGCAGGTCACAGGGCAGGCCCAGCTCCTCCAGCATCCACAGCGCGCGGAACGAACGCGCGCTCATGCAGTGGTACAGGATCATCACGCCGCGACTCTCGGCCGCTTGGCCAACAAGGCGCGTGCGACGCGCGACGCGGGCTCACGGCCCATTTGAGAGCTGATCCAGGACGCCACGTCGACCAGCGCGTCCAGGTCGATGCCGGTGTCGGTGCCCAGGCCGTGCAGCAGGTAGACCAGGTCTTCGGTGGCGACGTTGCCGGTGGCACCCTTGGCATAGGGGCAGCCGCCCAAGCCGCCGACCGAGGCGTCGAAGGCGCGCAGCCCGAACAGGTAGGACGCGTGCACGTTGGCCACCGCCATGCCGTAGGTGTCGTGGTAGTGGCCGGCCAGCCGCTGCAGCGGCACGCGGACGGCGACCGCCTCCAGCATGCGCTGCACCGACGCCGGCGTGCCCACGCCGATGGTGTCGCCCAGCGACACCTCGTGGCAGCCGATGTCGACCAGGCGCTGCGCGACTTCGGCCACCTTGGCCGGCGCCACCGCGCCTTCGTAGGGGCAGGCGATGACGCAGGACACGTAGCCGCGCACCTTGACGCCGCGATCACGCGCTTCGGCCATCACCGGCAGGAAGCGC
This sequence comes from Pseudomonadota bacterium, assembly GCA_018261815.1. Taxonomy (GTDB): domain Bacteria; phylum Pseudomonadota; class Gammaproteobacteria; order Burkholderiales; family Burkholderiaceae_C; genus Rubrivivax. The sequence goes on from JAGTRL010000002.1 coordinate 19,193, forward strand.
TCTATTGACTCGGCGATCGAGCAGTTGATGTTCTTCTTCGAGAAGGCCTCCGAGGCCGCGGCAAACACCGCCACGTAGTCGGCGCCAGCCTCCATCGCCGCGTGGAAGCCCTGCAGATTCGGCGTCAGCACCGGGTAACTCACGCCCGCGCGGCGCGGCAGCGCGCGCATCAGCGCATCATGATCACCCATCTGCGGCACCCACTTCGGCGACACGAAGGACGTGGCCTCGATCTCGCGCAGCCCGGCCGCGGCCAGGCGTTCGATCAGCTCCAGCTTGGTGGCCAGAGACACCAGCTGCTTCTCGTTCTGCAGCCCGTCGCGCGGCCCCATCTCGACAATGCGTACGCTCGTCATTCCACCACCTCGAAGTCCACCAGGTCGACGCCGTCGACCACCTGGTCGCCCGGCGCACAACGGAAGGCCTTGACCGTGCCGCGCTTCGGCGCGCTGATGGTGTGCTCCATCTTCATCGCCTCCAGCACCAGCAGCGGCGCGCCCTTTTCCACGCTGGCACCGACGGCGGCGATCAGCGCAATCACCTTGCCCGGCATCGGCGCCTTCAGCCCGCCTTCGACATCCTCGCCGCCGCCGCCTTTGTTGAGCGTGTCCAGCAGCGCCAGCGGCCACGAGCGCCCTTCGAAGAACACATGCCGGCGCTCGGCGCTGACCACCACGGTCGCGTTGACGCGGCGCTCGCCCAGCTGCGCATGCAGCTGGCCGTTGGCGCCGGCCGTGCCGCGCACGAAGACCATGCGGCCGTCCAGCCCCAGCTGGTGGCCACCGACCACGCCCTGCACCGTCACCGCCTGCACCGCCTCGCCGTGGCGCAGCGTGATGGCGCGCGAGGCCTGGCCGTTGAGCCGCCAGCCGTCGAGCATGCGCCAAGGCGATTCGCGGTCGCTGGCATGCCGTGCCGTCGCGGCCTCGCGCTGCAGCTCGGCCAGCGTGGCCAACAGCCACACCTCGTCGGGCACCGCGGTCTTGGCCGGGAACAGGTTGGCCTGCTCGCGCTCGATCAGCGCAGTGTCGAGGTCGGCATTGGCGAAGGACGGCACGCTGACCAACCGGGACAGGAACTCCACGTTGTTGGCCACGCCGGCCACGCGGTACTGCGCCAGCGCCTGGCGCATGCGTGCCAGCGCGGCCTCGCGAGTGCGGTCCCAGACGATCAGCTTGGCGATCATCGGGTCGTAGTGCGGCGTGATGGCATCGCCCTGCTCCACCCCGGTGTCGACGCGCACATGCTCGCTTTCGGCCGGCGGCGACAAGTGCAGCAGTCGGCCAGTGGAAGGCAGGAAGCCCTTGTCCGGATCTTCGGCATAGATGCGCGCCTCGATCGCATGGCCGTCGATGGCCAGCTGGTCCTGGCGCAGCGGCAGCGGCTCGCCGGCGGCGACGCGCAACTGCCATTCCACCAGGTCCAGCCCGGTGATCATCTCGGTCACCGGGTGCTCGACCTGCAGCCGGGTGTTCATCTCCATGAAGTAAAAGCTGCCGTCCTGGTGGGCGATGAACTCCACCGTGCCGGCGCCGACATAGCCCACCGCCTTGGCCGCCTCCACCGCCGCCTGCCCCATCGCGGCGCGGCGCTCGCGCGTCATGCCCGGGGCGGGGGCTTCCTCCAGCACCTTCTGGTGGCGGCGCTGCACTGAACAATCACGCTCGAACAGGTAGACACAATTGCCGTGCGTGTCGCCGAAGACCTGGATCTCGATGTGGCGCGGGCGCAGCACGTACTTCTCCACCAGCACATGCTGGTCGCCGAAAGCGTTCTTCGCCTCGCGCTGGCAGGAAGCCAATGCGACGGCGAAGTCCTCCGCCTTGTCGACGCGGCGCATGCCCTTGCCGCCTCCGCCGGCGCTGGCCTTGATCAGCACCGGGAAACCGATGTCGCGTGCCTGCGCCTCCAGGAACACCGGGTCCTGGTTGTCGCCGTGGTAGCCGGGGGTCAGCGGCACGCCGGCCTTGGCCATCAGCGCCTTGGCTGCGGACTTGCTGCCCATCGCTCGGATGGCCGAGGCCGGCGGGCCGATGAAGACAATGCCGGCCGCCGCGCAGGCCTCGGCGAAGGCATCGTTTTCCGACAGGAAGCCGTAGCCCGGGTGCACGGCCTGCGCACCGGTGGCCTTGGCCGCGTCGAGGATCTTCTGCGCCATCAAGTAGGACTCACGCGCTGCCGGCGGGCCGATCAGCACCGCCTCGTCGGCCAGGCGCACATGGCGCGCGTTGGCATCGGCCTCGGAATACACCGCCACCGTGGCGATGCCCATTCGGCGCGCAGTCTTGATGACGCGGCAGGCGATCTCCCCGCGGTTGGCAATCAGGATCTTGGTGAACATGGCGCGCCTCACATGCGGAACAGGCCGAACTGCGTCGGCAGGATCGGCGCGTTCAGTGCCGCCGCCAGAGAAAGGCCGAGCACGCGGCGCGTCTGCGCCGGGTCGACCACGCCGTCGTCCCACAGTCGCGCGCTGGCGTAGTACGGGTGGCCCTGGTGCTCGTATTGTTCGAGCAGCGGCTTCCTGAACACCGCTTCCTCCTCGGCCGACCAGGTGGCGCCCTTGGCCTCGATGCCTTCGCGCCGCACCGTGGCCAGCACCGAGGCCGCCTGCTCGCCGCCCATCACGCTGATGCGCGCGTTCGGCCACATCCACAGAAAACGCGGGCTGTAGGCGCGGCCGCACATGCCGTAGTTGCCGGCGCCGAAGCTGCCACCGATCAGCACGGTCAGCTTGGGCACCTGCGCGGTGGCCACCGCGGTGACCATCTTGGCGCCATCCTTGGCGATGCCGGCGTTTTCATACTTGCGCCCGACCATGAAGCCGGTGATGTTCTGCAGGAACAGCAGCGGCACGCCGCGCTGCGCACACAGCTCGATGAAATGCGCGCCCTTCTGGGCCGACTCACCGAACAGGATGCCGTTGTTGGCGACGATGCCCACCGGCATGCCGTGCAGCCGCGCGAAGCCGGTGACCAGCGTGGCGCCGTAGCGCGCCTTGAACTCGTCGAAGCGCGACCCATCGACGATGCGCGCGATGATCTCGCGCACGTCGTAGGGCTTGCGCGTGTCGACAGGGATGATGCCGTAGATCTCCTGCGGGTCGAAAAGCGGCTCCTCGCTGGGCTCGAGCGTGACGGTCGTCGGCTTGCTGCGGTTGAAGCTGGCGACGATGCGCCGCGCGATGAAGAGGGCATGGCTGTCGTTCTCGGCCAGGTGGTCGGCCACGCCGGACAGGCGGGTGTGCACGTCGCCGCCGCCCAGGTCTTCGGCGCTGACCACCTCGCCGGTAGCGGCCTTCACCAGCGGCGGACCGCCGAGGAAGATGGTGCCCTGGTTGCGCACGATCACGGTCTCGTCGCTCATCGCCGGCACGTAGGCGCCACCCGCGGTGCACGAGCCCATCACCACCGCCACCTGCGGGATGCCGGCGGCCGACATGTTGGCCTGGTTGTAGAAGATGCGGCCAAAATGGTCACGGTCGGGGAAGACCTCGTCCTGCCGCGGCAGGAAGGCGCCGCCCGAATCGACCAGGTAGATGCACGGCAGATGGTTCTGCAGCGCGATCTCCTGCGCGCGCAGGTGCTTCTTCACCGTCATCGGGTAGTAGGTGCCGCCCTTCACCGTGGCGTCGTTGGCGACGATCATGCACTCGCGGCCCATCACGCTGCCGATGCCGGTGATGACGCCCGCCGACGGCGCCTCGTCGTCGTACATGCCCAGCGCGGCCAGCTGGCCCACTTCGAGGAAGGGCGTGCCCGGGTCCAGCAGGTGCGCGACGCGGTCGCGCGGCAGCAGCTTGCCGCGAGCTTCGTGACGCGCGCGCGCCACCTCGCCGCCGCCCTGTGCCACCCCCTCGGCCTTGGCGCGCAGGTCGGCGACGATCTCGCGCATGCGCGCGGCGTTGGCGCGGAAATCTTCCGAGCGGGTGTCGATCTGGCTTTTCAGCGCTTGCATGGTCATCCGTTCTCGTTCATCGACGCGAGCGTCTGGATCGACGCCTCGTGCCGCTCTTCCCATTGGCCGCGGCCGTCGACACTGATGCCCAGCGGGCGCAGCAGACCATCGTCGAGGCCGTACACCAGGCCATGCACCTCGACCTTGTCGCCGCGCTTCCACGCGTCGCGCAGGATCGTCGTGCGGCAGACGTTGGACACCTGCTCGACCACGTTCAGCTCCACCAGCCGGCGACCGAGTTCGACCGGATCGCCGTGACGGTCGAGCCGGCTCATGTGCTTGAAGGCGACATCGGCCACGTGGCGCAGCCAGTTGTCGACCAGCCCGACCAGGCGCCGTTCGACCACCGCCTGCACCCCGCCGCAACCATAGTGGCCGACGACCATCACATGCTCGACCTTCAGCACGTCGACCGCGTACTGCAGCACCGACAGGCAGTTCAGGTCGCTGTGCACCACCAGGTTGGCCACGTTGCGGTGCACGAAGACCTCGCCCGGGGCCAGGCCGAGGATCTCGTTGGCTGGCACGCGGCTGTCGGAGCAGCCGATCCACAGGTATTTGGGCGCCTGCAGCGTGGCCAGGCGCGTGAAGTACTCGGGGTCCTCGGACACGCGCTGGTTGGCCCAGGCGCGGTTGTTGGCAAAGAGTCCGTCGAGGCTGCACATGGCTACATGGACTCCGCGTAGAGCTCGCGGCCGATCAGCATGCGACGAATCTCCGACGTGCCCGCGCCGATCTCGTAGAGCTTGGCGTCACGCCACAACCGGCCGGCCGGATAGTCGTTGATGTAGCCGTTGCCGCCCAGCGCCTGGATCGCCTCGCCAGCCATCCAGGTAGCCTTCTCCGCAGAGTACAGGATGGCGCCGGCGGCGTCCTTGCGCAGCGTGCGCGCGTGGTCGCCGCGATCGCAGGCCTGGCCCACCGCGTAGACATAGGCGCGGCAGGCCGACCAGGTGCTGTACATGTCGGCGATCTTGCCCTGCATCAACTGGAACTCGCCGATGCTCTGGCCGAACTGCTTGCGCTCGTGCACATAGGGCAGCACCACGTCCATGCAGGCGGCCATGATGCCCAGCGGCCCGCCGGACAGCACCGCGCGCTCGTAGTCCAGGCCGCTCATCAGCACCTTGACGCCCTTGCCCTCGCCGCCCAGCACGTTTTCGGCCGGCACCTCGCAGTCGTCGAAAAAGATCGGCCAGGTGTTGCTGCCGCGCATGCCCAGCTTGTCGAGCTTGGTGCCGAAGCTCAGGCCCTTGAAGCCCTTCTCGACGATGAACGCGGTCATGCCGCCGGCGCCGGCATTGAGGTCGGTCTTGGCGTAGATCACCAGCGTGTCGGCGTCGCCGCCGTTGGTGATCCACATCTTGCTGCCGTTGAGCACGTAGCGGTCGCCCTTCAAGTCGGCGCGCAGTTTCATGCTGACCACGTCGGAGCCGGCGTTGGGCTCGCTCATCGCCAGCGCGCCGACGTGCTCGCCGCTGACCAGTTTCGGCAGGTACTTGGCCTTCTGCGCCGCGCTGCCGTTGCGGTGGATCTGGTTGACGCACAGGTTGGAATGGGCGCCATAGCTCAGGCCGACCGATGCCGAGGCTCTGGACACCTCTTCCATCGCGAGGATGTGCGCCAGGTAGCCCATCTCATTGCCGCCGAATTCCTCGGTCACCGTCATGCCGTGCAGGCCCAGCTCGCCCAGTTTGCGCCACAGGTCGGCGGGGAACTGGTTGTCACGGTCGATGGCCTCGGCGCGCGGGGCGATCTGCTCGGCCGCGAAGGCTTGCACGCTGTCGCGCAGCATGTCGAGGGTGTCGCCCAGCGCGAAGCGCAGGCCGGTGGTCAGAGAGATCATTTAGGGGACTCCAGGGTCAGGCGGTCTTCGCAACGCTCAGACCAAGCTCTTCGATCATCTTGTCGCGCATCACAAACTTCTGCACCTTGCCGGTGATGGTCATCGGCATCTCTTCGACGAAGCGGATGTAGCGCGGCACCTTGTAGTGGGCGATCTGCTCGCGGCAGAAGTCGCGGATCTCCTGCTCGGTGCATTGTTCACCGGGTTTCAGGGTGATCCAGGCGCAGACCTCCTCGACGTACTTCGGGTCGGGCACGCCGAAGACCTGCACCGACTGCACCTTGGGGTGGCGGAACAGGAACTCCTCGACCTCGCGCGGGTAGACGTTCTCGCCGCCGCGGATCAGCATGTCCTTGGCACGGCCGACGATGTTGCAGTAGCCCTCGGCATCGATGGTGGCCAGGTCGCCGGTGTGCATCCAGCCGTCGCGGATGGCCTCGGCCGTGCGCGCCGGGTCGCCCCAGTAACCCTGCATCACCGAATAGCCGCGCACCAGCAGCTCGCCCTTCTCGCCCACCGGCACCACCTTACCGGTAGCGGGGTCCACCACCTTGGCCTCGAGCCGCGGCTGGATTCGGCCAACGGTGGACACGCGTCGGTCCAGCGGGTCGCTGGTGCTGCTCTGGAAGGACACCGGCGAGGTCTCGGTCATGCCGTAGGCGATGGTCACCTCGTGCATGTGCATCTGCGCGACCACGCGCTTCATGGTCTCGATCGGGCACGGCGAGCCGGCCATGATCCCGGTGCGCAGGGACGACAGGTCGAACTCGGCGAAGCGCGGATGGTCCAGTTCGGCGATGAACATCGTCGGCACGCCGTGCAGCGCGGTGCAGCGTTCCTCGGCCACAGCCTGCAGCGTGGCCAGCGGCTCGAAGGCTTCGCCGGGGAACACCATGCGCGCGCCGCTGGACACGCAGGCCAGCACCGCCAGCACCATGCCGAAGCAGTGGTACAGCGGGACCGGGATGCAAAGCGAATCGGCCTCGCTGAAGCCCATGCACTGCGCGATGAAGCGCGCGTTGTTGAGCACGTTGTGATGTGTCAGCGTCGCGCCCTTGGGGTTGCCAGTGGTGCCGCTGGTGAACTGGATGTTGATGGCATCGAGGCAATTCAGGCCCGCGCTGAACGCATCGAGCTGCCGTGCCTGCAGGCTGGCGCGCCCGCGCTGAAGCAGCGCGTCGTAGTTGAGCATGCCAGGGGTGGCCTCTGCGCCCATGCGAACAACCCACTGCAGCGCCGGCAGCTTCGCCGCCTTCAGCGCACCTGGCGCGCAGTGCGCCAGCTCCGGTGCCAGCGTCTGCAGCATCTGCAGGTACATCGAGGTCTTCAGCCGCTCGGCCGTGACGATGGCGCGGCACCCGGAGACATTGAGCGCGTACTCCAGCTCCGACAGTCGGTAGGCCGGGTTGATGTTCACCAGGATCACGCCGATGCGCGCGGTGGCGAACTGGGTCACCAGCCATTCGGCGCGGTTCGGCGACCAGATGCCCAGGCGGTCGCCGCGCTGCAGGCCCAGCGACAGCAGCCCCGCCGCCAGTTCGTCGACCACGGCGCCAAATTCGCGCCAGGTCCAGCGCACGCCCTGTTCGCGGAACAGCACCGCCGGCCGCTCGCCGAAGCGCGCCACCGTGTCGGCCAGCAGCGCCGGGATCGTCTGCTCGGACAGCGCGGCATGGGGCTCGCCGCGCACCCGCGACAGGCCGTCCACCGGCTCGATGCCGCCCACGCCTTCGTCTGCTGCTGCCATGCCGGTCTCCTGCTGCGGCCCGGCTGTCAGGCACCGGGTTCGATGGCGAAGCTTAAGCGCACAGGCCTCGCCTTTGGCGCCAGATTGGTTGCATATCGTGCCAACACGGGCCAAACTGCGAATGATGTCCAAAGCCCGTTCCGACGCAGTTCGGCCAGCCGCGCGTCAGGCCGCCACGCCCATTGCCTTCGTGCAGGCGGTGGTGCGCGGCTTCGAGCGTTATGGCGCCAACCCTGCCGATGCCCTGCAACGGGCACAAATTGCGCCTTCGTTGTTGCGGCGGCCCGAAGCCCGCGTCACCGCTGCACAGTTCGAGCTGCTCTGCGGCACGGCGATGCAACAGTTGGACGACGAGGCGCTGGGCTGGTTCTCGCGCCGCCTGCCCTGGGGCAGCTACGGACTGCTGTGCCGCGCCTCGCTGAGTGCGCCCAACCTCGGTGTCGCGCTCAAGCGCTGGTGCAGGCACCACCGGCTGTTCACCGACGACATCGTGCTGAGCCTGGACGACGACGGCCAGGTGGCCACGCTGGCCATCGAGGAACATCGCGATCTTGGCAGCTTGCGCGAGTTCTGTCTGCTCACCAGCCTGCGCTACGTGCATGGTTATGCCTGCTGGGCGGTGGACTCGCGCATCGCGCTGCGCGACACCGCCTTCCCTTTCGCCGCACCGCCCCATGCTGCCGTGTACCCGCTGCTGTTTTCGGGTGAGATGCATTTCGACGCGCCGCGCGCCGGTTTCAGCTTCGACGCGCACTACCTGGAACTTCCGCTGCGCCGCGACGAGCGGGCCCTTCGCGCCATGCTGCAGCACGCGCTGCCGCTGACGGTGCTGCAGTACCGGCGCGACCGATTGCTGGTGCAGCGAGTTCGCGAGCTACTGCACGACCCCGCCGCCGATGCGCTGCACGCCGAAGGCCTGGCGCGGGCGCTGAACGTGTCGCTGCGCACGCTGCACCGGCACCTGCAGCAAGAGGGCGCTTCGGTGCAGGCGCTGAAGGACGAGGTGCGCTGTGGCCGCGCGCAGGACCTGCTGCGCCGCACGCGTCAGCCGGTCAAGCAGATCGCGCACCAGATTGGCTACCGCAGCGAGAAGAGCTTTGCGCGCGCCTTCAGGCAGTGGACCGGCGCCGCGCCCAGCGACTGGCGCGCAGGCGGGCCTGTAACACCTTCGGACATGATTTCGCCGGCCATCTCCGGCAGAATCGGGATTCGGCCCGGGGGCCAGGGGGTGCCGGACGATGCGTGATTTTCTGGATTCCACGCTCTGGCGTATCAGCGCCTACGAGCGCATGCGCCTGGAGCGCAGTTCCAGCGTGTTCGCGCAGCTCGGCGAGCCCACGCTGCTGCCGACCACACTGCTGTCCGACCTGCGCCACCTGGAAAGCCGCCGCGAGGACGGCGACGTGCTGGAGATCCTGGCCGCCTGCATGCGCCATCGCCAGTCAGCGCTTATCTGCCTGCAGTACGACGGCCTGGTCTGGCCGGTCACCGTGTTCCCCAGCGAGCTGGTCTACCACTCGCCGCGCGACATGACGCTGGCCACGGCCGACGGCCTGGCGGCGTTGAAGGTGCTGTCTTGCGACGCCCCCGGCATGCGCCCGCCCGGCCACTGGATGCACGAGCGGGTGGGCCGCATGGAGCACTACCACCCGCTGAAGCCGCTTCTGTGGAACCTGGCGCTGAACGGCCCGCGCAGCGAACTGCTGTCCGAGATTGCCGGCAACGCCGCCTATCGCGTGACGCTGTCGCGCGAGGACCGCCTGCTCGCCCCCGGTGCGCTCGGCCCGGCGGCCGACCGGCTGCGCAGCGAATCGGCCTCGCTGCGCGACATCGCCCGCTGGCCAGGCATGAGCACCGACCGCGCCTGCCGGCTGCTGAACGCGCTGTACCTGACCTCGGCGCTGATGGTCATGCGCAGCCACCCGGCCGCGCGGCCCGAAGGCAGCATGCTCAGCCGACTGATGGGCCGCGGCAAGCCGCGGCGCTAGCGGCTCCAGCCCAAGACCCCGGCGCCGGCGAAGCGTGCGCGCTCGCCCAGGTGCTCCTCGATACGCAGCGCCTCGTTCCACTTGGCCATGCGCTCGCTGCGCGCGAAGGCACCCACCTTCAGCTGCCCCACGCCCCAGCCGAGGGCCAGGTGCACGATGCTGGTGTCCTCGCTCTCGCCCGAGCGGGCGGAGACGATGCCGGCATACCCCAGCTCGCGCGCCGTCTGCCAAGCATGCAGCGTCTCGCTCAGCGTGCCGCGCTGGTTGGGCTTGAGCAGCACGCAGTTGGCGGCGCCGGCGGCGGCAGCCTCGCGCAGCAGCGGCGCATGCGACACCAGCAGGTCGTCGCCGACGATCTGCAGCTTGTGGCCCGCCGCCTGGGTGAAGCGAGCGAAGCCGTCCAGGTCGTCCTCGGCCAGCGGATCCTCGATCGAGACGATCGGATAGCGCTCGGTCCAGCGCAGCAGCATCTCGATCATGCCGTCGGCATCGAGCTCGCGCGATTCCAGCGCCAGCCGGTAGCGGCCGCCGTGGCCGAACTCGGAGGCCGCCACGTCGAGCGCGATGGCCAACTGCTCTCCCGGCACATAACCCGCGTCCTCGATGGCCTGCACCAGGGTCTGCAGCGCCTGCTCGTTGCTGTCGAAATCGGGCCACCAGCCACCTTCATCGGCCACGCCATGCAGCGCGCCGCGGCGCTGCATCAATTGCCCCGCGGCGCGGTAGACCTCGGCCGTCCATTCCAGCGCCTGCGCAAAGTTCGTCGCGCCGGGGCACACGACCATGAAGTCCTGGACGTCGACCCTGCGCCCTGCATGCGCGCCACCGCCAAAAATCTGGATCTGCGGCAGCGGCAGCGTCGTCGCGGGTTCGCCGCCCAGAAGGCGGTACAGCGGCAGGCCTGCCGATGCCGCCGCCGCATGGGCGGCAGCCAGAGACACCGCCAGCGTCGCGTTGGCGCCGAGCCGGGTCTTGGCCGGCGTGCCGTCGAGCTCGATCAGGCAGCGGTCCAGAGCGACCTGGTCGGCGGCGTCGTGGCCGCACAGCGCTGCGGCGATCTCGCCGCGCACATGGCCCAAAGCGCGCTGCACGTCCAGGCCGCCGAAGGCCGCGCCGCCGTCGCGCAGCTCCAGCGCCTCGCGGGTGCCGGTGGACGCGCCGGCCGGCACGATGGCGCGGCCGACGCTTGCGTCGTGCAGCGTGATCTCCGCTTCCACCGTGGGCCGGCCACGGCTGTCCCAGACGCGCCGTGCGTGGATGCGGCGGATGCGTGTGTCGGTCATGCAGCGATCTCCCGGCGCCAGGCCAGCGCCACGTCATTCAAGCGGTCGACGGGCTGGGTCAGCAGCGCGCGGGCCGCGCGCCGCACCGTGCGGCGCGGCGCCTCGTCGACCAGATATTCCACCGGCGACTTGCCGTCCACCCGGGCCAGCAGCAGCCCAGGCAGCAAACGCGCTGCACGGCGCTCCGCATCGTCGACCAGCTCCCAGTCCACCTCCGCCCGGTAGGCCGTCGCCAGCGCGTCGAAGCAGGCCAGGAACCCGGGCGCCGCGGGCGGCGTCCACAGGCACTTGAGCAGCAGGTGGTTCAGGCAGAAGGCCAGGTCGAAGGCCGGATCACCCCAGACCGCGCATTCCGCATCCAGGAACACCGGCCGATGGGCGTCGACCAGGATGTTCTTCGGGCTGACGTCGCCGTGCACCAGAGCCTTGGCCTGCGCCTGCGTGGCCTGCACCAGCGCGCGCAGTTGCGGTGCCAGGTCAGGGTGGGCCGCGGCCGTGGCCAGCAGATAGGGTTCCAGACGGATGTCGAAGAAGATCGCCTGGCTGGCGAAGTCCGCCGCCAGTGCCGGCCGCGCCGCGCTGTATGCATGGATGCGCCCGAGCGCTCGGCCTACCGCCCGCGCGGTGTCGAGATCGGCATCGCCGTCGCGCAGCTGCTGCTTCCACAGCGCGTGCTGCGGCAGGTATTCCATGGCCAGTACGCCCAGCTGCGGGTGCTGGCCCAGCACGCGCGCTGCGCAGCCGGGGACAGCCTCGGCCGCCACCTGCATCCAGCGTGCTTCGAAGCGGTTGCGCTCGATCGGCGCCTGCCACAGCGCCGCCACGCGCAGCGTGGGCAGCGCGCGCTTGACGCAGAGCGGTCCGGATTCGGCATCCACGCGCCAGATGTCGGACGACACACCGCCGACGAGCGGCTCGCCCGACAGCGGCCCGGCACCGGCCAGACCCAACTCACGCAACGCCTGCGCAAAGGTCTCGGGCAGCGCGGTCATGGCGCGTCGTAGCCCGATTCCACCAGCTTCACCAGCGCGTGCAGCGTGCGGTTGACTGGCGCGGGCACGCCGAGCTCAGCGCCGCGCCGGGCGACGAAGCCGTTGAGATGGTCGATCTCGCTGGGCTTGCGCCGCGCCATGTCCTGCGCCGTGGACGACAGCTGCCTCGGCATGCCGACGGCGATCTTCGCCACCGCGTCCAGCGAGACCTGCAGCGGCAGGCTGACGCCGCACGCCGCCGCCACCGCGATGACCTCGCGCACGATGTCCTCCTGCAGTGCACGGATGTCGGCCTGCGCCGCCAAGCGCGCATAAGGCATCTGCGCCAGGGCGGAGATGGCGTTGTAGGCACAGTTGACCAACAGCTTGGCCCACAGCTCCACGGCCACGTCGGGCACGATGCGCACCGGTACCTGCGCGCTGGCAAAGAAGTCCACCAGCGTCTGCAGCGTGGGCCACTCGGGCACGGAGGACTGCGTGCCGCCGGGCATCGCGCCGATGGCCAGGTCGCCGCGGCCGAAGTGGCGCACCACGCCCGGCCCGCCCAGCGCCACCGCCACGTACACCACCGCGGGCACCACCCGGCACGGCACATGGCGGGCCAGCGTCGCTGCGTTGTCGACGCCGTTCTGCAGGCTCATCAGCAGGGTCGCGGGATCCAGGTGCGGCGCCATCTGCAGCGCCGCGGCCTCGGTGTCGCCGGACTTGACGCAGCACAGCACCAGGTCAGCCCCGGCCAGCGCGGCCGGGTCGCTGCCGGCATCGAGCCGTACAACGTGGCGTTGCCCGCCCATCTCCAACTGCAGGCCGTCGCGCTGGATGGCCTGCACATGCGCCGGCCGGCCGATCAGCGTCACCGCATGGCCGGCACGCGCCAGCATCGCGCCGTAGAAGCTGCCGACGGCGCCGGCGCCCATCACCGCCACCTTGTGCAGCGCCGGCGGGATCTTCGCGCTGTCGTTCATGGCCCGGCCCTCACACGATCTTGCTGGCGTGGCCGGCCCAGTACTTGTCGCGCAGCAGCCGCTTGTAGAGCTTGCCGGTCGGGTGGCGCGGCAACTCGGCCTGGAAGTCGATCGAGCGCGGGCACTTGATGGCCGACAGCTGCTCGCGGCAGAAGGCGATCAGCTCCTGCTCCAGCGCCTTTCCGGCCTGCGCCATGTCGCGCGGCTGCACCACCGCCTTGACCTCCTCGCCGAACTCTTCGTTCGGCACGCCGAACACCGCCACGTCCAGCACCTTGGGGTGGGTGACCAGCAGGTTCTCGGCCTCCTGCGGATAGATGTTCACGCCGCCGGAGATGATCATGTGGGCCTTGCGGTCGGTCAGGTACAGGTAGCCCTCGGCATCCATGTAGCCGATGTCCCCCAGCGTGGTCCAGCCCTTGGCATTGCGGCCCGCGGCGGTCTTCTCCGGGTCGTTGTGGTATTCGAAGACCTTGCCGTCGGAGAAGTAGACGCCGCCGTTCTCGCCCGGGGGCAGCTCGTTGCCGTCGTCGTCGCAGATGTGCAGCACGCCCACCACCGCGCGGCCCACCGTGCCGGGGTGCGTCAGCCAGTCGGTCGAGCCGACCAGCGTCATTCCCATGCCCTCGGTGCCGGCGTAGTACTCCCAGATGATCGGGCCCCACCAGTCGATCATCTGCCGCTTCACCGGCACCGGGCACGGCGCCGCCGCATGGATGGCGATGCGCAGGCTCGACAGGTCGTGCGCCAGGCGCTGTGCGTCGGGCAGCTTGAGCATGCGCACGAACATCGTCGGCACCACCTGGGTGTGGGTGATGCGGTGCTGCGCGACCAGACGCAGGAACCCGGCCGCGTCGAAGTGCTCCATCACCACCACCGTGCCGCCCAGACGCATCACCGCCATGGCAAAGCGCAGCGGTGCCGCGTGGTACAGCGGCCCGGGCGACAGGTACACGGTGTCAGGCCCCATCTGGAACGGCCCGATGCACACCTTGAGCAGCGAGTTGACGAAGGCGATGTCGGTGGATTCGGGCGGCACGTACACGCCCTTGGGCCGGCCGGTGGTGCCCGACGAATAGAGCATGTCGCCGCCGGCCGATTCGTCGGCGATGCGCTCGGCGGGACAGCCGGCCACTGCGGCCTCGTAGGCCTGGTAGCCGTCGATCGTGCCGTCGAGCATCAGCCGCGTCTGCACCTTCGGCGTTTGGCCCAGCAGCTCGGCGGCCTGGCCGGCCAGCGCCATCGAAGTGATGAAGACCTTGGCGCCGCAGTCGCCGACGATGTAGGCCGCCTCCCCGGCGGTCAGGCGGCTGCTGATGGCGGTGTAGATGATGCCGGCGCGCTGTGCCGCCCAGCAGATCTCGAAGTAGCGCGGGTGGTTCTCCAGCATCAGCGCGATGCGGTCACCGACGCGCAGGCCCAGGCGGCGCAGCAGCTGTGCCAGCCGGTTCGAGCCTTCGTCGAGCTGGCGATAGCTGACCGTCAGGTCGCTGCCGGCCATGCGGTAGGCGGGCTTCTCCGGCGTCTGCCGGGCATGGATCGAAGGGTGCATTCGGGTCTCCTGGTCTCCTGCGCCGCAGTGTAGGACCGCCACGCCGGTGCTAGCCCCGCGCCGGGTTTTTGCCGCGACGCAACATGACCTCGTCACGCACAAAACTTGAACTGAGATTCGAATTTTTCTATGATGCGCCGCAGGCTGCGGGGCCGAATGTGACCCGCCTCATCCACCACCCGGAAACACCATGCCCAGAGTCATCTTTTTCGAGCACGACGGCACGCGCCACGAGGTCGATGCCACCAACGGCATTTCGCTGATGCGCGCTGCCGTCGACCACAGCGTGCCCGGCATCGACGCCGACTGCGGCGGCGCTTGCGCCTGTGCCACCTGCCACGTCTACGTCGACCCGGATTGGCTGGCCAGGACCGGCACCCGCACCGAGATGGAGGAAAGCATGCTCAGCTTTGCCGCCGGCACGCAGGACAACTCGCGGCTGGCCTGCCAGATCGACATGAGCGACGCGCTGGACGGCATCGTGCTGCGCTTGCCCGAAGGTCAACATTGACCACCCCCGCAGCGCCTTCGGCGCTCCCCCTCGAGGGGGCACCGCCAACGGCCCGGCAAAGCCGGATCCGCGGCGTCCGCTCTAAGCCTGGCGGCGCGCGCTTTGCCCCAGCAACCTTTCCCCATCGCTGAGCTGAACCTGGAGAAGCGAATGAACGCACACGTCGCCCCCACGACCCACGACGCCGAACTGCAGGCCCTGGCCCGCGAGGAGGCCTTCTCGATGCCGCTCGACGACATCGACGTCAGCAAGCCGCGCCTGTTCCAGGAAGACACCATCGGCCACTACTTCGCGCGGCTGCGCCGCGACGACCCAGTGCACTTCACCGAGAACGACTTCTACGGCCGCTTCTGGTCGGTGACCAAGTACAAGGACATCATGACCGTGGACACCAACCACGGCATCTATTCGTCCGACTACACCCAGGGAGGCATCGCGCTGTGGAACGCACCGGACGTCAAGCAGCGGCTGCACATGTTCATCGCGATGGACCCGCCGAAGCACGACGAACAGCGCAAGGCGGTCAGCCCGATCGTCGCGCCGATGAACCTGGCATCGATGGAAAGCACGATCCGCGCGCGCACCGCCAAGGTTCTGGACGAACTGCCGCGCAACGAGGACTTCAACTGGGTGCAGCGCGTGTCGATCGAGCTGACCACGCAGATGCTGGCCACGCTGTTCGACTTCCCCTTCGAGGACCGCAAGCTGCTGACCTGGTGGTCCGACGTGGCCACCTCGGTGCCCGAGGTGGACCATCTGGTCGAATCGCAGGAGGCGCGCCTGGCCGAGCTGGGCAAGATGCTGGTCTATTTCACACGGCTGTGGAACGAGCGCGTCAACGCTCCACCGAAGAACGACTTGGTGTCGATGCTGGCGCACAACCCGGCCACGCGCAACATGCCACCGCTGGAGTACATGGGCAACCTGGTGCTGCTGATCGTCGGCGGCAACGACACCACGCGCAACTCGATGACCGGCGGGCTGCTGGCGTTGAGTCAGAACCCCGCCGAGTGGGCCAAGCTGCGCGCCAACCCAGGCCTGGTGGACAGCATGGTGCCGGAGATCATCCGCTGGCAGACGCCGCTGCCGATGATGCGGCGCACTGCGCTGCAGGATATCGAACTGGCCGGCAAGAAGATCCTGAAAGGCGACAAGGTGGTGATGTGGTACCTGTCGGGCAACCGCGACGAGGAGGCCATCGACAACCCCGACGCCTTCATCATCGACCGCGCACGGCCGCGCCAGCACCTGAGCTTCGGTTTCGGCATCCACCGCTGCGTGGGCAACCGCCTGGCCGAGATGCAGCTGAAAATCCTGTGGCAGGAGATCCTCAAGCGCTTCCCGGTGATCGAGGTGACGGGGCCGCCAACCCGGCTGCTGTCGAACTTCGTACGCGGCATCAGCCACCTGCCGGTGCGAATTCCCGGTTGAGCTTCAGTCCATCCCCACGGCGCCGAGGAACACACGCGTCAGCTCGGCCTCGATCTGCTTGTCGGCCAGTTTCAACGGACCGGGGTCATGCAGCACCGCGTTGACCAGCGCGCCATAGACCAGCTGCAGCGCCACGCCCACACGCAAGCGGCGCTGCCGCGCCGGCACGCGCAGCAGGTGCGCATGCAGCGCCTGGTGCACCGAGTCGGCCAGCCGCCGACCGAAGGCATGCAGTTGCGGCCAGTAGAGCTGGGAGCGCGCCGAGTCGAAGTGGGCGGCGCGGAAGATGCCGCGGTGCGCACGGTGGATGTCGACCACATGCCGCACGATCAGCGCCACCTTGCGCTCGTTCGGCGCGCGCAGCCAGCGTGCGCTGGCCAGCAGCGAGGCCGTGTCGGCGAGCACCTGCTCGCCGGTGACGCGCAGCAGCTCGGCAAACCAGGCGTCCTTGTCGGCAAAGCGCGAATAGAACGAGCCCACGGCCATGCCGGCGTCGCGCGTCAGCTGCGCCACCGACAGCGTGCCCAGGTCCTGCGTATCGAGCAGTCGCCGCCCGGCTTCGAGCAGCGCCAGGTGCTTGAGCCGGCTGCGCGACTGCTTGGCCGCACGCACGCCGCTGGACAGGCCGGGGCTGGGTTGCATCGGGTGAAACTTGAACTGTGATTCAGATTTGACTACGATGCTATGCAGCCCGGCAAGTTGCGTCAACGTGTCGGCCGAAACCTTCCCTTGACAAAGGCCCCGCCATGCAAAGCTACGACGTTGCCGAATGGGGCCAGCCCCTGCAGAAGCGCCTGCGTGACACCCCGCAGCCCGGCCCCGATGAGGTGCTGGTGCGCCTGACGCATTGCGGCGTTTGCCACTCCGACGTGCATATCCGCGAAGGCTGGTTCGACCTCGGTGGCGGTAACAAGCTCAAGCTGTCCGAGCGCGGCACGCAATTGCCGTTGACGCTGGGCCACGAGCCGATCGGCATCGTGCAGGCCGTCGGCGCCAAGGTTACCGGTATCGCGCCGGGGCGGCACGTGCTGGTCAACCCGTGGATCGGTTGCGGCCAGTGCTGGGCCTGCAACAGCGACCGCGACAACCTGTGCAACAACATGCGCGCGATGGGTGTCGGCATCCAGGGCGCCTTTGCCACGCACCTGCTGGTGCCGCACTCGCGCTACCTGGTCGATGCCGAGGGCCTGGACCCGGCCCGCGCTGCGGTGCTGGCCTGCTCCGGCGTCACCGCCTACTCGGCGGTGCAGAAGTTCGGCACGCTCGGGGCCGACGACTGGGTGGCCGTGCTCGGCTGCGGCGGCGTGGGCCTGATGGCGCTGTCGGTGCTGGCCGCGATGGGCCACCAGCGCGTCATTGCCTGTGACATCGACGATGCCAAGCTGCAGGCCGCGGCCGCGGTCGGCGCCGCGGCCACGGTGAACCTGAAGACCACGCCCGGGCCGACCGAGTTGCTGAAGATCTCCGGCATCGGCCTGGCGCACATGGTCGATTTCGTCGGCGCGCCGGCGACGACACAACTGGCCCTGCCCGCACTGCGCAAGGGCGGCCAGATGGTCGTGGTCGGTCTGTTCGGTGGCGCGCTGCCAGTACCGCTGCCGGCGCTGGCCATGCGCGAGGTGTCGCTGCGCGGCTCGGCTGTCGGCAACACCACGCAGATCCGCGAGCTGGTGCAGCTGGTGCGCGACGGCAAGCTCAAGCTGCCTGCGGTGCAGGTGCGCCCGCTGGCAGAAGCCGAGGCCGCGCTGCGCGACCTGGAAGCCGGCCGGATCATCGGCCGCGTGGTGCTGGACACGGCCGAGGCCGCGGTATAAGTGGACGCCGGACCGCCGCCCCGAGACCTGCTTGCGGCGCGCAGCCGCTGCGTGTACCGGCCTACATGCCCGCGTAGTTCGGCCCGCCGCCGCCTTCGGGCGTGACCCAGACGATGTTCTGCGTCGGGTCCTTGATGTCGCAGGTCTTGCAGTGCACGCAGTTCTGCGCGTTGATGACCAGTCGGTCCGAGTTGTCGTCGTTCTTCACGAACTCGTAGACGCCGGCCGGGCAGTAGCGTGACTCCGGCCCCGCATAACGCGCCAGGTTGATGGACACCGGCACGCTGGCGTCCTTCAGCGTCAGGTGCGCGGGCTGCTGTTCCTCATGGTTGGTGTTGCTGATGAACACGCTGCTCAGCCGGTCGAAGGTGAGCTTGCCGTCGGGCTTGGGATAGGAAATCGGCGTGCACTCGGCTGCCGGCTTCAGAAACAGGTGATCGGCCTGCGTGCGGTGGATCGTCCACGGCGGGCTCTTGAAGCCCAACCGGGGCAGCAGCCATTGTTCGACGCCGGTCATCAGTGTGCCCACCAGGCGGCCCTTCTTGAACCACTGCTTGAAGTTGCGCGATCGGTCCAATTCCTCGTGCAGCCAGCTGGCCTTGAAGGCTTCGGCAAAGGCGCTCAGCTCGTCCTGCGCGCGCCCGGCTTGCAGCGCCGCGAACGCGGCTTCGGCGCACAGCATGCCGGTCTTCATCGCCGCATGGCTGCCCTTGATGCGGCTGGCGTTCAGGAACCCTGCATCGCAGCCGATCAGCGCACCGCCGGGAAACACCAGCTTGGGCAGGCTGAGGATGCCGCCGGCGGTGATGGCGCGCGCGCCGTAGCCGATGCGCTTGCCGCCTTCGATGTGCGCGCGGATGCTGGGGTGCGTCTTCCAGCGCTGCATCTCCTCGAAGGGGCTGAGCCAGGGGTTCTTGTAGTCCAGCCCGACCACGAAGCCGAGCGTGACCTTGTGGTCCTCCTGGTGGTAGAGGAATCCGCCGCCGTAGGTGTGGTCGTCCATCGGCCAGCCGGCGGTGTGCACCACCAGCCCGGGCTTGACCTGCGCTGCGCTCACTTCCCACAGCTCCTTGACGCCGATGGCATAGGTCTGCGGGTCGCGCCCGGCATCGAGCTGGAACTTCGCGATCAGCTGCTTGCCCAGGTGACCGCGCGCACCTTCGGCGAACAGTGTGTACTTGCCGAGCAGCTCCATGCCGAGCTGGAAGCTGTCCATCGGCTCGCCGTCCTTGCCGATGCCTTGGTTGCCAGTGGCCACGCCACGCACCGCGCCCTTGTCGTCGTACAGCACTTCAGCCGCGGTGAAGCCGGGGAAGATCTCCACACCCAGCGCTTCGGCCTGAGCACCCAGCCACTTGGTCACTGCGCCCAGGCTGATGACGTAGTTGCCTTCGTTGTGCATGCAGTCGGGGACGAAGAAGTCGGGCACGCGCGCGGCGCTGTCAGGGCGCAGCATCAGCACGTCGTCGCCGCTGACTGGCTGCAGCAGCGGTGCGCCCTGTGCCTTCCAGTCGGGGAAGAGTTCGGCCATCGCGCGCGGGTCCATGACCGCGCCGCTGAGGATGTGGGCGCCGGGCTCGGAGCCCTTTTCCAGCACCACCACCGACACCTCCTTGCCCGCGGCGGCGGCCAGTTGCTTGAGCTTGATGGCCGCCGACAGCCCCGCCGGACCGGCCCCGACCACGACCACGTCGTACTCCATCGATTCGCGCGGACCGTAGGTCTCCAGGATCTGCTGCGGGTTCATGACGGGTCTCCAGGGATGCAAAGAGTGCGGCGATTCTAGCTGCGCCGAGATAAAAATAGAACGATCGTGCTTTTTAGAGATGTCCCCGCGAGGGCGAGCCTGCCGCGGGTCGGTGCAAGGCAGGCGCGTCGCAGGCTGCGTGCTATCGTGGACGCGAGCTTTTCGAGGAGGATTCATGAGCTACAACATCGATCTGTCGGGCCGCGTCGCGCTGGTCACTGGGGCGTCGAGCGGGCTGGGCGCGCAGTTCGCGCGCACGCTGGCCAAGGCCGGTGCCGGGGTGGTGCTGGCAGCGCGGCGCATCGAGCGGCTGAAGACGCTGCGCGCCGAACTCGAGGCCGAAGGCGGCGACGCGCACGTGGTCACGCTCGACGTGACCGACAACGACAGCATCAAGGCCGCGGTGGCCCATGCCGAGACCGAGATGGGCACGATCGACATCCTGGTCAACAACTCCGGCGTGAGCACCACGCAGAAGCTGATCGACGTCAGCCCCGAGGACTACGACTACGTGATGGACACCAACACCCGCGGCGCCTTCTTCGTTGCACAGGAAGTGGGCAAGCGCATGATCGCGCGCTCGCGCGGCGCCGCCCCGGGCACCTTCATTGGCGGGCGCATCGTCAACGTGGCCTCGATGGCCGGGCTGCGCGTGCTCGGCCAGATCGGCGTGTATGCGATGAGCAAGGCCGCAGTGATCCACATGACACGGGCCATGGCGCTGGAATGGGGCCGCTTCGGCATCAACGTCAACGCGCTGTGCCCGGGCTACATCGACACCGAGATCAACCACCATCACTGGCAGACCGAGGCCGGCCATAAGCTGATGCAGATGCTGCCGCGCAAGCGCGTCGGCCAGCCGCAGGACCTGGACGTCGTGCTGATGATGCTTTGCGCCAACCAGAGCCACTTCATCAACGGCGCGGTCATATCCGCGGACGATGGCTATGGTGTCTGAAGCGTGAGGGCACTGACCCCGCTGGAAGCCCGCGTGCTCGGCGTGCTGGTCGAGAAGCAGCACACCGTGCCCGACACCTATCCGCTGTCGCTGAACTCGCTGGTCGCCGGCGTCAACCAGAAGACCGCACGTGACCCGGTCATCAACGCCACCGAGGCCGAGGTGCTGACCGCCGTCGACGGCCTGAAGAGCCTGAGCCTGGCGTTCGAAGGCAGCGGCAGCCGCGTGGTGCGCTTCGAGCACAACATGGCGCGCGTGTTCAGCCTGCCCGCCGCTTCGGTGGCGCTGCTGACGATGCTGATGCTGCGCGGAGCGCAGACCTCGGCCGAGCTGCGGCTGCACTGCGAGCGGCTGCATCGCTTTGCCGACATCTCCTCGGTCGAAGGTTTCCTCGAAGAGCTGGCCGGCAAGGAGCCAGCGCGGGTGGTCAAGCTTCCGCGCGCGCCCGGTGCGCGAGAGGCGCGCTGGGCTCATCTGCTGTGCGGTGAGGTAGCCTTCGAGGCGGCTGCGGCAGCGGCCCCGGATGGCGGTGTCTCTGCCGGCGAGATTGCCGCTCTCAAGGCAGAGCAGTCGCGTCTGGCGGCCGAGTTGGCGCAACTGCGCGCGCTGGTGCAGCGCATGGCCGCCGAGCTGGGCATCGACGCCGGCTGATCCGCAGGCAGGCCATCGCCATGCGCTTCGACATCCCCGAACAGAAGAAGCTGGTCCACGAGATGGCGATGCCCATCCGCTGGGGCGACATGGACGCGATGGGACATGTCAACAACACGCTGTACTTCCGCTACATGGAGATCATCCGCATCGACTGGCTGCACGGCGTGGGCGGCCCGCCGGACATGAACGGCGAGGGCTTCGTCATCGTCAATGCCTTCTGCAACTTCATCCGCCAACTGAGCTATCCGGGCGAGGTGCTGGCCAGGATGTATGCCACCAACGCCGGGCGCAGCAGCTTCGACACCTACGTCACGCTGGAGCGCAGCGATGAGCCCGGCGTGTTCTACGCCACCGGCGGGGCGACTACGGTGTGGTTGAACATCCCGCAAGGCAAGGCCGTGCCCATCCCGGACTGGTTGCGCAAGCTCATCACATGAGCGCCAGCGCCGGCTTCGAGCGACGCCGCGCCTGGGTGCGCGAGGCCATCCGCCGCATCGAGGCCGACTACCAGCGCAGCAGCGACACGCACCTGATCCCGCTGCCGCTGCCCGGCTTTACTGGCGTCGAGCTGTACCTGAAGGACGAATCGAGCCACCCTACCGGCAGCCTGAAGCACCGCTTGGCGCGCAGCCTGTTCCTGCATGCGCTGTGCAACGGCTGGCTGCACGAAGGCGCCCCCGTGGTCGAGGCCTCCAGCGGCTCCACCGCGGTGAGCGAGGCCTACTTCGCACGGTTGCTCGGGCTGGGCTTCGTGGCCGTGATGCCGCGCGGCACCAGTCCACAGAAGATCGCCGCCATCGAGTTCCAGGGCGGCCGATGCCACCTGGTCAGCGACCCGACGGCCCTGCATGCCGAAAGCCAGCGCCTGGCCGGTGAGCTGAAGGGCCACTACATGGACCAGTTCACCTACGCCGAACGGGCCACCGACTGGCGCGCCAACAACAACATCGCTGAAAGCATCTACCTGCAGATGCAGCAGGAAATGCATCCCTGCCCGGCGTGGATCGTCGCCAGTGCCGGCACCGGCGGCACGCTGGCCACGATTGGCCGCTACGTGCACTACCGCCGCCACGACACGCGGGTATGCGGCGTCGATGCCGAACATTCGGTGTTCTTCGACCACTACATCAGCGGCAATGCGAGCTTGACACTGGACCGCGGCTCGCGCATCGAGGGCATCGGCCGGCCGCGCGTCGAGGCCTCGTTCGTGCCCGGCGTGCTGGATGCGATGGTCAAGGTGCCCGACCTGTGGAGCCTGGGCGCGATGCATGCCTTGAGCGTGCGCCTGGGCCGGCGCGTCGGCGGCTCCACCGGCACCAACCTGGTGGCCGCGCTGGCCTGCGCGCAAAGCCTGAAGCAGCGGGGGATGGACGGTTCGGTCGTCACGCTGCTGTGCGACGACGGCCAGCGCTACTGCCACAGCTATTTCGACCACGACTGGCTGCGCCAGAACGAGCTGGAATGCGAAGCGCAGAGTGGCGCCATCGACGCGCTGATCGACCGCGGCGAATGGCCCTCCGAGCTGCGCCGCACCTGGCGGCTGGCCGGCGACCTGAGCCTGTAGTCGCACAACATATCCAACAGGAGACCCCACGCATGACCGACCTGGCCCTGCTACCCGCCACCGAACTCGCCCTGCGCCTTCGCCGGCGCGAGCTGTCGTCACTGGAACTGCTGCAGCACCACCTGCGGCGCATCGAACGCCTCAACCCGGCGCTGAACGCGGTGGTCGTGTTCGACACCGACGTGGCCTTGCAGCGCGCTCGCGATGCCGACGCCGCACTGGCTCGCGGCGAATACTGGGGCCCGCTGCACGGCCTTCCCATGACGGTGAAGGAATCCTTCGACCTGGCGGGCCTGCCCACCACCTGGGGCTTCGAGTCGATGCGCGGCAACATCGCCACGCAGACGGCGGTGAGCGTGCAGCGCCTGCTGGATGCAGGCGCGCTGATCTTCGGCAAGACCAACCTGCCGGTAGCGATGGCGGACTGGCAGACCTTCAATCCGGTGTACGGCACGACGAACAACCCCTGGGACGTCACGCGCACGCCGGGCGGTTCTTCTGGCGGCTCGGCCGCGGCGTTGGCCGCGGGCCTGACGGCCCTGGAGCTGGGCAGCGACATCGGTGCGTCAATCCGCAACCCGGCGCACTACTGCGGCGTGTGGGGCCACAAGCCGACCTGGGGCGTGGTGCCGCAGCAGGGCCAGCAGCTGCCCGGCATGGAGTGTGTGGACACCATCGACATCGGCGCGGCCGGGCCGATGGCGCGCAGCGCGCACGACCTGACGCTGGCGCTGGACGTGCTGAGCACGCCGCTGCGCAGCTTCGGCCCGCTGGGCTGGCAGCCGGCCGCGTGGCGTGATGCCGGCGTGCCGGCGCGGCGGCTGCGTGTCGCGGTGGTCGCCGACGATGCTCTGGCCGAGGTTGACGCCAGCGTCGGCAAGGCCATCGCCTCTTTGGTGCGCTTCCTGCGCGAAAGTGGCGTGGCGGTCGACGAGCAGGCGCGCCCGGTGGACAGTGTCGAGGCCTGGAGCACCTATGTGCCGATGGTGCGCGCCGCGCTGATCGGCGGCATCAGCGACGACGAACACCGGCAGGCCGTGAGCGAGGCCGCCAAGTGGCCGGAAGGCAGCCTGGAGTTCCCGGCGCTGCATTGGCGCGGCCGCTCGCTGAGCCACCGCGACTGGCTGCGGCTGGAGGAAGTGCGCAGCAAGCTGCGGAGGCAGTGGGCGGCCTTCTTCGAGCGCGTCGACCTGCTGATCTGCCCGGTGGCCACGACGCCGGCCTTCAAGCACAACCCGCAGGGCTGGCGCTGGGAGCGAATGATTCCGGTCAACGGCCACCAGCAGCCCACCACCACCTCGCTGTTCTGGGCCGGCTACACCAACTTGTGCGGTCTGCCGGCCACCGCCGTGCCGCTGGGGCTTTCGGACGACGGACTGCCGATCGGCGCCCAGGTCTGTGGTCCGGTCTTCGCCGACCCGGTGTGCCTGCGCTTCGCGCGCTGGCTCGAGGCCGAGTACCGCGCCTTCGTGCCGCCGCCGATGGCCGCCTGACGCCTGAGCGCGGGCGGAGTGACGCGTGGCGCGCGTGGCGCGGGAGACGCAAGTGATGACGCTGGTCAATGAAGGGGGCCGCGCCGACACTAGGATCGGTGCCGGCAACACCAATGCCGCCGTTGCTCGGTTGTACCGGGCGGGCGGCGAGTGCCGGAGACCGCAGTGAAGACCTATCCCATGTCGGCTGCCGATGCAGCCTGGTTCCACAACGACGGCCCTGCCAACCTGGCCATCGTGATGGGCGTCGTGCTGACGAAAAAGCCGCTCGACTTCGAGCGCGTGCGCAAGATCTACAACGAGCGCATCGTCAGCTTCGATCGCTTCCGCCAACGCGTGGTCGAGGCGGGCTTTCCGCTGGCCACGCCGCATTGGCAAGACATGCCGAACTTCAGCATCGACCAGCACCTGCACCACATCGCGCTGGCGGCGCCGCACGACGAGGCGGCGTTGGTCGAGCTGGTCAATGACCTGGCCAGCATGCCGCTGGATCATTCGATCCCCTTGTGGCAGGCCTATGTGGTGGACGACGTCGAAGGCGGCAGCGCGCTGATCACCCGCGTGCACCACTGCATGGCCGACGGCACGGCGATGATGACCGTGACGCAGCGGCTGTACGACCCCGCCCCCGGAGCCAAGCCGCCGCCGCCGCCGCGCGCCCGCGGGGCGAGCATCGGCATGGCGGCCGGCAAGGGCCTGTTCGCCCCCGCGATCGACGTCATCACCGAAGCCGCGCGCGACGCCCTCGCGCTGGCCGGCGGCGCGGGCATGCTGGTGCGCGAACTGCTGCGCTCCGACGACCCGCCGTCGCCGTTGAAGGGCGATTTCGCTCTTGGCAAGCGGGTGGCCTGGTCGCAGCCGGTGGCCCTGCGCGACATCAAGGCCATCGGCAAGCGTTTCGACGCCAAGGTCAACGACGTGCTGGTGGCCGCGATGAGCGGCGCGCTGCGCACCTACCTGAAGGACCGCGGCGTCGACGTGGACCACACCACCGTGCGAGCCATGGTGCCGGTCGATCTGCGCCCGCCCGAGCGCATCGGGCAGCTGGGCAACGAATTCGGGCTGGTGCTGCTCGATCTGGCCGTGACCAAGGCGCGCGCCGACCACCGCCTGGCGCTGACCAAGGCGCGCATGGACGCGCTGAAGCACTCGCCCGAGCCGCTGGCCACGAAGGCACTGCTCAACCTGCTGGGCCGCGGACCGAAGCTGCTCGAGGACATTTCCAACGACCTGTTCGGCCGCAAGGCCAGCGTGGTCATGACCAATGTGGTCGGGCCACCCGACGTGCTCTATCTGGCCGGCGTACCGATCGAACGCATCCTGCCCTGGGCGCCGCACCCGGGCAAGCAGCTGGGCATGGCGGTCAGCATCCTGAGCTACCGCGGCACGGCCTCGCTGACGGTGATCGGCGATGCCCGCCTGGTGCCCGACCCCGAACGCATCACGGCCGAGTTCAATCGCGAGTTCCAGAAGATGCTGAAGTACACGACGGCCGGGGCCAAACAGACGGCTGCCGCGAAAGTCCCGGTCCGCAAGACCCCGGCCAGGAAGCCGCCCTCCAGCAAAGCCGTGGCACGCAAGACAGCGGCGGCCCGAGCACCGAACACGCGGGCGCGAAGCGTCAGCCGCTGAGCAGCTTGTTGACCAGTTCGGCGGTGCTGGCCGCGCCCGCCTTGCGCATCAGCCGGGCGCGGTAGACGTCCACCGTGCGCGGGCTGATGTCCAGGCGCTTGCCGATCAGCTTGCTCGTCAGCCCGTCGATCAGCAGCGCGGCGATCTCGCGCTCTCGCGCGGTGAAATCCACCTTCAGCGCGCGCCGCGACGACAGGTCCTCGAAGGCCCAGATGCCGGCGGCATGCGGCTGCCGCGGGTCCAGCGCACGGCCGCTGACATGGCACCAGAAGAGCTCGCCGGCTCGGCTGCTGCCCAGGCGCTTCATCACCCGGTCGTCGGCATACCAACCGCTGGCATCCAGGCTCGCGACGATGCGTTGGCCGGTGCGCTCGTACTCGGCCTGCGTCGGGTACAGGCATTCGAAGGACTGGCCCACCATCTGCTCGCGCGTGGCGCCGAAGATCGCCAGCGCCTGGCGGTTGCAGTCGATCATCAGCCGCTGGCGCGACAGCACCAAGCCGATCGGCGCCAGCTCGAAGGCGGTTCGGTAGTCCAGCTGGCCGGTGTTCACACCAGCGCGTAGGTGGTGGTAGCGTGCGCCGCCAGCTCGCCGCGCGCGTCCAGGATCTGAATCTCACCGAACACCAGCTTGCGGCCCATGCGCAGCACGCGTGCCACGACGCGCGCCGTGCCCGAATCGCCGGGGATCGGGCGCAGGAAGCTGGTCTGCAGCTGCACCGTGGTCATCGGCTGGAAGCGGCCCAGGTGCGTGCAGATGGCCAGGATCATCGCCGTGTCGGCCGCGGCCATCATCGACTGGCCGCAGAGTACGCCGCCGCCGTGCACATGCCTGGGCGCCACCGGCAGCACCAGCACCACCTCGCCCAGGCTTGCCTGCTGCAGCTGCAGGTCCAACTCGGCCACCCACGGCGCCACCACCGAGGCGAGAATGCCATGCAGGGCGTCGCGGTCGATGGCGGGGGCGGCGGTCGTCATGCAGCAGGCTCCGGCAGTGGATTAATCAATTCTACGTAATGACTACTTAAGGCATTACGTAGTACGCTGCGCGGCTGCGACAACGCGTGAAGGACCCAGGCATGAGAAAGATCTATCCCAGCGCGGCCGAGGCGCTGAAGGGCATCGTCCAGGACGGGCAGCTGATGGCCGTGGGCGGCTTCGGCCTGTGCGGCATTCCCGAGGCGCTGATCGCCGCATTGCGCGACAGCGGCGTCAAAGGGCTGACGGTGATTTCCAACAATGCCGGCGTCGACGGCTTCGGCCTCGGCCAGTTGCTGGAGACACGCCAGATCAAGCGCATGATCTCCAGCTACGTCGGCGAGAACAAGGAATTCGAGCGCCAGTACCTGGCGGGCGAACTGGAGCTGGAATTCACCCCGCAGGGCACGCTGGCCGAGAAGCTGCGCGCCGGCGGCGCCGGCATCCCGGCCTTCTTCACCCGCACCGGTGTGGGCACACTGGTGGCCGAAGGCAAGGAGACGCGCGAGTTCGACGGCAAGACCTACGTGATGGAGCTTGGCCTGGTGCCCGACGTGTCGCTGGGCAAGGCCTGGAAGGCGGACCAGAGCGGCAACCTGATCTTCCGCCGCACCGCACGCAACTTCAACCCGGCCGTGATCATGGCCGGCAAGATCAGCGTGGTCGAGGTCGAGGAGATCGTGCCCACCGGCAGCTTCGATCCGGATGCGATCCACCTGCCCGGCATCTACGTGCACCGGCTGGTGCTGAACGCCACGCCGGAAAAGCGCATCGAGAAGCGCACCACCAAGCAGAACCCGAAGGGAGCCTGACATGCCTTGGACCCACGATCAGATGGCCGCGCGCGCGGCCCAGGAACTGCAGGACGGGTACTACGTCAACCTGGGCATCGGCTTGCCGACGCTGGTGGCCAACTTCGTCAGCCCCGACATCGAGGTCTGGCTGCAGAGCGAGAACGGCATGCTCGGCATCGGCCCCTTCCCGGACGACGCCGACGTCGACCCCGACCTGATCAACGCCGGCAAGCAGACCGTGACCACGCTGCCTGGCACCAGCATCTTCGGCAGCCACGACAGCTTCGGCATGATCCGCGGCGGCAAGATCAACATGGCCATCCTGGGCGCGATGCAGGTCACCGACAAGGGCGACCTGGCCAACTGGATGATTCCCGGCAAGATGGTCAAGGGCATGGGCGGCGCGATGGATCTGGTGGCCGGTGTGAAGAGCGTGGTCGTGCTGATGGAGCATGTGGCGCGCAAGAAGGACGGCGGCTTCGACCTGAAGATCCTGCCCAAGTGCACGCTGCCGCTCACCGCGGTGGGCGCGGTCGACCGCATCATCACCGACCTCGCGGTGATGGACGTTACGCCGCACGGCCTGAAGGTGGTGGAGATGGCGCCGGGCGTAACGCGCGAGGAACTGCAGACCAAGACCGGCGTGCCGCTGCAGTAGCGGTCCGGCGCGCAGGCCCTTGAAGCTGGCGGCGCGCTTGCACCGTCTTGCGGCGCCGGGCTCGGCGGCCCTGCTGGCGGCCTGCACGACAGCTCCCCCGGCCGGCGTTCCGCTGCCCTAGCCCCAATACTGTCCAGATGGAGGGATTTCGCCGACGGTCCGCCTCCATCGAAACTTCGGTTGTGGTGCACGATGGCGAGAACGCGCAAGGCGCTACCGGCGCAGGTTGACGTCGCCCATCTGATCAGTCGGGCCAGGCTTGGCGCATGCACTCGCGCATCTGGCGGTCGTCAGCCGCGGTGTCGACCATGAACCCGCTGGCGCCCAGGTATTCGGCCAGCAGCCCACGCAACGCTGGGTCGTCGTCGACCACCAGCACGCGGGGACGGTCGGGGCTCTCCCTGCGGGGCAGTCTGCTGTCGGCCCCGGCGCGTCGCCGTCAGCCATGAAACGTGCTGAAACGGATTGACACGCTGCGGCGGTCCATTGAAATCCTCACACGCCGCCATGCTCCTACAGTGTCCGGTAACCACTGCACGCGGCCAGGCAGGGCGTGTGTCCCTCCGCCAGAGACCGGTTCCAGAACATCCCAGAACGTCCGAAA
Source organism: Pseudomonadota bacterium (assembly GCA_018261815.1). Classification (GTDB taxonomy): domain Bacteria; phylum Pseudomonadota; class Gammaproteobacteria; order Burkholderiales; family Burkholderiaceae_C; genus Rubrivivax. The sequence goes on from JAGTRL010000002.1 coordinate 48,361, forward strand.
CAGAGCCACTTTGCGGGCGCTTTCATAGGTAGTTCTGTCGGATCACGTCCTATGGTGTTTCACAGCGTGCCTTGACAGCCCAGCCTTAGAAGGGGCACATTTGGGGGCACAAATGCCGAACTGCTGGGGGCACATCCCGGCAGAGCCAGAAATGCCGCTGGCTGATGCTCAATGCCGCAATGCCAAGTGCCCGGCCCAACGAGCACGCGCGCGCTACGCAGACAGCCATGGCCTCTATCTCGAGGTACTGCCTGGCGGTGGGAAGTACTGGCGGCTGAAGTACCGTTTTGGCGGCAAGGAGAAGCGACTCGGTCTTGGCGTCTATCCGACCGTATCGCTGGCCAGAGCCCGCCTGTCGCGAGTCGGCATAAATCGGCCACCCGGAGTCGGCATATACCGGCCACTTGGAGTGGCGCCGAAGGGCATCTCGAAGGACCTTGTGGACGGCGCTATTTTGCCGTGTGTTCGGACCCCTTTGCGGGGCTCTTGTCGAGGCCTTTTGCCAGTCCCCTTTTGGGTGCCGGCGGGACCTTCGGATCGCGGTAGGACGGCCCGTCGAGTTCCAGGCAGTAGGCGTTGTGGCGCAGCCGATCCAGCGTGGCGGAGGCCAACAGTTGGTTGGTGGCGAAGGCCTGGTCCCATT
>JAGTRL010000226.1 GCA_018261815.1 Pseudomonadota bacterium
CCTTGCGCTGCCCTTGCTGGGCGGCTTGTCGCCGCAGCAGTTCATGCGCCGGCATTGGCAGAAGAAGCCGCTGCTGGTGCGCCAGGCATTGCCCGGCGTTGCGCCGCCGCTGCCGCGAGCGGCGCTGTTCGCATTGACGGCGAACGACGCGGTCGAGTCGCGCCTGGTGGTGCATGTCGCCGACGGCTGGACGCTGCGCCACGGCCCGTTGCCGCGGCGTGCGTTGCCGCCGCTGGCGCAACCCGGCTGGACCTTGCTGGTGCAGGGGCTGGACCTGCACCTGCAGGCGGCGCACGAGCTGCTGGCGCGCTTCCGCTTCGTGCCCGATGCGCGCTTGGACGACCTGATGCTGTCCTATGCCACTGACGGCGGCGGTGTCGGGCCGCACCTCGATTCCTACGACGTCTTCCTGATCCAGGTGCATGGCCGGCGCCGCTGGCGCATCGGCCGCGCTCGCGATCGCACACTGGTCGACGGCCTGCCGCTGAAGATCCTGCGCCACTTCGAGCCGGAGCACGAATGGCTGCTCGAGCCCGGCGACATGCTCTACCTGCCGCCGCTGTGGGCGCACGACGGCGTGGCGGTCGGCGAATGCATGACGGCCTCGGTGGGTTTCCGCGCCCCGGGGCCTGCCGAACTGGCGCGCGAACTGCTCTCGCGGTTGGCGCAGGACATCGAGCCCACGGCCCGGGAACGCCTGTACGGCGACGCCGACCAGGGCGCCACGGCCGCGCCTGGAGCCATTCCTCCGGCCCTGCTGAGCTTTGCCAGCGGCGCGCTTCACGCCGCGCTGCGCGACCCGCAGGCGCTCGAGCGCTCGCTGGGCGAATGGCTCACCGAGCCGAAGGCGCGCGTCTGGTTCGATCCGCCTGCAAGAAGCCGGGCGCTGTCCGGCGGCCTGGCGCTGGACCGGCGTACACGCATGATGTACGACGCCCGGCATGTGTTCATCAACGGCGAGTGCTTTCGCACCGGCGGGCTCGATGCGCGCTTGCTGCGGCAGTTGGCGGACCGGCGCTGCCTGGACGCTTCCGGGGTGGCCCGGCTCAGCGCCGGCGCGCGCGCCACGCTGGTCGAATGGGCCGACGCCGGCTGGCTGCAAGGGGTGTGACGGATGGACAGCTCACCGGACTCGCCGGCACAGCGCGCCATCGATTCGCGCAAGGCCTTCGTCTCGGCCGTGCACGAGGCCGTGCAACTGGCGCTGGCGCGTCGTGCGCGCCGCATGCTTTGGGTCGACAACGACTTCGCCGACTGGCCACTCGACGACCCGACCCTGCTGCAGCGCCTGACCGACTGGCTGCGCCTGCCGCAGCGCCAGCTGGTCCTGCTGGCCAACGACTATGAGGATCTGCGTCGCCGCCGTGCGCGTTTCGTGGCCAGCTACCGCCTGTGGTCGCACGCCGTCTCGGCGCATGGTCCGGCCGAGGACGACGCGGCCCAACTGCCCTGTCTGCTGCTGGCCGATCGCACGCTGCTGGTGCAACTGCTGGACAAGACGCACTGGCGCGGCTGGGCCAGCAACGAGCCGGCAACGCTGCGGGCCTGGCAGGAGCGGGCTGATGCACTTTTGCAACGGTCGGCACCAGCGTTTGCAGCGACGACGCTGGGGCTATAGGGAAATCCACTACGCGACCTATAATCGCTGGCTGGGCTGACTTTCAATCTGTCACCCGTTCAAGGACAAGCCAGGCCCTGCCATTCGTGCAATGGACCGGCGCAAGATTCGATCCATGTTCCATCAAACCCTTAGAGGAAGAATTCCCATGAACAAGTCACTCGTGTTGGCCTCCCTGGTCGCTGTCGTTGCCCTGGCCGCCTGCGGCAAGAAGGAAGAAGCGCCGGTCACGCCGGCTGCTGCTGCCGCGTCGGCTGCCGCCGCGGTGGCTGTGCCTGCCGCGGCCGCTGCGTCGGCCGTAGCGGGTGCTGCCGACAGCGCCGCCTCCGCTGCAGTCGATGCCGCTTCGGCGACCGCTGCTGCCGCCGTCGAAGCCAAGGATGCCGCCGCCAAGGCCGTCGACGCTGCCGCGTCGGCTGCCAAGCAGTAATCGCTGCTGCCGGTGGTTTGCCGGCAATGAAAAGCCGCCCTCGGGCGGCTTTTTCGTTGGTGGCGGCCCCAGCCTACTTCAGCTCGTCGGCCAGCACCGTGACGATGCGCTTGCTGTTCTCGCCGGCGTCCGGCGCGCCTTGTGAATTGAGCACCGACACGAGGGTCTTGCTGCCCTCGCTCTTCAGCGACACCTGGTACTTGACCGCCGCGGCGCTGGTGTCGGTGCTGGCACCGAACAGCTTGCCGAAGAAGCCGGGAGTGTTCTCCTGGCCGGCGGTCTTCGGATCGACATAGCGCACGAAGTACAGGCCGGCGGCACGGTCTCGGTCCTCGACGGTGAAGCCGGAGCGATCGAGCGCGATGCCCACACGGCGCCAGGCCCGATCGAGTCCGTCATCAACCTCCAGTGTGGCCGCCGGCTTGTCGGCCAGCACGCGCGCACGTTCCTTCTTCGGCGCGGCCGACACGGGGTTCTCGACGGCATTGCGCGCCATCGTCTCCGTGGCTCCCAGCTTGACCAGAAGCCGCGTCAGGATCTCGTTTTCGAGATCAGGGTCACTGGGGCGCGGCTCCCACTTGGTGAAGTCCTTCTGGGGGTTGGTGTAGACCTCGATCATGCCCCTGTGGGTGACGAAGACCTCGCTGCCATTGGGCGTGCGCTCGATGCGCGTGCGGTACTGGTCCATCTCGCCGGTGGAGTACGCCGAGTCGAGCAAGGCCCCCAGGGACTTGCGGATGATGTCCTGAGGCAACTTGGCGCGGTTCTCGGCCCAGTTGGTTTCCAGCACGCCTGCGGTTGCGTCGTTCTTCGTCAAGGTGAAACCCAGGTCTTGCCAGAAGCTGACGATCAGCGGCCAGACCTGCTCAGGCGGCTTCGGTACGCTGAGCCAGCGCCGGTGTTCATCCTTCTCGATCTTGTATCCTGCCACCTCGTCCGGCGCCACCGACGGCACGCTGGTGCGTACGGTGGTGGCGCCTGCCGGCATGGCGCTGGCGCTGACCACGCCGCGTTGCTGCTGCTGCTGGTAGCGCCCGTCACGGGTGAGCTGCGCCAAGTCGGGTGGCACTTCCAGCGGGTTCATCTTGGTGGCGGCGCTGCGGTAGTCGACGCGCTCGCTCGAGAACAGGCCCGACGAGCAGCCGCTCAGTGCGCCAGCCAGCAGCAGCGTGCTCAGGATGGAGGGCTTGCCACCAGGAAATAGATTCAATTCGAGTCTCCGGCGTGCCTTGTCGGGCACGCGATACAAGCGTCGGTTAGGGCGGGGGCGGTGCCGCAAGTTCCCGCACCGGGCGCTCAGCGCAGGCCGCTGTCGAGCAGCGCCTGTGCCACCGTGGCCTGCCCGGCCGCAGTCAGCGGTGTGATCGGCAGGCGCACCGTGGCGCCGCACAGCCCCAGTTCTGCCATCGCCCACTTGGTTGGCGCCGGGCTGGGCTCGCAGAACAGGTCGCGGTGCAGCGGCAGCAGCCGCAGATGGATCTCGCTGGCGCGGCGCACTTGGCCTTCGATGGCCGCCATGCATAGCTCGTGCATCAGCCGCGGCGCCACGTTGGCGGTGACGCTGACATTACCGCGCCCGCCCAGCAGCATCAGCGCCACCGCGGTGCCGTCGTCGCCGGAATACAGGCTGAAGCTCTTGGGCAGACGCTTGACCAGCCAGGCCGCGCGCGCGATGTCGCCGGTGGCGTCCTTCAGGCCGATGATGCCGTCGACCTGCGCCAGGCGCACGACGGTGTCGTTGTGCATGTCGGCCACGGTGCGGCCGGGCACGTTGTACAGCACCATCGGCAGGTCCACCGCCTCGGCCACGGCACGGAAGTGCTGGTAGATGCCTTCCTGCGAGGGCCGGTTGTAGTAGGGCACCACCGACAGGTGGCAATCGGCGCCCACCTTCTTGGCATAGCGCGTCAGCTCGATCGCCTCGCTGGTGGCGTTGGCGCCGGTGCCGGCCATGATCGGCACGCGGCCCGCGGCCTGCTCCACGGCCACGCGGATGATCTCGCAGTTCTCCTCCATGGACACCGTGGGCGATTCGCCGGTGGTGCCGACCACGCCGATGCAGTCGGTGCCTTCGGCGATGTGCCAGTCGATCAGGTGGCGCAGCGCGGGGTAGTCCACGCTGCCGTCTTCATGCATCGGGGTGACCAGGGCGACGATGCTGCCAACAATTGCGTTCATGCGCTTTCCTTGCGATCCGGCGATTTTACGCGCCCGGGGCTTGCTCGACCTGAAGCGGGTAGCGCCGGTCGGCAGCGCCGTCGGCGACCGCGGCAATGCGCTGCACGTAACGTGGCGGCGGCTCCAGGTAGCCGTCCTCGTAGGCGACGATGCGCAGGCCGCGCGCCACCTGCAGCAGCTCGCCGTGGCGCAGCAGGAAATCGGCCCGTGAGGGCTTGCCGACGCTCTGGTTGCCGTCGGCGAAGGTCTCGTAGATGAGCACGCCGCCCTCGGCCAGCGCCGCCAGCAGCTCGGGCCACAACGGCCGCCACAGATAGTTGATGACGACCACCGCATCGAAGCGTGCGCCCGGCAAGGGCCACGGCGCGCCCTCCAGGTCCGCCACATGCACCTGCGCGATGCTGCGCAGCGGCTCCAGCGCAGCCGCATCGCGGTCGACCGCCGTTACTGCAAAGCCCTGCGCCGCCAGCCAGCGTACATGGCGGCCGCTGCCGCAGGCCAGGTCGAGCACGCGCCCGCCCGGTCGGATCAGTCCGGCCCAGCGGCAGACCCAGGGCGAGGGCGCCGTCAGGCCCGCGTGCGGACGGTTAGAAGCAGGCCCAGACACGGTTGGCCAGGTCCACCGCCAGGTGCGGATTGAGGTAGCTCACGAACACCACCGCCAGCACTGCTGCCAGCAGCAGCCCAAGACCGATGCGTGACCCGCGCTGCATCACGCCAGCTGCGGCATCGGCCGCACGATCGGGGTTTCGCGCACCGGCCAGTTCACCGCTGCAGCGAACACGCCGAGGCCTACCGAGATCCACCAGACGATGTCATAGCTGCCGGTGGACTCATAAAGCTTGCCACCGAGCCAGGCGCCGAGGAAGGAGCCGAGCTGGTGGTTGAGGAAGACGATGCCGCCCAGCATCGACATGTACTGCACGCCGAAGATCTGCGCCACCACCGCGTTGGTGGGCGGCACGGTCGACAGCCACAGCAGACCCATCGCCGCGGCAAAGAGGTAGACGCTCCACGGCGTCAGCGGCGTGCTGATGAAGACGACGATGACCACCGAGCGCAGCAAATAGATGGCCGACAGGATGCGCGGCTTGGAGATGCGCTGGCCCAGGCTGCCGGCGATGTAGGTGCCGAAGACATTGAACAAGCCGATCAGCGCCAGTGCCATGGTGGCCACGCCGGGGGGCAGGCCATGGTCCTTCAGGTAGCTGGGCATGTGCACGCCGATGAACACCACCTGGAAGCCGCAGACGAAGTAGCCGGCCGTCAGCAGCCTGAAGCCACCGTGGCCGAAGGCTTCTCGCAGCGCCGCGCGCACGCTTTGCTGCGGCCCGGCGTTGCCCGCTGCGCGCTCGGGCTCGCGCAGGCCGAAGGCGAGCGGCAAGATCAGCAGCGCCATCAGGCCCAGCACGAACAGCGCGTTCTGCCAGCCCCAGCCGCCGATCAACCAGTTTTCCACCGGCACCATCAGGAACTGGCCAAAGGAGCCCGCCGCCGCGGCCACGCCCATGGCCCACGAGCGCTTCTCCGGCGCGACATTGCGCGCGATCACGCCGAAGATGATGGCGTAGGTGGTGCCGGCCTGCGCCATGCCCAGCATCAGTCCGGCGCTGCCGGTGAAGGCCAGGCCCGAGGTGGACAGCGCCATCAGCACCAGGCCGCCGGCATAGAACAGCCCGCCGACCAGCAGCACGCGGAAGGCGCCGTAGCGGTCGGCCACCATGCCGGCCAGCGGCCCGAAGAGGCCCCAAGCCAGGTTCTGGACGGCCAGCGCGAAGGCGAAGGTCTCGCGCGACCAACCGCGGTCCATCGTCAGCGGCTGCAGGAACAGACCAAAGCCGTGACGGATGCCCATCGACAGCGTCACCACGGCGGCACCGCACAGCAGTACCTGGGCCATCGACAGCCGGGCAGACGCGCTTGTTGTGTTCGGGCTCACCCCGCGAATCTAGCTCAATGCGGCGCCGCCGGTGCCTGCGGCTACATTGCAGCCATGGACGGGGGAACGACGTGAAGGTGCTCGTGCTCGGCAGCGGAGTGATCGGCACTTCGGTGGCCTATTACCTGGCCCGCGATGGCCACGAGGTGCAGGTGCTCGACCGGCAGGATGGACCGGCGCTGGAAACCAGCTTCGCCAATGCGGGCGAGGTCTCACCCGGCTACTCGTCGCCCTGGGCCGGGCCGGGCGTGCCGCTGAAGGCCATCAAGTGGATGCTGATGGCGCACAGCCCGCTGGTCATCTGGCCGCTGCTCGACCCGGCCATGTGGCGCTGGGGTGCGGCCATGCTGGCCAACTGCACCGAGCGCGCCTATGCCATCAACAAGAGCCGCATGGTGCCGATCGCCGAATACAGCCGCGACTGCCTGAAGGTGCTGCGTGCCGAGACCGGCATCGCCTACGACGACCGCGCCATGGGCACGCTGCAGCTGTTCCGCACCCAGGCGCAACTGGACGGTTCCGCCAAGGACATCCAGATCCTGAAGGACTACAAGGTGCCTTACGAGCTGCTCGACCGCGACGGCTTCGTCAAGGTGGAGCCGGCGCTGGCGCTGACGAAAGAGAAGTTCGTCGGCGCCTTGCGCCTGCCCGGCGACGAGACTGGCGACTGCTTCAAGTTCAGCAACCGCCTGGCCGAGATGGCGCAGGGCCTGGGCGTGAGCTTCCGCTGGGGCACGAACATCCTGGCGTTGGAGCAGCAGGGCGGCCGCATCAGCGGCGTGCGCACCGACGACGGCGTGCAGCGCGCCGACCGCTACGTGCTGGCGCTGGGCAGCTATTCGCCG
>JAGTRL010000227.1 GCA_018261815.1 Pseudomonadota bacterium
CTTCATGCGCACCGTGGCCGAGTTGCGGCCGCCGCGGCTGTATTCGGTCTTGAGCACGACCATCGGGTCCTTGCCCTGCATGATGACGTTGCCGGCGCGTATTTCCTGAGCGAGTTTCATTGCGGATTCCGTGTAGAGGCTGTAGGCGCGCCCGAGGTCCCGCGTTCAGTCGAACAGCGGCAGGCTGGTCGCCGCGGCCTCCGAAGGGGGCCATCGCCGGCGCGCAAAGCCCGTAATTTTAGCGCCATTCGGCGACGAACTCGAGCAGCTGTGTGCCCAGGTCGGGCTGGGGCAGCAGCCGCTCGCGCCAGTGCAGCACCTGCGTCTGCCATGGCCCGGCTTGCGGCAGCGCCAGCGGGCCGTCGTGCCGGCCGTTCCAGGCCCGCCACAGGCCGCGCACGGCCGCGTCCAGGCCGGCGTCGGCCCCTTGCAGCATCAGGCCCAGAAAGGCGTCCAGCTTGGCGGTATGCGCGGCGTCGTGCTGCGGGTAGATCTGCCAGACGAAGGGCGCACCGGCCCATTGCGCGCGCACGAAGGAATCCTCGCCGCGCACGAAGTTCAGGTCACAGGCCCAGAGCAGGCGGTCGTAGTCCGCCTGGGTCAACCAGGGCAAGGCGATGCAGCGCAGCGCGGCCGGGACCGGTTGGCGCGCCAGCGCCGCCTGCAGCGCCTGGGTGGCGGCGCCGGGCGTCACGAGCAGCAGCGTCGGTGCAGAGGACAGCGCCTGCAGCAGCGCGCCGACCGGGGCGCCGGCATAGCAGAAGAGGCTCGTCACGCGTTCGCCGGGCCGCGGCGCGAAGCCGCGGGCCTGCAGCCAGGCGCGGCCGTCGAAGCGGCGGCGTTCGTCCATCAGACCCGGCTCGCGGATCAGCCCGCCGGTGCCGGCCTCGAAGCCCGGGTAGAAGAACCATTTGTCCAGGCCTTGCCCCGGCCCGCTGAGCTGCGGCGAGCGCAGGCAGTGGCTGCGCCGCACGTAGGCTTCGGCGCTGAGGTATTCCAGATTGATCCACAGCGGCGGCTTGTCGCGGTGTGCCATGCGGGCCACGAAGGCCGGCGGCGGGTCGCAGCCGAAGGCCTCGACCACCACGTCGCCAGGTTCCGGGACGGGCGTGCAGTCGGTCCAGGGCAGCACCTCGACGCCGGGTGCACCGGCCGGCGCCATCCAGGCCAGGGCCGAAGGGTCGTCGATCCACAGCCGCACCGTCTGGCCGCGTGCGCCCAGGTCGCACGCCAGACGCCAGCACACGCCGATGTCGCCAAAGTTGTCGATGACTCGGCAGAACAGGTCCCAGCGCATCGGGGTGATTATCGAAGGCCGCAAAATCCACGCCGATGGAACCGACCGCGAACCCAGCCGACGCCACGCGCGAGCGCCTGTTGGCCGAGGTGTCGGCGCTGCCCGGCCTGCCCGGCGTTTACCGCTACTTCGACGCGCGCGACGAGGTGCTCTACGTCGGCAAGGCGCGCAACCTGAAGAAGCGCGTGTCCAGCTATTTTCACAGGGACCATGGCGGCACGCGCATCGGCCACATGGTGACGCGCATTGCGCGGCTGGAGACGACGGTGGTGCGCACCGAGGCCGAGGCGCTGCTGCTCGAGAACAACCTGATCAAGACGTTGAACCCGAAGTTCAACATCCTGTTCCGCGACGACAAGAGTTACCCCTACCTGAAGCTCACCGGCGCGCCCGGCGCTGAACCCGCGACGCAGGCGGCCCGCTTCCCACGCGTGGCCTACTACCGCGGCAGCGTGGACCGCAAGCACCGCTACTTCGGCCCCTATCCGGGCGCCTGGGCGGTGAAGGAGACGATCCACCTGATCCAGAAGGTGTTCCGCCTGCGTACCTGCGAAGACACGGTCTTCGCCAACCGCTCGCGGCCCTGCCTGCTGTACCAGATCCGCCGCTGCTCGGGCCCCTGCGTCGGCCTGGTGTCGCAGGCCGATTACTCGCTGGACGTGCGCAATGCCGAACGCTTCCTGCTCGGCGAGCCGCAGCAGGTGATCGACGAACTGCAGCAGCGCATGAACTCCTGCGCCGAAGCGCTGGACTACGAGAAGGCGGCCGAATGGCGCGACCGCATTGGCGCCTTGTCGCGTGTGCTGCACCAGCAGTCGGTCGAGGCCAGCAGCCTGTCGGCCAGCGACCGCGACGTCGACATCCTGGCGGTGCGTGTCTCCGGTGGCCGGGCCTGCGTCAACCTGGCGATGGTGCGCGGCAGCCGCCACCTGGGCGACCGGGCCTACTTCCCTGCGCATGTGGACGAGGCCACGGCAATGGCGGTCGAAGACGACGGCGACGCCGCGGCGCCGGCGGAAGCGCCGCGCAGCATAGAGCAGCAGGTGCTGGAAGCCTTCATCGCGCAGCACTACCTGGGCCAGAGCGTGCCGCCGCTGTTGGTGCTGAGCCACGCGGTCGACGAGGCGCTGATCGAGGCGCTTGCGCAGCAGGCCGGCCAGCGCGTGCGCGCCGTGCACCAGCCGCGCGAGCAACGGCGCATCTGGCTGGACATGGCGGTCAAGGGAGCGGGCATCGCGCTGGCGCGGTTGTTGGCCGAGGAGGGTTCGCAGCGCGAACGCACGCGTGCGCTGGCCGAGGCGCTGGACATCGACCTGCCCGAGCCCGAGCGCTTCCGCATCGAGTGCTTCGACATCAGCCACACCGCCGGCGAGGCGACGCAGGCCTCCTGCGTGGTCTACGAGGACCACCGCATGCAGAACAGCCAGTACCGGCGCTTCAACATCACGGCAGTGACCGGCGGCGACGACTATGCCGCGATGCGCCAGGTGCTGACCCGGCGCTACGCCAAGCTCGCTGAGGCGCTGCAGTCCAGCGACGCGGAGCCATCCTCCGCGCAGATGCCTGACCTGGTGCTGGTGGATGGTGGGCGCGGCCAGGTGAGCGTGGCGCGCGAGGTGTTCGAGGAACTGGGCCTGGACCTGGCGCTGATCGTCGGCGTGGAAAAGGGCGAGGGCCGCAAGGTCGGGCTGGAGGAACTGGTCTTCGCCGACGGCCGGTCCAAGGTATCGCTGGGCCACGACTCGGCGGCGCTGATGCTGGTGGCGCAGATCCGCGACGAGGCGCACCGCTTCGCCATCACCGGCATGCGCGCCCGGCGCGCCAGCGTGCGCACCGGCGGCAGCCGGCTGGAGGACATCGCCGGCGTCGGCCCGAAGAAGCGCGCGCTGCTGCTGCGGCGCTTCGGCGGCGTGCGTGGCGTGGCCAATGCCGGGGTCGATGACCTGGCAGCTGTGGACGGCATCTCGCGCGAGCTGGCCGAGGCCATCTACCGCGCGCTGCACTGAGCCGCAGCGCCAAAGGGCAGGCCCCGGTCTCGGGGCACAATGCCCCGATGTTCTTCACCATCCCGACACTGCTGACCTGGGCGCGCATCATCGCGATCCCGCTGGTCGTCGGCGTGTTCTACCTGCCTCTGGACGGGCCGACGCGCAACCTGCTGGCGACGGTGCTGTTCATCGTGGTGGCGCTGACCGACTGGCTCGACGGCTGGCTGGCGCGGCGCATGAACCAGACCTCGTCCTTCGGCGCCTTTCTCGACCCGGTGGCGGACAAGTTCCTGGTCTGCGCGGCGCTGCTGATCCTGCTGCAACTGGACCGCGTCAATGCGCTGGTGGCCTTCGTCATCATCGGGCGCGAGATCGCCATCTCCGCCTTGCGTGAGTGGATGGCGCAGATCGGCGCCTCGCGCAGCGTGGCGGTGAGCATGCTCGGCAAGCTCAAGACCGTGGTGCAGATGGTGGCGATCCCGTTCCTGCTGTTCGACGGCGCGCTGTTCGGCGTGATCGATACGCGGCTGTGGGGCACCGGGTTGATCTACATCGCCAGCGTGCTGACCATCTGGTCGATGGTCTATTACATGCGCAAGGCCATGCCCGAGATCCGCGCCAAGGCGCGATGACGGCCACCCCGCGGCCCGCCGATCTGGCGGCCTTCATGCCTGGCGTGTTTGTGTTGATCTGGAGCACCGGCTTCGTGGTGGCGCGCTTCGGCATGCCCTTAGCGCCACCGATGGGCTTCCTGGCCTGGCGCTTCGCCTTGTCGGTGCTGGCCTTCGGCATCTGGGTGCTGTTGGCGCGCGCCGCCTGGCCACAGGGGCGGCGGCAGTGGATGCACCTCGGCGTGGTCGGCGTGTTGATGCATGCCGGCTACCTGGGCGGCGTGTGGAGCGCCGTCAAGCTCGGCATCGGCGCCGGCACCTCGGCGTTGATCGTTGGTCTGCAGCCGGTGCTGACCGCGCTGTGGGTCTCGGCCACCGGCAAGGAACACGGCGTCATGCCGAGACAATGGCTGGGCCTGGGTCTGGGTCTGGGCGGGCTGGTGCTGGTGGTGTGGAACAAGCTCGGCCATGGCGAGGTGACGGCGCTGAACCTGTCGCTGTGCCTGATGGCACTGCTGGCCATCACCATCGGCACGTTGTACCAGAAGCGCCACGTCGCGCCCTGCGACGTGCGCACCGCGAACATGGTACAGCTGATGGCGGCCTTCGCCGTGGTGCTGCCACTGGCGCTGCTGGAGCACGAAGCGGTGCAGCCACAGCCGGAGCTGCTGGGGGCGATGGCCTGGTCGGTACTGGTGCTGACGCTCGGCGGCAGCTCGCTGCTGTACATGATGGTGCAGCGCGGCGCGGCCACGCGCGTCACCAGCCTGATGTACCTGGTGCCGCCTTGTACCGCGCTGCTCGCCTGGCTGCTGTTCGACGAGCTGTTGACGCCACTGGTGCTGGCTGGTCTGGCGTTGACGGCGCTGGGTGTGGGGCTGGTGGTGCGCCAGCCGCTGAAGCCACAATCGATGCCAAAGGAGCACTGAACATGAGTACCCATCGCGTCGCAGTCATCGCCGGCGACGGCATCGGCAAGGAAGTCATGCCCGAGGGCCTGCGCGTGCTGGATGCCGCGGCGCGGCGCTTCGGCATCGAGTTGCAGGTCGACCATTTCGACTTTGCCAACTGCGACTACTTCGCGAAGCACGGCGAGATGATGCCGGCCGACTGGAAGGACCGCATCGGCGGCCACGATGCCATCTTCTTCGGCGCCATCGGCTGGCCGGCCACCGTACCCGATCATGTGTCTCTATGGGGCTCGCTGCTGAAGTTCCGCCGCGACTTCGACCAGTACGTCAACCTGCGCCCGGCACGCTTGATGCCGGGCATCCGCTCGCCGCTGGTCGACCGACAGGGCCAGCCGCTGAAGCCCGGCGACATCGACATGCTGATCGTGCGCGAGAACACTGAAGGGGAGTACTCCAGCATCGGCGGGCGCATGTACGAAGGCAGCGAACGCGAGATCGTGATGCAGCAGACCATCATGTCGCGCATCGGCGTCGACCGGGTGCTGAAGTTCGCCTTCGAGCAGGCCATGCAGCGGCCGCGCCGCAAGCTGACCTCGGCCACCAAGAGCAACGGCATCTCGATCACCATGCCCTACTGGGACGAGCGGGTCGAGGTGATGGCGAAGTCGTTTCCGGAGGTCAGCGTCGACCGCTTTCACATCGACATCCTGACCGCGCACTTCGTACAGCGGCCGCAGCACTTCGACGTGGTGGTGGCCAGCAACCTGTTCGGCGACATCCTGTCCGACCTGGGGCCGGCCTGCACCGGCACCATCGGCATTGCGCCGTCGGCCAATCTCAACCCGACGCGCGCCTGGCCCTCGCTGTTCGAGCCGGTGCATGGCTCGGCGCCCGATATCGCGGGGCGCGGCATCGCCAACCCCATCGGCATGGTCTGGTCGGCGGCGATGATGCTCGACTTCCTCGGCCATCGCGATGCACACGACCGCATCGTAGGCGCCATCGAGACGCTGCTGGCCGACCCGCAGGCGCCGCGCACCGGCGACATCGGCGGGCGTGCGGGTACGGCGGACGTCGGGCTTGCGCTGGCTCAAATCGTCAGTGGTGTTTAGGGCTGCAAATTGCGCCTGTCAAGGGTGTAAGTACACGATGCCACCCCCTGGTTGCGGGGTGATTGCGAATAGAATCTGCTGTGGCCTTGACACTGCGATTTCGCAGGGCTGTAATCTTTCAAGCACATGCGCGCGGCACAGCGCGGGCGTCGCCGACCAATTGACCTAGATTCTCCAGAACACAGCAAGAGGGGTACCTGAATGAACAAGTCGGATCTGATCGAACACATTGCCAGCCAGGCCGACATCTCCAAGGCCGCAGCAACGCGTGCCCTGGATGCGATCGTCGGCGGCGTGAAGACCACGCTGAAGAAGAGCGGCAGTGTCACCATCGTCGGGTTCGGCACCTTCGCTGTGACCAAGCGCGCCGCGCGCACCGGCCGCAACCCGCGCACCGGCGCGGCCATTAAGATCAAGGCCGCCAAGGTGCCGAAGTTCAAGCCCGGCAAGGCGCTGAGGGACGCACTGAAATAGTCCGCGCGGCACCTCTCCCGGGTGCTTAGCTCAGTTGGTAGAGCGGCGCCCTTACAAGGCGTAGGTCGGCGGTTCGAGCCCGTCAGCACCCACCACCCGCGTACCGTTCGTTCTGGACGGCAGGCTGGCTTAGAATCGCGGTTTTGTTCTTGCCCTGCGTGCCAGCCCGCGCAACCGGGTCCCCGCCCGACGATCGAAGGCGAACCGCTGCGGTTCGCCTTCTTCGCTTGCGCAGCGTGACTCGCAAGACCGGTTTCCGACATTCGCGCGTCCAAGGTCCACCATGTTCGATTTCGTCCGCTCGCACACCCGCCTGTTCCAAGGCATCCTGGTGCTGTTGATCTTTCCGTCCTTCGTCTTCTTCGGCGTGCAAGGCTATTCCAGCTTCACCGATTCATCGAACACCAAGGTGGCCGAGGTCGACGGCCGTGGCATCACGCAGGTGGAATGGGACGCCGCGCACCAGCGCAACATCGAGCGCTTTCGCCAGCAGATGCCCACGGTCGACGTGAAGCTGCTCGACAGCCCGGCAGTACGGCGGGAGACGCTCGACAGCATCGTGCGCGAGCGCGTGCTGTTGGCCGCCTCCGAACA
>JAGTRL010000228.1 GCA_018261815.1 Pseudomonadota bacterium
GGCGTGCCGAGTCGGCTGCGGTAGCGCGCTGGCGTCACCCGCGTTCTCCGGCCCACGCTCGCGGGCCAACGGCTTTTGTTCATCTGCGCTACCTCGTCGCCACCGGCCAGGCTGTGCACCAGCCAGCGTACCGCGAATGGGGCCTACGCCCGCGGGTGGCCACCATCGCACTACAACGGTCGCTCGCTGTGCGCCGGCACGAACACCGCGGTGGCGGCAAGGCGTGGGGTTCGGGTTCGCGGGCGCAGACCCCATTTGCGGCACGCTGATCCCGTCACTGCCTGGTCGGTGATGACGAGGTAGCTGGCGCAGGCCCAAGTCGCTGGCCCGCGAGCGTGGGCCGGAGAACGCGGGCCCGCACCGCGCGCCACGCTGAAGGCTCGCACGCGTTGCCGAGATCAGCGAGCGACAGAAGAGCGCCGACAGCCGTCGCCGGTTTCATTGCGTTCATTCGCAATCCGACGAGGCGTCGGTGGCAGACTTCGGGGTTCGCCAACCTAGGAGACTCTCAAATGGCCGACCCGCACAACCGCATTGCACTCGTCACTGGCGCCGGCAGCGGCATCGGCAAGGCTTCGGCCATCCGGCTGCTGGAAGACGGCTGGCGTGTCGTCTTCACCGGGCGGCGGTTGGAAGCGCTGCGCGAGGCCATCGCCGCAGCCGGCGACCCTTTCGGCGACATCGACCGACGCGCGTTGGCCGTGCCTGCAGACATGACGCAGTCCGATTCGGTGGCCGCGCTGTTCGACGTCGTGCGCGCCCGCTTCGGCCGCCTGGACTTGGTGTTCAACAACGCCGGGACCGGCGCGCCGCCGGTGCTGCTGGAAGACCTGAGCGTCGAACAGTGGCGCTCGGTGGTGGATACCAACCTGACTGGCGTGTTCCTTTGCATCCAGCAGGCTTTCCGGATCATGAAGGCGCAGTCGCCGGTGGGCGGGCGCATCATCAACAACGGCTCGATCTCGGCCTATGCGCCGCGACCCAACTCTGCCCCTTACACGGCCACCAAACATGCGGTCAGCGGGCTGACGCGTGCGGCCTCGCTCGACGGCCGCAAGTACGACATCGCCGTCGGCCAGATCGACATCGGCAATGCCGCCACCGACATGACGCAGCGCATGACCGGCGGCGTGCCGCAAGCCGACGGCAGCATGAAGGCCGAGGACCGCATGGATGTGCGCCACGTGGCCGACTCGGTGCTGCACATGGCCAACCTGCCGCTGTCGGCCAACGTGCTGTTCATGAACGTCATGGCGACGAAGATGCCTTTCGTCGGGCGTGGTTGATCGGCCGCGAGGCTGCTAGCATGCCTGGGTCTACCCATACTTCAGGAGGACCGACATGAGTGAAATCACCGCCGCCCATCGCGACAAGCTGATGGCCGACCTGCGTACCGTCATCTCCGACGCCGAGGAGGTGCTGAAGGTCACCGCCGACCAGGCCAGCGCCGGCGCCGCCGAGTTGCGCGTGCGCATGCAGGAGCGGCTGACACAGGCCAAGCACCGGCTGCACGACCTGCAGGAAACCGCCGTGGCCCGCGCCAGGGCCGCCGGCCATGCCGCCGATGACTATGTGCACGAGCATCCGTGGAAGGCGATCGGCGCCGCCGCCGGCATCGGCATGATCATCGGTCTGCTCATCAGCCGCCGCTAGCCGGCGGCCCCGCCATGCCCGCCTCGCGCGCTGGGCTGTTCGAATCGCTGCGCCAGCTGCTGAACACCGCGCTCGAGCTGGCGCAGGTGCGGCTGGAGCTGCTGGTTGCCGACCTGCAGCTTGAAAAGCTGCGGCTCGTCGATGTGGCGCTGCGCGCGCTGCTCGGCCTGCTGCTGCTGGGCCTGGGCCTGCTGCTGCTGATCGGCTTCCTGCTGATGCTGCTCTGGGACGGCTACCGCCTGCCAGCGCTGGGCGTGCTGACGTTGCTGTGCATTGGCGGGGGCGTGCTGCTGCTGCAGGCGGCCAAGCGCCGCCTGCGTGACGGCGACGAGCTGCTTGCCGCCACCCGCGCCGAGTTCGAGCGTGACCGCACGGCGCTGCGCGCGCGGGACTGACACACCCGTGGCCACGCCCGACCGCAACGAGGTGCTGCGCCGGCGCGAGCGTCTGCTGCTGCGCAGCGGCCAGTTGCGTGTGGACTGGGCGCAACAGGTGCAGGTGCTGCGCGCGCCGCTGGGCCTGGCCGACCAGGCCCGCTCGGCCACCCAATGGCTGATGCAGCACCCCGAATGGCCGCTCGGCGTGGCGGCGCTGATCGTCGTGCTTCGGCCCGGCCGCGCGCTGCGCTGGGCCAGCTACGCCTGGCAGGGTTACGGGCTGTACCGGCGCGCGCAGCGGGTGCTGAACCGCGCGCCGCGCAGCGTGGGCTGAATGGCTGCCGCCCGCAGCGACGCCCGCGGCATCCAGTTTCCACTCGACGACAGCGGCAAGCGCAGCACCGCGCCGGTGGGGCGCCGCATCCTCGCAGCGGCGCTGCGTGTGCTCGACGCCGGCGCAGCCGAGCGCTGCCTGGCCGAGCGCGACTGGCGCCATCGCTACCCGCTGCACCTGCGCCGGCTGGTCGAACTGCAGGCGGCCAAGCCACAGGCCACCGTGGCCTCGTGCCGTGCCGGACTCGACGCTGCGTGGCACGAACTGGTCTACCAACGCGACGGCCAGGCGCTGGCGCTGCGCGAGGCCATGGCCACGCCGGTCGGCGCGGCGCTGCAGACACTGCGCCTTCGCGGCACGCAGGACAGCGCGCCGGCGCGCTGGGAAGTGCCCTACAAGGGCCGGCGCCTGAGCGGCGACGCACTGGCGCGGCGCATCGACGCCTGGGCCGAGGCCGGCGTGATCGAGCCGTCCAACGCGCAGGCGCTGCACCTGGCGCGATGCCATCCCGAATGGTTCGACCTGTCGGACCGCCACCTGGTACTGCTCGGTGCGGGCAGCGAGGCCGGTCCTCTGGCCTGGCTGGCGCAGTGGCGGGCCAACATCGTGGCCATCGACCTGGCCCGCGGACCCATCTGGAAGAAGATCGCGCAGCAAGTGCGTGCCGGCAACGGCCAGCTGATCGCGCCGGTGGCGGCTTCGGCTTCGCTGGGCGGCGATGCCGAGCAGGACGTGCAGCTGGCCGGCTGCGACATGCTGACGCAGACCCCGGAGATTGCCGCCTGGCTGCAGCGCTTGAGCCAGCCGCTGGATCTGTTCTCCATCGCCTACCTGGACGGCGAAAGGCATGTTCGCGTGTCGATGGCCATGGATGCCATCGCCGTGGCCTGCGCCGCGGCCGAGCCGCGCTGCACGCTGGCCTGGATGGCCACACCGACCGACGTGTTCGCGGTGCCGCAGTCACTGGCCGAGGCGGTGATGCGGGCCTACGACGAGCGCGGCGCGCTCAAGCGCCTGGCCCAGGCGGGCCTGCGCGCCGGCAGCGGCGGGCGCAGCTTCGCGCCGCACATCGAGGCGCTGGTCGAGGCCGACGACGGCTCGCGCTGGGGCGTGGTCGACTGCCTGGTCATCGAGCAGGGCCCGAACTACGCACTGGCCAAGCGGCTGCAGCAGTGGCGTGCCATCGTCGCGCGTGCCGACGGGCAGGTGGTGTCGATCAACGTGGCGCCGTCCACCACCACCGCCTCGGTGCTGAGCAACCCGGCGCTGGCGGCGGGTTTCCGCGGTGCCAAGGCCTTCGACATCGAAGTCTTCGAGCCCGATACCACCCACGCACTGATGGCCGCGCTGTGGGTGCATGACCTGCGCAATCCTCAAGGCACGGCCCACCCTGCCGCGCCGCTGGCGCACCCGCTGCAACTGCTGAGCGAAGGCGCCAACCACGGCGGCCTGTGGCGCGTGCCCTACCTGCCGCGCTCCGTGCTGCCCTTTGCGGCGCTGCTGGGGATGATGAAGCGCCGCTGACCTGGCTCAGGCGGCGCTGGCCGCCGTCCACGCCACCAACTCGCCGAGCATCACGCCCACCGCCTGGCTGGCGGCCTCGGCCAGGCCGCCGGCATCGCGCTTGGGCACTGGCGCGGCCTGAGCAAAGCTGCGCCGCGCCAGCAGCTGGCGGCTGCGCCAGTCGATCAGCTCGGCCATGACGATCAGCTTCACCCGTCCCGGCTCGGTCGAGGCGTCGAGGTACAACTCGTCCAACCGCAGCGACAACAGCAGGTCGCCGCGCACGCCCGAGGTGCTGGACGCCACCTCGCGGAAACGCCGGGAGTCAATCAGCCGGGCCTCGGACAGCAACAGCAGCGTCTGCGCCGGCCGTTCGCTCCAGTAGCCGAACTGGAAGTACGAGCGGCTGCGGCCGTTGGCGCTGAAGACCATGCGGTCGCTGTCGTACAAGCCCGGCATGGCGCCGGAGCTGACCAGCAGCACCCTGTCGAGTACCGGCCCCGGCGTCGCCGGCGCATTGGCATCGGCATCACGCAGCAGGTGGAAGTCCAGTCGCGGTGCATTGCCGAAGCCGCATCCGGCCAGCAGCGCTGCCGGTGCCGCGACGCCCAGGACCACCATCATGCGGCGTCGTGGCTGGATGGCGGGTCGGTTCATCAGCGTGCCTCGCCGGGGCCCAGTTGCTGCTCGCCAGGGCCCAGCAGCGCGGCCTTCGGGTCCTGCAGGCGGTCGAGCGCGCGGGCGATGCGCTCGGCGCTGCTGCGCAGTTCCTGCGCGGTGGCGCGCAGCTCCAGCGTGCCGATGTCCAGCGCCGCGTCGCCGCGTCGCAGCACCGCCGCACCATCCTTCTCCAGCGTCTGCAGGCTGCGCGACAGGTCGCGTTCGAGTGTGCGCGTGGCCTGCGTCAGTTCGCGCAGCGCGGCCTGTGCCTCCTGCAGCGTGCTGCCGGCCTCCTTGGCCACGGGCTCGGCACTATCGGCCAGGCGCTTGGCCGAAAGGGCGATCAGGTCGGCCGAACGGCGCATCGTGACAAGTCCCTGCTCCAAGCCCGAGGCCGACTTGTCGAGCAGCGACAGCCGCTTGTTCAGACCGTCCGACAGGTCGCGCAGGTTGACCAGCAGTTCGGCGAACACCTGCTGGTTCTCCGGACCCATCAGCTTGTTGACCTTGAGCAGTGCGGCATCGGCGGACTCGGCCAGGCGGGTGGCCGAATCGGTGATCTGGTCGAGGCCCGAGTTGCCCTCGGGGATGACCGGGTAACGCTCGCCCGCAGTCACCTTGACCAGCACCGGCCCGGGCACGCCGGGCGTGTCGAGCTTGATGCGGGCGATGCCGGTGAGCACGTTGCGGCTGACCGAAGCCTTGGTGTTCTCACTCACCGGCGTCTCGCGCGCCACCCGGATCAGCACCTTGACGCGGTTGATGTTGTCGGGCTGGATCGAAAACTGCTCCACCCTGCCGACCGGGACGCCGCGCATGTTGACGTTGGCGCCGACCTGCAGCCCCTCGAGCGACTGGCGCTCGAAGTAGATCGTGTAGAAGCGGAAATCGGAGCCACGGCCGGTGCTGCTGAGCCAGAGGAAGCCGAAGATGGACGCTGCCACCAGCGCCAGCACGACCGCGCCGATGACGGTGTAGCGGGTGTCAGGCTCCATCGGCTTGGGCTTTTCGGCCAGGGTCTGTGGCGGGAGGCACGGTGTGGCGCGAAGAGAAGTACGATTGTATCCACGGGTCCTGCACGGCCATCACCTCGTCCGCCGTGCCGTCGGCGATGACCGTGCCCCGGCCGAGCACCACGATGCGCCGGGCGATCGACAACAGCGTGTCCAGGTCGTGCGTGACCATCAGCACCGTCAGCCCCAGGTCGCGGTTCAGGAAGGCCAGCAACTCGTCGAAGGCGCGTGCGGTGATCGGGTCCAGCCCCGAGGTCGGCTCGTCGAGGAACAGCACCTCGGGTTCCAGCGCCAGCGCGCGGGCCAGCGCGGCGCGCTTCTTCATGCCGCCGGACAGCTGTGCCGGCATCTTGGCGCCGACTTCGGCCGACAGCCCGGCCAGCGCCAGTCGCAGGTTGACCAGCCGCGGCAGCAGGTGAGGGGGCGTGTCGGTGTGCTCGAGCAGCGGCGTGGCCACGTTGCCGGCCACGTCCAGCGAGCTGAAAAGCGCGCCTTCCTGGAACATCATGCCGAAGCGCTTGCGCGTGGCCGCCAGTTGGTCGTCGCTCGCGCTCCACATGTCGGTGCCGAGCAATCGCACCGAGCCGGCGGTGGGCTTGTGCAGGCCGAGGATCTCGCGCAGCAGCACCGACTTGCCGCTGCCGCTGCCACCGATCAGCGCCACCAGCTCGCCGCGCCGCACCTGCAGGCTCAAGCCCTCGTGCACGGTCTGCGCGCCGAAGCGCGTGACCACGCCGTCGACCTCGATCACGGCATCGCCCATCGCGCTCAAAGGTCCAGCTCCTGGAAGATGACCGCGAACATCGCATCCAGCAGGATCACCGCGACGATGCCCTGCACCACGGTGGAGGTGGTGTTGATGCCGATGGAGCGGGTATCGCGGCTGACCGACAGGCCCATGCGGCAGCCGATGATGGCGATGAACAGCGCGAACACCGGCGACTTGCCCAGCCCGATGACATAGTGCCGCGGCGCCAGCGCCACGTGCAGCCGCTCCATGAAGGTCTGCGGCGTGATGTCCAGCGTCAGGTTCGACATCACCATCGCGCCTGCCAGGCCGGCCACGTTGCCGACGAAGACCAGCAGCGGCAGCGTCAGCACCAGCGCCAGCACGCGCGGCACCACCAGCACCTGCGGCGCCGACAGGCCGAGCGTGCGGATGGCGTCGATCTCCTCGGTCAGCTTCATCGTGCCCAGCTGCGCGGTGAAGGCCGCGCCCGAGCGGCCGGCCATGATGGTGGCCACGATCAGCGGCGAGAACTCGCGCGTGATGCCCAGCGCCACGCCGTCGACGACGAAGATGTTCGCGCCGTATTTTTCGGCCTGCAGCCCCAGCATGTAGGCCATGACCACGCCGATCAGGAAGGTGACCAGCGCCACCACGGGAATCGCGTTCACGCCCACCTGGCCGAGCTGCGCGAACAGCTCGT
>JAGTRL010000229.1 GCA_018261815.1 Pseudomonadota bacterium
CGATCGCTCGAGGATGATGCCCATCAGCGTGAAGAACGGGATCGCCAGCAGCGTGTCGTTCTGCATGATGCCGAACACGCGCAGCGGCAGCGCCTGGAAAAGGTTGCTGCCGAACAGGCCCGCTTCCATGCCGATGAAGCCCATGAACAGACCGGTGGCCGCCAGCCCGAAGGCCACCGGAATGCCCGACAGCAGGAAGATGAACAGCGCCGCAAACATCAGCGGCACGAAGTTCTGGGCGATGAAGGAGGTTTCCATGAATCAGGCTCCGGCCAGCTTCTTGGCGGCCGCGGCGGCCAGTTCCTCGGCGAGGATCTCCTCGTCGCTTTTCACCGCTTCGACGCTCATCGGCTCATCACGCAGGCCCTTCAGGAAGGCAATGCGCTTGACCAGTTCGGACAGCGCCTGCAGGAACAGCAGGCCGAAGCCCAGCGGCATCAGCAGGTAGGCCGGCCAGCGGATCAGGCCGCCGGCGTTCTGCGACATCTCGCCCGTGGCCAGCGCGTTGGTGAACAGCGGCCAGCTGAGCCAGACCATGAGCAGGCACAGCGGAACGATGAAGACCAAGATGCCGAGGATGTCGATGATCGTGTTGGCTCGCTTGGACAGCTTGCCGGAGATGAAGTCGATGCGCACATGCGCATTGCGCATGAACGCGAAGCCCGAGCCGAGCAGGAACACGCCGGCGAACAGGTACCACTGGATTTCGAGAAAACCGTTCGAGCTGATGTTGAAGGCCTTGCGGATGATGGCGTTGGCGGCGCTGATGAGCACCGAGGCCAGCACCAGCCAGCGGATCAATTTGCCGATCAGGTTGCTGAATGCATCGACACCGGCGGACAGTTTGAGGAGGGCATCCAAGGCAGTGCTCCGTTCTCGGGGAAGGCGAGGTTCAGGCCGCGCCGCAACGGCAAAGCGGCGCGCCCGTCGCTGACAGGTCGAACTGTAAGGACTTGTCGGGCGCTTCCGGCCCGAAGTGCCTGCCGCCTAGGGAAAGCACGTAGCGCCGCGCTGAGCGCGTGCTCAGGCTTGCAGCGCCAAGTGGTACAGGCGGCCGGACCGGCCACCGGAGCGGCAGAACATCAGCATCGGGCGGGGAAGCTCCTGCAGCAGGCGCGCCATCGCGGCGGCGTCCTGCGGCGTCTGGTGCGCGGGGCTGACCGGCAGGTGGCGGTATTGCAGGCCCGCGGCCTTGGCGGCGGCTTCGATCTGCGCGCTGGTGGGCTGCGTCGGCCCTTCTTCGAAATCGGGCCGGTTGTTGACCACGCTGCGGAACCCGACACGCGCCGCCTCGGCCATGGCCTCGGGCGTGAGTTGCGGGGCGACGCAGACGTCTTCGGAAATGGCTTGAAAGGGCAGCAGGGTGTTCATGCGCGAGAGCTTAGTTCGACAACGCTGTCTTGACGGCGGCCGACACCGATGCCATGTCGGCCTTGCCGGCCAGCTGGGCCTTGGCGGCCGCCATCACCTTGCCCATGTCGCCGGGGCCCGTGGCGCCCAGCGAGGCCACGATGGCAGCTACTGCGGCCGCGGTTTCCTCGGCGTTCAGCCGCTGCGGCAGGTAGCCCTGCAGCACCTGGATTTCGGCGCTCTCCTTGGCCACCAGGTCGGCGCGTCCACCTTGTTCGAAGGCGGTGATCGAATCCTTGCGCTGCTTGATGAGCTTGTCCACCAGGCCGATGACCGCGGTGTCGTCGAGCACGATGCGTTCGTCCACCTCGCGCTGCTTGCACGCGGCCAGCAGCATGCGGATGGTGCCAAGACGCTCGGCGTCCTTGGCGCGCATGGCCGTCTTCATGTCCTCGGTGATGCGTTCTTTCAGGCTCATGGCGAAGTCCCTTGCCAAACAAACGAGCCCGCAGCGGCGGTAGCCTGCGGGCTCGTGGGGTGCGCTGCGCGCGGTGTCAGAACAGTTTCTTCGGCAGCTGCATGCTGCGCACGCGCTTGTAGTGGCGCTTCACGGCGGCGGCCTTCTTGCGCTTGCGTTCGGAGGTCGGCTTTTCGTAGAACTCGCGCGCGCGCAGCTCGGTCAGCAGGCCGATCTTTTCGATGGTGCGCTTGAAACGGCGCAAGGCAACATCGAAGGGCTCGTTTTCTTTGACGCGAATCGTGGTCATGAATCCTCGGGGTCAAACTTTTCCTGCAATTGCCGACCAAGGCACGGTGCGGCGGCAGGGCTGGCCCCACATGGGGCGGGAAGGGCCCAGCGTGGTTACGCCGAGCGACAAAACGCGCATTCTAGCCTGAAATCGTGGCGTCGGAATGGGGTTGCGGGCACGCCACCAGGGCGCGTGCGCAGGCCGCGGCGCTGGCCCAGGCCCACTGGAAGTTGTAGCCGCCCAACCAGCCGGTGACATCCACCACCTCGCCGATGAAGTGCAGACCGGGCACGCGCCGGCTTTGCATGTCCTGGCTGCCGAGTTCGCGGGTGTCCACGCCGCCCAGCGTGACCTCGGCCTTGCGCCAGCCTTCGCTGCCGTCCGGCACGATCTGCCAGTGACGCAGGCTTTCGGCCAGCGCGACCAAATCGCGGTCGCGCGCCTGTGGCATTGGCAAAGCGGCGTCCAGGCCTTGCGATCGCAGCCACTGTTCAGCCAGGCGCTGCGGCAGGTACTGGGCCAGTTGGTTCCCCAGCTGGCGCCGCGATTTGATCTTGTCCCTGCGCAACGCATCGGCCAGATCCTGCCCCGGTGCCATGTCGATGCGCAGCGCGGTACCTTCGCGCCAGTAGCTGGAGGCCTGCAGCACGGCCGGGCCGCTGAGTCCGCGGTGCGTGAACAGCAGGTCCTCGACGAAGCGCTGCTGCGCCTTGCCCGTGCCGGCCTCGATGGCCACTTCCAGCGCCACGCCGGCCAGCGGGGTGAACGGAGCCCAGCTGGCTCCGTCGAAGGTCAGCGGCACCAGACCGGGGCGCGGCTCGACCACGCGGTGGCCGAACTGGCGTGCCAGCCGATGGCCGAAGTCGGTGGCGCCGATCTTCGGCACCGACAGCCCGCCAGTGGCCACCACCAGGTGCGCGGCGCGGACGCCGCCTTGTGCCGTGTCGAGCTCGAAACCGGTCTGCGTCCGGCGCACATGGAGAACCGTGCAGGGCTGCCAATGCTGTACCGCGCCGGCGGCGCATTCGGCACGCAGCATGGTGATGATCTGTTCGGCCGAGCCGTCGCAGAACAGCTGGCCGCGGTGCTTTTCATGGAAGGCAATGCCGTGGCGGCGCACCAGCGCGATGAAGTCGTCGGGCGAGTAGCGCGCCAGTGCCGAGCGGCAGAAGGCCGGGTTCTCGGACAGGAACTGGCCCGGTCCGCAATCGCGGTTGGTGAAGTTGCAGCGTCCGCCGCCGGAGATGCGGATCTTCTCGCCGAACTTGGCTGCATGGTCGACCAACAGCACGCGCAGGCCGCGCTGGCCGGCGATACCGGCGCAGAACAGCCCGGCGGCCCCCGCACCAATCACGACGACGTCAAACTCATGCATGAGTCGACATTCTCCGCGCCCGGGCCGTGGCCAGCATTCCGGCCCGGCCGGGTGCCGGCCTACCATAGAGGCGCTGTTCAAACTAGGGGGAAATGCCCGGCGCCCTCAATCGCTGCTTGATCTGTGGTGCGGCACGAACCAACATCACAATCCGTCCACCAGGAGGGCCCCTTTGCAGGGCTGCCACTTCGAACCTCGTCCCGACCCATGTCCAACCCGTCCGCGCTGAACGAGCTTGAGCACGTCGATGCTGTGGTACCGGCCTTCGGGCAAGCGTTGTCCGGCGTGCTCGAGGCCTGGCTGGCACGGCATGGCGCGATGCTGTCGATCAAGGATGCCGCCTCGGGCCGCTACGAACACGTGAACGAGGCCATGGCCCGCTTCCTGGGCCGGTCGGCGGCGGATATCCGCGGGCACACCGATGCCGAGTTGGTCGACCCGGCATTGGCGACCGCCTGGCGCGCTGCCGAGCAGACGGCACTGGCCCAGGCGCAGCCGCTGTACAGCGAACACCGCTTCGAATGGGCTGGCGCCCGGCACGACTTTGCCGTGCTGCGTCTGGCGGCTCCGTCGCGAGTGCAAGGCATGCGCTGGCTGTGCAGTGTCTGGACCGACCAAAGCCCACAGCGCCAGAAGGAAGCCCAGTTGCGGGCCGCGCTCGAGCAGCTCGAGCAACAGCAGCGTGCCAACGAGAAGCTGCGCCTGGAGCTCGCCGATCAGGGCCTGTGTGACAGCGCCACCGGCCTGTACACGCGGCCGCACTTCGAAGACCAGTTGCGCCGCGAGGTCGACCTGTCGACACGCGAGCACCGCGAGTTCGCCATGGTGCTGATCGAGATCGATCCCTTCACCGGCCGTGCGCTGGAACTGGGTGCGCCGGCCGAAGGCCGCATCTTCGAGGCCATGGGCCGGCTGCTGCGAGGCAACACTCGGGCCATGGATGCGTCCTGCCGGCTGGACGAGCGCCTGTTCGGCGTGCTGCTGTCCGGCGTGGGCTTGGCCACCGCGCATTCGCGCATGGAAGGGCTGCGACGCCAGTGCGCCACGCAGATCGTCGTGCTCGACGGCAAGGAGCTGGGTTTCAGCGTGTCGATGGGCGTGGCCAGTTTCCCGCACACCGCCGCCTCGCAGCAGGAGTTGCTGTCGGCCTGCGAGGGCGCATTGGCCGAGGCACGGCGCCGCGGCGGCAACCATCTGACGCTGGCCAGCATCCGCTTCGAAGGCGGCTGAGCTACGCGCTCAGGCCGCGGTACAGCATGTAGCCGGCCAGGCAGAACAGCACGATCGCGAAGTGACGCTTGAGCCGGACCACGTCGGTGGCATGTGCCGCGCGCGCACCCAGCGGCGCCATGGTCACGCTGGCCGCCGAGACGATCAGCAAGGCCGGCAGATACAGGTAGCCGAAGGCGCCCGACAAGGCGCTCGGCAGGCCCCAACCGCTGATCAGGTAGCCCGCGGTGCTGGCCAGCGCCACCGGAAAGCCCAGCGCCGCGCTGGTGGCCACCACCTGGTGCATGGGCACGTTGCACCAGGTCATGAAGGGCGCGGCGATGAAGGCGCCGCCGGCGCCGAGCAGGCCCGACAGCAAGCCGATGCCGCCGCCCAGCGCCGTCTGGCCGGGCAGGCCGGGCATTTGCCGGCTCGGCCTGGGTTGGCGGTTGCGCAGCATCTGCAGCGCCGAGAAACCGAGGAAGAGCGCAAAGACGAAGGCCAGCTGTGGGCCCTTGACCAGCGCGAACACGCCCGCGCCGGCCAGCAAGCCACCGGCCACGATGCCCGGTGCGATGCCGCGCACCAGGTCCCAGCGCACGGCGCCGCGCCGGTGGTGAGCGCGCAGGCTGGACAACGAGGTGAACATGATCGTCGCCATGGACGTGGCGATGGCCATCTTGATGGCCAGCCCGTCGGGCACACCCTTCTTCGACAGGATGATGGTCAGGAAGGGCACCTGCATCATGCCGCCGCCCACGCCCAGCATGCCGGCGAGAAAGCCCGTGCACAGGCCCAGGGCGACCAGTTCGGCCGCCAGCCACGGGTCGATCGGCATCAGCGGCAGAGCAGCCGGTTCACCGCACGCCATTCCTCGGGCGTGACAGGAGTGATCGACAAACGGTTGCCGGGCGCCAGCACGCGCATCGTCGCCAGTTCGGGTGCGGCGCGCATCTCTCGCAGCGGCAGCAGTCGCGTCTTGCGCGTCAATGCCACGTCGATCTGTACCCAGCGCGGCTTGTCGGCCGTGGCCTTGGGGTCATGGTAGTCACTGGAAGGGTCGAACTGCGTCTCGTCCGCGCACGGCTTGCCGGCAATGCGAGCCAGGCCGGCCACGCCGGGCTCTGCGCAGGACGAGTGATAGAACAGCACGCCGTCGCCGACGCGCATCTCGTCGCGCATGAAGTTGCGCGCCTGGTAGTTGCGCACGCCGGTCCACGGCAGCACCTGGCCCACAGCGGACTCGAGATCGTCGATCGAGACCTCGGAGGGCTCGCTCTTCATCAACCAGTAGCGCGGCATCGGTGGCAGGTGGGGAATAAGGTGTCCGCCGCGAACCGTGAGCCGCATTCCTGAACCCAGGTGAAGTTCAGGTGGGCGAGGTCAGCATGGCTTCGGGTTCATCTGACGCGAGACGATCACACCCGCCATGCGATGTTCCAAGCCCTTGCTCAAAGAGCATCGGTTCAAGGAAATATAAGACTCACGCGAACGCGACGGACAAGCCCATTCTAGGGCCGCAAGGCGCTGCGATGTGCAGCCTATGTCACAGCAGCTGCCCGTCGTTGCCAAGCGCCGCATCGACACGGCGGATCAGCGCGTCGAGGTCGGCGCCTTCGCCTTGGCTCTCGCCTTGACGCGGCGCCACCGCGGGGGGGCTGGCACGCTGCGGCCGATCGGCCAGCTGATAGGCCAGGTTCAGCGCCGCCAGCACGGCAATGCGCTCGCGCGCCCTGACCTTACCGGCATCGCGGATCGCGCTCATCTCGCGGTCGACACTGGCCACCGCCGCGCTGAGCAGCGCCTCGCCGCCGTCGGGGCAGCCGAGGATGTAGCTCTGGCCGAGGATGGTGACTTCGCGCTGCTTCATTCGGCGACCCCGCTGGCGCTTTTTCCCGCCGGCAGCCGCTCGAGCAGCACGTCGATGCGTGCGCGCGCCGCGTTCAGCCGAGACCGCAGGCTGTCGCGATCGATCTCCAGAGCCGCCACCTGCTGCTCGAGCAGTGTGTTGGTGCGCTTCAGCTCCTCATGCCGCAGCACGAGCCGTTCGACTCGTTCGGCAAGATCTTCGAGCTTGGACATGGCGGTGGGCGGGCTGCGCGATCATTGTAGGATGGCGGTTGAAGCTCCGTGCCGCTCAGGCCCGTCAATTCGGCACGACGCCGGCGCGGATAAGGTCGCAGCAGT
>JAGTRL010000230.1 GCA_018261815.1 Pseudomonadota bacterium
GCGGCACCGCGAAAGAAGGCAAAGGGCGAGCGCGCCATGCGGCCGTAGCGGATGGGCACCAGGTGCTCGATGCGCCCGGCGCTGGACTCGATCAGCTGTTGCACCGGGTCGCGCCGATCGGCCGCCGGCGTGTAGGCCGCCTGCGCCTCGCGCGAGCAGACCACGCGCAGCGCGCGCCCGGCCTCCTGGCGCTCGCGCCGCGTGCGCAGATGGGCCGGTTTGTCCAGGTAGGCCACCTTGATCGGCGGCGCGAAGGCCTCGCTCGACACCGGGGCGGCTGCTGTAGCGCTTTGGCCGGCAGGCGCCGCCTTGGTCGACCGGGATGTCTTCCGGGCAGTGCCTGTCTTGCTCATGGCGGCTACAACCAATCGTTGAGCGTGATGCCGATGCCGATGGTCGTCTGGTTCCAGTCGTAGTCGATCAGCGTCTCGCCGTAACCGCTGAACAGCTTGACGTAGCCGCGCACCGGGCCGAACAGCGGTGCGCTGGTGTAGGCCAGCTGGCCGGCGCCCTTGCCGGTGCTGGGGTTGCCGCGGATCGTGCCGCTGAAGCTCTGGCCGCGCCACTTGTAGATCGCCGACAGGTCGCCCCAGCCGTAGTAGTCGGAAAGGGTCGGGTTGTCGTCCTTGTCGTCCGACTCGGGGATGCGCCACCACAGCCGGCCCAGCACCGCGAAGTCGCCCTGCTCGACGCCGAAGCTCGCGATCAACCGGTTCCAGCTGCGCGACAGCAGGTCCGAGCGGCCGTTCGACTGGTGGTTGAAGGCCAGGTTGACCAGATTCCACTTCAAGTCGCCCCACTGCAGCGCCGGCTTGTAGCTGAGGATCAGCTCGGGCATGTAGTTGGTTTCGCGGAACGGCCTCGAGGCGTTGCCCGTGTCGTTGTACAGCTGCCATTGGCTCTGCTGCGTGTAGGCGACCCAGGCGCCCCAGCGGCGGTCGTCGGTGGTCCACGCCCTGAACTTGAAGCTGATCTGGAACGCCGCCTCGACATCGTCGAGTTCGGTGCCGGGCTCGAGCAGACCGGCGTTGACCAGCGGGTCGTAGGGCGCAGTGTTCAGGTCGGTGGTGTAGCGGCCCACGAGGAAGTAGTTTGGCGCGTACAGCGAGACGTCGTAGCGCGGGCTGGCCGGATCGAAGGCCCAGGCCTTGTCGAACATCGAGCCGCTGCCGGCGGTGGCCGCCGGCGCGGCGGCGGCTGTGGGCGTGGCCGGCGTGGCTGCGGGCGCGGCCGCTGCGGGCGTGGCCGGTTTCGCGGCGCGGCCGCTGATGCGGTCGAAGCAGGCCAGGCGTTCGCTGTCGGCAGCGATCGCCGCACACTCGGCCAGTGCCGGCGAAGCCGGCTGTGCCAGCACCTGGGTGGACGCGAGCAGCAGGCTCACGATCACGGTCGGCATCGGCAGGCGGCAGGGTGTTGGCATGGTCGTCTCCGAGTTGTCCGGCAAGGGCTCCCTGCACACCCTCACTTGGCCGCTCCCAGGTTGCCGAAGCCCGCGTTGAAGGCCTGGCTCTGCACCGGGCTCGGCGCGCCCTGCGGCTTGGGCGCCATGCCGGCGGCGATGTCCACCCAGCCGCCGCCCACCGCCTGGTAGACGTTGACAATCTGCGCGTAGCTGCTGGCCTGCAGGCTCACCGACGCCAGTTCGGCGGCGAACAATTCGTTCTCGGCCACCAGCACCTCCAGGTAGCCGGACACGCCCTTGTCGAAACGCAGCTTGGACAGGCGCGCGAACTCGCGCAGCGCGATCACGCGCTCGCGCTGCCGCGATCACGCGCTCGCGCTGCAGGCTGAACTCCTCGGCCCGCTTCTGCGAGCCGCTGAGTGCATCGTTGGTCTCGCGCAGCGCGTTCAGGATGGTCTGCTGGTACACCGCCAGCGCCGCGCGCTCGCCGGCCTCGGCCGCGGCCACCTGGCCTTCGATGCCGCCGAAGGTGAAGATCGGCCCGGCCAGGCTGGCGCCGATCAGGCCGGCCGCCGCCGGGCCGCTGAACAACGCACCGGTAGCGGTGGCGGTGGTGGCCAATGCCGCCTGCAGCGACAGGTTCGGGTAGTACAGCGCGCGTGCCGCGCCAATGTTGGCATTGGCCGCCACCAGGTTCTGCTCAGCCGCCAGGATGTCGGGGCGGCGCTGCAGCAGCGTGGCCGGCAGGTCGCCGGGGATCTGCGGCGCGATCAGCTGGTCGATGGTCTTGCCGCGCGGGATCGGACCCGGGTTGCGGCCCAGCAGGATCGAGATCAGGTTCTCCTGCGTGGCGACGGCCTGCTGGAACTGCGGGATCGCCGCGCGCGCTTGCTGCGTTTGCGAACGGATCTGCGACAGC
Source organism: Pseudomonadota bacterium (assembly GCA_018261815.1). GTDB lineage: Bacteria > Pseudomonadota > Gammaproteobacteria > Burkholderiales > Burkholderiaceae_C > Rubrivivax. The sequence goes on from JAGTRL010000230.1 coordinate 2,322, forward strand.
TCGGTCATGGCGATCATGCCGGCCTTGTAGCGCAGATCGAAGATGCGCAGCGTGCCTTCGAAGTTGCGCGCCGTGGCCTGCGCAATCTCCAGCTGCCGGTCCAGCGAACGCAGCACGATGTAGCTGGTGGCGACGCCGGAGACCAGCGTCAGCACCACGCCGCGCTGACCCTGCTCGCTGGCATAAACCTGCGCCTGCGCGGCTTCGGTCTGGCGGCGCACGCGGCCGAACAGGTCGGTCTGCCAGCTCGCGCCCAGCGACACGTTGTAGAGCGAAAAGTACGGGCTCAAGGTCGGCGGCACCGGCGGAAAGCCTTCGGTGCTGGCGCGCGCGCGCTGGGCGTCGGCGCCGTAGCCGATCTGCGGATACAGCTGCGAGCCGGTGGCGGTGAGCGCGCCGATGAACTGGTCGACCCGCGCCGCGGCCACGCGCAGGTCGCGGTTGTCGCGCAGCGCGGTTTCGACCAGCTGGTTCAGCACCGGGTCGCCGAACTGCTCCCACCATTTCAGGTTGGCGACGTCGGCGGCCTTCGGATAGTCGATGCGCCAGGCGGCGGGCGTGTCCACCGTCGGGCGCAGGTAGTTCGGGCCGACCGTGCAGCCGGCCAGCGCAACGGCGATGCCGGCGGTGAGGAGGCGGATCTTCATGGCGATGTCCTTCCCAGAATCAGGTGGTGAGCGCGCCGGTGGACGGCCGGGCAACGCTGATGAACAGTCAAGCACGACATGGTGCTCAGGCACGCGTCAGCAGCCAGCCGCAGGCACCGGCCACCAGCAGCAACGCCAGCATTGCCGACGCCCACTGGCGCACCAGCCGGTCGCCGGCCTCGAAGACCGTGCCCAGCCCGGCGAAGCCCGGGCGCACCGCGCCGCCGCCGCTGTTGCCCAGCAAGGGGCGGCGTGCCAGCGCCGCCGCCAGCAGCGCGCCGACGCCGAACAGCAGCCCCATCGTGCCCAGTTCCTCCAGCGAAAAGGCCTTGGCCAGCAGCTCGCCCGGCAACGGCCCCCACACCGCCGCCAACGACAGCAGCAAGGACGCCACGGCCAGCCCCAGTGCGGCCCACTGCGACAGCAGCGACACCGGCTTCAGATCGGCCAGCGGCGCAGCCGGCCGGGCGAACACGCGCAGCGCGATCAGCACCACGTAGCCGGCGGTGAAGGCGGCCCCGCCCTGCAGCACCCAGCTCCACCACCACTGGCCGGATTCGTCGGCCGAGGCCAGAAGCAGCTTCTTCGCCAGATAGGCGCCGCTCGGCACCACGCCCATCAATGCCAGCCCGCCGATCAAGAAAGCCGCCACCGCCAGCGGCAGCGCGCGCGCCGCGCCGGCCAGCTCGTCGACGCGGTCGTGGCCCAGGCGCGCATACACCAGCCCGGCGGCCATGAACATGCCAGCCTTGGCGGTGGCATGCGCGATGGCCTGCAGCACCCCGGCCGTGGCCGCCATCTCGCGCAGCGCCATGTCGCCGGCGGCGTCGAAGGCCAGCGGGAACAGCAGGAACAGGTAACCGATCTGCGCCACGGTGGAATAGGCCACCAGCAGCTTCAGCCGCTGCTGGCGCAGCGCTACCACGCTGCCGACGACGATGGCCGCAGCACCCAGCCCGGCCAGCAGCTGCGCGGCCTGCGCGCTGGCCACGCCGGGCATCACGTCCAACCACAGCCGCAGCACCAGGAACCACGAGCCCTTGATGACCAGCGCCGACAGCACCGCGCTGGCCGCGGCCGGCGCGCCGCCGTGCGCCGGCGGCAGCCAGATGTGCAGCGGGAACAGCGCCGTCTTGGCCAGCAGCCCGGCGGTCATCAGCGCGAGCGCGGCCATGGCGATAGGCTCGGGCTGCAGCGCGTCAGCCAGCATCGGCATGTCCAGCGTGCCGTAGCCGCCGTACAGCAGCACCGCGCCCAGCAGGTACAGCACCGAGCCGCACAGCGCGAACAGCATGTAGCGCAGCGCGGCGCGCAACGTCTCGCCGCTGCCGGCCAGGCACACCAGCGGCACGCCGGCGAAGGTCAGCAGTTCCAGCGCCACGTACAGCGTGAACAGGTCGCCGCTCACGAATACCAGGTTCAGCGCCCCCCACACCGCCAGCAGCAGCAGCCAGTAGGTGAAAGCTGCGCGCGACTCGGCTGCCCCTGGCGCCAGGCCGAAGTCGGCGCGCGCGAACGCGCCGATGCCGCAGACCACCCCGGCCACCGCCAGCATCATGGCCACCGACGCACCGTCGGCGCGCAGCGCGATGCCCAGCGGCGGCGACCAGCCGCCGAGCAGGTAGACCAGCGGCCCTTCGGCATCGAACCAATCCATGGCGATGGCCAGCGCCAGCCCCAGGCCCAGCGGCATCAGCACGAAGGCCACGCGCTGCAGCCAGCGCCCGCCCAGCAGCAGGCCGAGCAGCATGCCGACGAAGGGCAGCAGCACGGCGGCGGCCAGCAGCGCGCCGCCGTCGGTACTGGTCCACAGGTCGATGGCGGACATACCCGTTCAGTCCTGCGCGGGCGGTTCGGCCAGCGAGGCCGAACCGGTGCTTTCGATCAGCCGCAGCAGCAGCGCCACCGTCACCGCGGTGGCGGCGAAGGCGACGACGATGGCGGTGATCAGCAATGCCTGCGGCACGGGGTCGGCCGGCAGCCCGGCCGCCGCGCCGCGCTTGGCCAGCGCGCCGAAGAGCACGAACACGCCCGAGCCCATGATGTTGAAGGCGATGAGCTTGCGCAGCGGGTGCGGCTGCGCGATCAATCCGTACAGGCCGATGCCGACCAGCACGCAGGCGGTCAGCGCGAACAGCGTCTCGACGCTCACCGCGTCCCTCCCCGGCTCGGTGGCCCGTTCATCAGCAGCGCCAGCACCAGCGTCAGCGTCGGCAGCAGCGCCACTTCGATGACCACGATCAGCGGCTTGGCCCAGCCCTCGGGGTAGGCCAGAAAGGCCCCGGCCGTCCACAGGCCCAGCACGCCCACGGCGATGAAGGCCAGCGGCCCGATCACGATACCGGCGCGCAGGCCGCGGTGGTCGGTGCGCGGCGAGTCGGCCAACCCGGCCATCTGCACCAGCATCCACATCGCCGCCAGGATGGTGGCGGCCTGGAACTTGCCGCCCGGATGGTCGGCGCCGGCCCAGAACAGGTAGAGGCCGATGACGATGCCCAGCGGCGGCAGCAGCCGCGCCAGGTAGGCCAGGATGCCGTCGGGGTCGGCCTGGTAGTGCGGCCCGGGGCGGCCGCCCCAGGCGCGGTCGGGCGCGAAGGACCACACCCCTATCAGTGCGATGACGAGCACGATCGCCTCGAGCAGCGTGTCCAGCGCGCGGAAGGCGAGCAGCACGCCGGTGATCGGGTTGGCCACGCCGGTGGCTGGCAGGTTGGGCACCACCAGCGGCGCCAGCGTCGGCACCGGCTCGGGCAGCATCAGCACGCCAAGCACCAGCGCGGCCGTGACGCCCACGGCCAGCAGCGCGGCCACGGCGCGCGTGCCCACGCCTGCGATTTCGGTGGCGGCTGCAGATTCGGTGCCGCGCAGCCGGCCCACCGCGCCCAGCAGCAGCGCGCCGGTCAGCCCGCCGCCGATGGCCGCTTCGGTCAGCGCCACGTCGATGCCGGCCAGCCGCACCCACACCAGCGCCAGCAGCAGACCGTAGACCACGAAGCCGGCCACGGCGAGGAAGGCATCGCGCGCGACCACGGTCCACAGCGCCAGCCACAGCAGCAGCAGTACGACAGCCCCACTGGCGACGGTCGTCATGGCCGTGTGTCCTTGCGCCGCACCGAGCGTGCGATCAGCTGCGCCACCGCGGCGCTGGACAGCATCACCAGCAGCCACACCAGCAGCAGCTTCAGCGCCATCAGCACGCCGTCCACCTGCGGCAGCAGGCCGATGACGACCAGCACCAGACCCAGGTTGTCGGCCTTGGTCAGCGCATGCAGCCGGGAGTAGGCGTCGGGGAAGCGCAGCAGCCCCACCGTGCCGGCCAGGTAGAAGAAGGCGCCGGCGGCGATGGCGACGATGCTGAAGAGGTCCAGCAGACGGCTCATCCGGCGTGCTCCTCGTCGTCGTCGGGCTGGTCCTGGCGCATCGCGAACTTGACGAAGGCGATCGAGGCAAAGGCGCTCAGCAGCGCCAGCGTCAGCGCGACATCGAACACCGCGCTGTCGCCGGAGGCCGCGCCGAACAGCAGCAGCGCGCCGACGGCACCCGAGCCCAGCAGCTGCGCGGCCATCATCCGGTCGGCCCGCCCCGGGCCGCGGGCCACGCGCACCAGGCCGAGGGCCACCATCAGCACGATGAAGGCGGCTGCCGATTGCAGGAAGTCAGCCATCGAGCCGCTCCCCCTGCAGCGCCGGCGCATAGGCACGCTCCTCGGCCGCGAGCTGCTCGGCCACCGGCTGGCGCGTGTCGAGGCAATGGAACTCGATATGCCGCGGGCCGTCGCCGCTGGGCACCGAGCCCGGCATCAGGCTGGCGATCAGCTCGAAGGCGCTGCGCGCCGTGCCGCGCGGCAGCTGCGTGCGGTGGTCGACGAAGCCGGGATGCAGGTCGAGCCTAAGGGCGAAGGCGCGCCGGGCGACATCGAAGCCCGCCACCAGCGACTGCCACAGGAAGCGCGGCAGCAGCATGAGCAGCCGGCCCAGGCGCACACGGCCGCGCGCGCTTGGCAGCAGCTTCAGGCTGACCCAGGTGGCGGCGGCCGTGGCCAGCACGCCGACCAGCAGGTTGCCAGGCTTGGCGCTCTGGTCGACCACGATCCAGACGCCGAACAGCAACGCCGCGCGGATGGCCGCCGCGGCTGTGCGCGAGCCGGCGGGCGCGGGGTCGGTTGCAGCCGGGCGCATGCTCATGCGGCAGCCTGGGCCGGTGCGACGTCGCTGCCGCTGTAGACACTGACTTTCATGCTGCTCAGCCGGTCGTAGAGCCGCGCCTCGGCGCCGATCGGCCACCAGTCGTAGAGGAAGATGCCCAGCGGGTGCCACAGGGCCACCCAGCCGCCGATCACCAGGCTTTCTTCGATCAGCCGCCCATAGCGCGCCTTGCTGAACGCACCGCCGATGAATTCACCCACCACGATGGCCACCGACAGGAAGGCCAGGCCGATGAACAGGCTTATGCGCCCGGTGCGAAACAGCTTGCGCAGGCGGCGGCGGGTGGCCACGGCGCGGCGCCGGAAGTACTCGTGCACCGCATCGTCGAGGGGCACGGCCGCACCGACGTCACGGCTGCCCAGGTGCACGACCAGCGCCAGCGGCGTGCGCGTCGGCTGCTCCTGCGCCCATTCGACGATGTAGGTGGCCGCCTTGGGGTCGAGGTCGCGTTCGCGAAACGGCGCCGGGTCCATGGTGTCGAACAGATGCTGTGCATCGGCCAGGCGCAGCTCGAGCACCGAACCGACGGTCTCTGCGGCGCGCGCGCCGGCGGCAGGAGCGGCACTCATCGCACAGACCCCTCTCCCTCAGGCCGCCGCCGGCGCCGGCGCCACGGCGTCTTCCTTGCCCAGGATCGCCATGTACAGCGCGGGCAGGAACACCAGCGTCAGCACCGTGGCCACCAGCAGACCGCCCATGATGGCAAACGCCATCGGACCCCAGAACACCGTGGGTGCGATCGGCAGCAGGCCCAGCACGGTGGACACCGCGGTCAGCATCATCGGGCGCAGCCTGTTGGTGGCGCAGGTCACGACGGCGTCGTGCACGGGGAGGCCGGTGGCGCGATCCTCCTCGATCGAGACGATCAGGATCAATGTGTTCTTGGCGATCATGCCGATCAGCGCCAGGATGCCCAGAATCGCGACGAAACCCAGCGGACGGTTAAAGAGCAGCAGCGACATCACCACGCCGATCAGCCCCAGCGGCAGGATTGCCACCACCATCAGCATGCGGCGGAAGCTGACCAGCATGACCATCGTCGCCAGCAGCATCAGCACGATCATCAGCGGAATCACCGCGAACACCGACCCCTGCGAGATCTGGCTCTCCTCGAACAGGCCGCCCGTCTCGAGCTTGTAGGGTCTGGGCAGCTTGGCGCTGAACTCGGCGACCTTCGGCGCCAGCGCCTGCACCACGATGTCGGGCAGCACGCCGCGGTTGACGTCGGCGCGCACCGTCAGCGTCGGCACCCGGTCGCGGCGCCAGACCAGCGGGAACTCCTGGTCCTCGGCGATGGTGGCGAACTGCTTGAGCGGAACCATGCGGCCGCTCGGCGTGGGCACCTGCAACGACGCCAGCGACTCGA
>JAGTRL010000231.1 GCA_018261815.1 Pseudomonadota bacterium
GTGTCCCGGCCCAGCGCACCCAGGCGGCGCGTGATGGCATGGAACCCGGCGACGGTGTCGTCGATGATCGCCTGTACCGACTTGACCTCGTGGATCAGTCCGGCCGATTGCCCGGCCAGCGCCGGCGCGGCGTCCATGTCGCCGTCGAAGTACACCGAGCGGATGCCCTTGAAGGTGTCCGGTGGCATCAGCCCCTGCTCATGGATGGTTGCGGTGAACTGCGTCTTCAGCGCGCGGATGCAGGGCGTGGACTTCTTGTTCAGCACCCAGGTGCCGGTGGCGTCGGCGTCGACGATGGCGTCCTTGTAGTGCGCATGCACCGGACTCTCGGCGCTGCTGACGAAGCGCGTGCCCATCTGGATGGCTTCGGCGCCCAGCGCGAAGGCGGCAGCCATGCCGCGGCCGTCGCAGATGCCGCCGGCGGCGATCAGCGGCACTTCGACACGCTCGCGCACCGCCTGCAGCAGCACCATCGTCGACACCTCCTCGGGATTCTTGAAGCCGCCGCCTTCGCTGCCCTCGACCACCAGGCCGTCGACGCCGGCGTCCACGCTCTTCAGCGCCGCTTCGAGCGTGGGCACCGCGTGGTAGACGACGATGCCGGCGTCGTGCAGCGGGGCGATGAACTTGGCCGGGCTGCCGGCCGAGGTGGTGACGAAGCGCACGCCGCATTCGCAGACGAAGCGCAGCATGGCGTCGTCCTTCAGGAAGCGGATCGGCAGGTTCACGCCGAAGGGCAGGCCCAGCTCGCGCATCTTGCGGATCTCGGCCTGGCAGGCCTCGGTCTCGCCGGAGGAGGTTTCGATGATGCCCAGGCCTCCCGCGCGCGACACGGCGCTGGCCAGCGCGCTGCGCGCGATCCAGCCCATCGGGGCCTGGACGATGGGGTAGCGGGCGCCGCAATGGGCCAGGACTCGATTCATGGGGTAGGGCGGTTCGTGGGGTTGGGAGAGGTCCGCGCATTCTGAGCCCTGTGCCGCGGTGCCGTCAGGCGCCGGCCAGCAGGCCGAGGTACTCGCGCAGCGCATTGCGCGTGTCGGCGTAGCCGGCCTGGCTGGGCAGCCAGCGCAATGCGCCCACCGACCCGTCGCGAGCCAAGCCCATCGGCGCGGCCACCAGCGCGATGCCGCCGCCACCGCGCGCGATGGCCTGCTCGAAGGCGCGCAGGCTGCGCCGCATGTGCCAGCCGTGGGTGACCAGCACGATGCGCGTCACGCCGGCAGTGCGCAGCAGGGCCACGCTGCGCTCGGCGTTCTCGCGCGTGTCGCGCGACTCGGGCTCGGTCCATTGCAGCGGCCGGTCGAAGTCGCGCGCAGCGATCTGCGCCGCCACCTCGGCCTCGGCCGGGCCGGCGGCTTGCGCATGCCCCGTGCCGCCGCTGAAAGCCACCGGCAGGCCCGTCTCTCGCGCCAGCCACAGGCCATAGCGCAGCCGCTCCATGGCCTGCGGCGGCAGATTCGGTGCGCCGTACTCGGGTGCAAAACTTTCGCGCCCCGCGCCAAGCACGACGATCGCAGTGGTCGGCGGCCCGGCAGCGCCGCGCAGCTGTTGCAGGTCCTGCAGGCTCAGCGCGCGCGAAGGGTGCAGCAGCTGACGTTGCAGCCACTGGCCCACGACCGTGGTGCTGCTCAGCCAGATGCCGGCCGCACCGGTCAGCAGCAGCAGCCAGCCCCAGGCTGCACGGCGGCGGGCCAGCGCCGCGCCCAGCATCATCCACAGCAGCAAGGGCACCGGCGGCAGCAGCAGCGCAGTCAGCACCGGCTTCCAGCCCATCCAACCGGACTGCAGCAGCAGATCGTTCAACACCCCGTCCCGTCCCGACGTTTAGGCGGGCCAGCAGGGCCCGACTGCTACGATTGTGACGGTCCACCCCGCGCCTGCGCCGCAGGTCCCTGGGCGGGCTGGCGAAGGGATTGATGTGCTGAAGTCGCGTGCTCTGCGGCTGTTGATGTGGGTCGCACTGGCTCTGCTGCTTTCGTGGGTCGTGGCCTGGCTGGCCGTGCCGCCCCTGCTGCAGTGGCAGTTGCAGACGCGCGGCTCGCAGTTCCTCGGGCGCGAGCTGCGGGTCGGCGAGGTGCAGTTTGCGCCGATCTCACTGTCATTCACGCTGCGCGACCTGTCCGTCGGCGCTGCGCCCGGCGCGCAGGATGCCACGCCGCAGTTGCACATCGAGCGGCTGTTCGTCGACATCGATGCCCGTTCGCTGCTGCGCCTGGCGCCGGTGGTCGAGGCCCTGGAGATCGATGCGCCGCGGCTGCGCTTGGCACACCTGGCTCAAGGCCGCTACGACATCGACGACCTGTTGCAGCGCTTTGCGCCGAAGCCCGGCGACCCGCCGTCAGAGCCGGCACGCTTTGCGCTGTTCAACCTGCGCGTGGCCGGCGGCGAGTTCAGCTTCGACGACCGGCCAGTAGGTCGCACCCATGTGCTGCGCAAGCTGCGCTTGGACCTGCCCTTCCTCTCCAACCTGTCCGACGACCTGCAGATCAAGGTCGAGCCCCGCCTGGGCTTCGAGCTCAACGGCACGGCTTTCGACAACCAAGGCCAGGCGACCCCGTTCGCGGAAGGGCGGGCCTCCGAGTTCAAGATCCGCTTCGACCCGCTCGACCTGACGCCGATGTGGGCCTATGTGCCGGCCACGCTGCCGGTGCAGCCTGTGGGTGGCCGACTCGGCGCCGACCTGACGCTGCGCTTCGAGCAGCCGCGCAACAGCGAGCCGCGCCTGGACCTGAAGGGCCGGCTCGAGCTGCGCGACTTCAATCTCAAGCCGCCCGGCGATGCACCGCTGCTGGCGTGGCAGAGCCTTCGCGTGCAGCTGGGCGACGTGCGCCCGCTGCAGCGCCGCGTGGTCCTCGACGCGGTGCAACTGGACGGCGCGGTGCTGCACGTGCGGCGCGATGCCGCTGGCCGGCTGCAACTGGAACATCTGGCCGCAGCGGCTCAGGCCGCCGGGCCCGCGCCTGCAGCCGCAGCCGCAGCGGGCAGTGCACCGGCCAGCGGACCTGCCGCGCCAGCGGTTGCGCCGGCCTGGCACGTGCAGCTGGCGCTGCTGGAGCTGAAGGACGCGCGAGTCCACTGGAGCGATGCCGCGCTGCAGCCCGCGGCCGACATGCAACTGGACGGCATCCAGTTGCAGCTGAAGCAGCTGCAATGGCCCTTCGAAGCCGATGCCAGCCTGCTCTTCGATGCACAGCTGCAGGCGCAGGGCAAGGTGCATGGGTCGGTGCATGCCGAAGGCGCGCTCACCGACCGCAAGGCCCAGGTCGGCGTGCAGTTGGCTGACATCGACCTGGCGCTGGCAGAGCCCTATCTGCGCCAGTTCCTGCGGCCACAGGCCAGCGCAAAGCTGAACGCTACCGCGGCGCTGGACTGGGCGCGGGGTGATGCCCCGCGCATGGCCGTCGCCCTGAGCACGCTGCGCATCGACGACTTTCGCCTGGCCGATGCGCAAGGCAATCGACGCGGCGCGCGGCCGGGCGCGGCACTGGCGCAGCTGGCGCGGCTGGAGCTGAGCGACCTGCAGGCCGACCTGCTGCAGCGGCGTATCGACATCGGCACGCTGAGCCTGCACAAACCGTTCATCGACCTGGCGCGCGATGCCGAGGGCGTGCTCAATGCCAGCCGCTGGCTGGTGGCCGCGCCCTCCGACGCCGTCACCGCGGCCGAAACCGATGCCGCGCCGCCCTGGCAGCTGACGCTGCGTGACTTCAAGCTCGACGGCGGTCGCGCGCGCCTTGCCGACGTGGCGTTGCCGACGGGCGTGATCGAACTCGGTGGCGTGCGTGCCGGCGCGATGGGCTTGGCCTGGCCCGCCCGCGCGCCGCTGAACACCGAACTGGCGGCCAGCTTGACGGTGGCAGGCACGGCCACGAGCGCGGCCGCGTCCGCCGCGTCGCGGCTGGACTGGCGTGGCCGCATCTCGCCGCAGCCCTGGGGGGCCAGCGGGAAATTGCGGCTGGAGCGTTTCCCGGTGCATGTATTCGAACCGTATTTCGGCGCGGCCTTGCCGGTGCTGCTGCGGCGCCTGGAGGCCGGCTTCCAGGGCCAGTTGGACCTGAAGCTGCTGCCGGCGGGCCTGTCCGGGAAGGTGCGCGGCGAAGCGCTGCTGGCCGACCTGCTTGTGCTGGCCAAACCCGGCGCGGGGGTGGCGTCGGCCGCCGCCGAGCGCGAGCTGCTGACCTGGAACGCGGTGTCGATCGGCGACTTCGGCCTGAGCCTGCAGCCCGACAGCAAACCGTTGCTGGAGATCGGCGAGCTGCGCATCACCGACTATTACTCGCGCCTCGAAATCACCGAAGACGGGCGCTTCAATCTGCAGACCGTGGCCGCGCCGGCGGGCGATGCCAAGGCCGCAGCGCCTGCGGCCGCGGCCAGCGCGGCCAGCGCCGTGCAGGTCAGCGCACCGGCGGCCATGCTCAGCCGCCTGCCGATCGAACTGGTGGTGAACTCGACGCGCTTCGACAACGGCCGCGTCGATTTCCGCGACCTCTTCATCCGCCCCAACTACAGCGCCCAGTTGAGCGAACTCAATGGCACGGTCGGCCGCCTGGACAGCCGCACGCGCGACATGGCCACGCTGCAGTTCAGCGGCCGCGTCGCCGGCACCGGGTTACTGGAAATCGGCGGCGCGGTCAACCCCACGGTCATTCCGCCGGCGCTGGACATCAAGGCCAAGGCGCACGACATCGAGCTGCCGGGGCTGACGCCCTATTCGTCGAAGTACGCCGGCTACCCTATCGAACGCGGCAAGCTCAGCGTCGACGTGGCCTACAAGATCGATTCGGACGGCAAGCTCGAGGCCAGCAACCAGATCATCGTCAACCAACTCACCTTCGGCGCGAAGACCGACAGCCCGGACGCGACCAAGCTGCCGGTGCCGTTCATCGTGGCCCTGTTGCAGGACCGCCATGGCGTGATCGACCTGGACCTGCCGCTGACCGGCTCGGTCAACGACCCGCAGTTCAGCATGGGCGCGCTGATCTGGAAGGTCATCGTCAACCTGTTCACCAAGATCGCAACTTCGCCTTTCGACGCCATCGCGGGCCGTGGCGGCAAGGATCTGAGCCATGTCGAGTTCAAGCCCGGTACCGCGCTCATTGCCGACAGCAGCCAGGAGGCCATCGCCAAGGTGGCCAAGGCCCTGGACGACCGGCCGCGGCTGAAGCTCGGCATCGTCGCCACGGCCGACCCGGTGGGCGAGGCCGAGGCCATGCGGCGTGCCGCGTTCGAGACGCGGTTGCTCGATGAGCAGCGCCGCGAGCGCGGGCGCGCGGCGCTCGGCAGCGGCGGCACCGAGGCACCAATGCCGCCGCTGACGGCCGAGCAGCGCGCGCGCCTGGTCAAGCAGATCTACGAGGACACCCGGCTGCCCGACAAGCCGCGCAACTTCATCGGCATGGCCAAGGACATTCCCGCGGCCGAGATGGAGGCGATGCTGATGGCCGCCATGCCGGTGGATGCGGCGGCCGGGCGGGCGCTGGCGCAGCAGCGCGGGCGCACGGTGCGCGAGGCCCTGATGGCCAAAGGGCTGGGCAGCGAAAGGCTGTTCATCGGCGAGCCCAAGCTGCGCGGTGAAGCGGCCGACAATTCGCCTTGGGTTCCGCAGGCCCAGTTGACACTGTCGGTGAACTGATCACGAAAGGATCGCATGAGCATTGAAACGATCACCCTCGGCGGCGGCTGCTTCTGGTGCACCGAGGCGGTCTACGAACAGGTGGACGGCGTGCTGTCGGTCGAGTCCGGCTACAGCAACGGCCACGTGCGCGAGCCCAGCTACCAGCAGGTGTGCGGCGGTGACACCGGGCACAACGAGGTGGTGCGTGTCGAGTTCGACAACCAGCGCATCAGCCTGCGCGAGGTGCTGGAGATCTTCTTCACGATCCATGACCCGACCACGCTCAACCGCCAGGGCGCCGATATCGGGACGCAGTACCGGTCGGGCATCTACCTGCACGACGAGGCGCAGCGCGAGGTGGCGCGTGCGGTGCTGGAAGAGGCCAATGTGGCGCATGGTGGCCGCGTCGTCACCGAACTGCGCCTGGTGGACAACTACTCGCGCGCCGAGGACTACCACCAGCGCTACTTCGCCAAAAACCCGGGCCAGGGCTACTGCGCCGCGGTGGTCGGGCCGAAGGTGGAGAAGTTCCGCAAGACCTTCAAGGCGCGCCTGAAGCGCTGACTCAAGGCGCCAGGCGCTCGCGCACCCAGCCGCCGTCGTGTAGGCGGTAGCGCAGCCGGTCGTGCAGGCGGCTCTTGCGCCCCTGCCAGAACTCCCAGGTGTCGGGCATCAGCCGGTAGCCGCCCCAGTGCGGCGGCCGCGGCGGGTTCATCGCGTACTTCAGGCCGAACTTCGCGGCCTGCGTCACCAGCAGCGTGCGCGACGGAATCACCTGGCTCTGCGGCGAGGCCCAGGCGCCGATGCGCGAGTCGATCGGCCGGCTGGCGTAGTACGCATCGGACAACTCGGGCTCGACCCTCTCGACACGGCCTTCGATGCGCACCACGCGCTCGAGCTCGACCCAATGGAACTGCAGGGCGGCCTGCGGGTGAGCCGCCAGCTCGCGGCCCTTGCGGCTTTGGTAGTTGGTGTACCAGACGATGCCGCGTGCATCGAAGCCCTTGAGCAGCACCACGCGCGTCGACGGCCGGCCGCCTTCGCCCACGGTGGCCAGCGTCATTGCGTTCGGCTCGGGCAGTTGCGAGTCCAGCGCCTGCTGCAGCCAGTGCTCGAACTGCTGCAGCGGGTCGGCCGCCGAGGCCTCTTCGTCGAGCGCATCGCGTTCGTAGCTCTTGCGCAGATCGGCAATGTTCTTGTCCAT
>JAGTRL010000232.1 GCA_018261815.1 Pseudomonadota bacterium
TCAGGGCCACGGGATCGGTGTCGCACACCGCCACCAGTTCGGCCTCGCCGGCATGGCGGTGGAGGGCCTCGATGTGGTTCTGGGCGATGCGCCCGCAGCCGACCAGGGCAAAGCGCAGCTTGCGGTCGACGATGGGCGCGCGGCGGGTTTTCATGAACGGGGTGTGCGCACGGCAATCATGCGCGGGCAAATTATCGCCGACGCCCCGCACCGCCGGCCTGCCACGCAGCGTGGGCCATCCACGAATGCCTAGAATCCCGGGCTTCACTTTGCAGCCCAGGCCATGACCACCCAAGCCGGCGCCGACGCCACCGCGACGAGCGCGGACCCGAACCAGCTGATTGCCGAGCGCCGCGAGAAACTGGCCGCGCTGCGCCGCCAAGGCGTGCCCTTTCCCAATGACTTCAAGCCGCGCCACCATGCGGCCGAGTTGCACCACCGTTGGGGCAAGCTGCCCAACGAGGAGCTCGAGCCGCAGGCCATCCCCGTGGCAGTCGCCGGGCGCATGATGCTCAAGCGAGTGATGGGCAAGGCCTGCTTCGCCACGCTGCAGGACGGCTCCTTCGGCGACACGCACGGCCGCATCCAGCTCTACATCACGCAGGACCTGGTCGGCGCCGACACGCTGGCCGCCTTCAAGCACTGGGACCTGGGCGACATCCTCGGCTGCGAGGGCACGCTTTTTCGCACCAAGACCGGCGAGCTGTCGATCAAGGCCACGTCGGTTCGGCTGCTGACGAAGAGCCTGCGTCCGCTGCCGGACAAGTTTCACGGCATGACGGATCAGGAGCAGAAGTACCGCCAGCGCTACGTGGACCTGATCACCGACGAGACCGCGCGCGCCCGCTTCGTGGCCCGAAGCAAGACCATCAGCTCGATCCGCAACCACATGGTCGAGCACGGCTTCCTGGAGGTGGAAACGCCGATGCTGCACCCGATCCCCGGCGGCGCCAATGCCAAGCCCTTCGTCACCCACCACAACGCGCTCGACCAGCAGATGTTCCTGCGCATCGCGCCCGAGCTGTACCTGAAGCGGCTGGTGGTGGGCGGCTTCGAGCGGGTGTTCGAGATCAATCGCAGCTTCCGCAACGAAGGCATCTCCGTACGGCACAACCCCGAATTCACGATGATGGAGTTCTATGCGGCCTACTGGAACCATCACGACATGATGGACTTCACCGAGGCCGTGTTGCGCCATGCGGCGCGCCAGGCCACGGGGTCGGCCGTGCTGAGCTACGCCGGCAAGACCATCGACCTGGACCAGGCCTTCACACGGCTGAGCGTGTGCGAAGCGCTGGTGGCGCATGCCGGGCTGAACGAGGCCGAGACCCGCGACGCCGCGCTGCTGCGCGCGCGCATCCTGGCCGCTGGCGAGCAGGCGCCTGCGCACTGGACGCTGGCCGAGCTGCAGTTCGGCCTGTTCGAGGCGGCGGTCGAGCACCAGCTGTGGCAACCCACCTTCATCATCGACTATCCGGTGGAGGTGTCGCCGCTGGCGCGCGCCTCGGACACCGACCCGGCCATCACCGAACGCTTCGAGCTGTTCATCGCCGGGCGCGAGGTGGCCAACGGCTTCTCCGAGCTGAACGACGCCGAGGACCAGGCGGCGCGCTTCCTGGCGCAGGCCGCGAACAAGGAGGCGGGCGACGAGGAAGCGATGTACTACGACGCCGACTTCATCCGCGCGCTGGAATACGGCATGCCGCCCACCGCCGGCTGCGGCATCGGGCTGGACCGTCTGGTGATGCTGCTCACCGATTCGGCCAGCATCCGCGACGTGCTGCTGTTCCCGGCGCTGCGCCGCGAGGCCTGAGCCGCAGGGGCACAGCGATGATGTCGCGCATCGACTCGCTGGCGCTGATCGAGGCCAGCTTGTGGCAGGAACTGCAGCGGGCCGCACAGCAGCCGGGGCACGAGTGGCGCACCATGGCACTGGCCACGGTCGCGGGTGAGGAGGCCCAGGTCCGCACCGTGGTGCTGCGCGAGGTGGACACCGCCGCGCGCGAGCTGATCTTCTTCACCGACGCGCGCGCGCCCAAGGTGGCGCAGATGCAGGCCCGCCCGGTCGGCACGCTGCTGTGCTGGTCGAGCCGCATCAGCTGGCAACTGCGGCTGCGCGTGGCGCTGGACGTACAGACCGCCGGGTTGAAGGTGTCGTCGCGCTGGGCCCGGCTGAAGCTCACGCCGGCGGCGCAGGACTACCTGTCGCCGCTGCCCCCCGGCAGCCCGGTGGCCGACCGCTTCGAACCCGAGCGCGCCTCGCGCAGCCACTTTGCGGTGGTCAGCGCCAGGGTGCTGTCCGCCGACTGGCTGGAATTGCACGCCGACGGCCACCGCCGCGCGCACTTCGGCTCCGACGGCGCCCAGTGGCTGCAGCCCTGAGGCGACGTCAACGGTGCTTGAAGGCCGGCTTGCGTTTGGCGACGAAGGCCTCCATGCCTTCCTTCTGGTCTTCGGTGGCGAACAGCGAGTGGAACAGGCGCCGCTCGTAGCTGACGCCGTCGGCCAGCGTGCCCTCGTAGGCGCGGTTGACGCACTCCTTGGCCATCATCAGGCTCGGCGCGCTCAGGCCGCAGATCGTCGCCGCTGCGGCCAACGCCTCGTCCAGCAGCTTGTCGGCCGGCACGACGCGTGACACCAGGCCGGCGCGTTCGGCTTCGGCCGCGTCCATCATGCGCGAGGTCAGCACCAGGTCCATGGCCTTGGCCTTGCCGACCGCGCGCGGCAGGCGCTGCGTGCCACCGGCCCCGGGGATGATGCCGAGCTTGATCTCGGGCTGGCCGAAGCGCGCCGTGTCGGCGGCGATGACGATGTCGCACATCATCGCCAGCTCGCAGCCGCCGCCCAGCGCGAAGCCGGCCACCGCGGCGATCACCGGCTTGCGCACCTGGCGGATGGTTTCCCAGTTGCGGGTGATGAAGTCGCCCTTGTAGGCGTCCATGTAGGTCTTGGTGGCCATCGCGCCGATGTCGGCGCCGGCCGCGAAGGCCTTGTCGCTGCCGGTGATGACGATGCAGCCGATGGCGTCGTCGCGATCGAAGCCGGCGAGCGCGGCCCCCAGCTCGTCCATCACACCGTCGTTCAGCGCGTTCAGCTGCTGCGGCCGGTTCAGGCGGATCAGGGCGGTCTGGCGCGGACCTTCGCCGCGCACTTCGGTGAGGATGAATTGGTGGCTCATGGCACTCCTTGACAAGTCGGCGGCAACTATAAGGGCCGCAGCGCCAATTGCTCACGGCGCGGGCTGCCGCCGGCCTGCTCAGGCGGGCACGCAGCGGGTTAAGCTCGCCACTGAAGTCCAGGGACGGCCCGCGCAGTGCCAACGATGTCGGCGGGATCTGCAACGAGCAACGAGCATGGCAACGATCTATCGGAAGACTGCCAAAGGCCATTCAGAGATCGAGACGCGCGCCCACCGGCTGTCGCCGCGCATGCGCAGTGCATTGATCATGATCGATGGCCGGCGCAGCGACGACGATGTGCGCAAGCTGATCCCGCAGCAGGCCGACGAGACCCTGCGCCTGCTGGACGAGCAGGGCTTCATCGAGATCATCGGCATCACGCAGGACGCACCACCGCAGCGGCCGCTGAGCGTGGCGCCATCCCGCCCGGCCGAGGTCGCCCCACCCGTCGTCCCTCGGCCCGCGGCGCCGCCGCGCGACTTCGAGGCCACGCGCGCACAGGCCGTGCGCCTGTTCACCGACATGGTCGGTCCGATGGCCGAGGCGCTGGCCATCAAGATGGAGCGTGCGCGTTCGCCGGACGAGTTGCGCACCCTGGTGCAGACGGCGCAGCGCATCATCGGCAACGCGCGCGGCGGCCAGGCGGCGGCCGACTACGGCACCCGCTTCCTCGATTCAGCGGGGAACTGAGGCACCGGCTTCGGGCGCGCCCGCGGCCTGCAGCGGCAGGCGGTCGATCATCATGTCGATGTAGGTCGATTCGTCCTGCCGGATCAGCAGGCGCACGGGCAGGTATTGCAGCGTGGGCGCGAACCAGGCATCGGCCACCAGCTCGCGGTTCGGTCGCAGCTCGCGGCGCGGCCGCAGGTGGAAGGTCGGCACCTGGCCGAAGGGCGTGGCCAGCTCGACCGCTTCGATGACCTCGTAGGACCAGCGGTCCACATTGGTCGGCAAGGCCAGCGGCAGCTCGATGCGTTGCCCCACCTTCAACAGTTGCGGCTGCGTGGTGAACAGCCAGGTCAGCTGCACGAACTGGCTGGCCGCGTCCTGCATGCCGTCCAGGCGCGCCGCTTGCTTGCCGTTGGGCAGCAGTACCCGGTCGTCTTCGAAGACGATGGTGCGCCGGCGCAGCTCGCGAAACAGCGCGCGGGTCTCCTCGTCGTAGCGCCGTGGCGTCAGGCCCTGTGTGCCGAGCTCGCCGTCGCTGCTCATGCGCCGGCCGACCAGCGGCGCGGCCTGCGCGCCGACCCATACGTCCAGATGCACCTGGTAGCGCGACCCTTCGCGCACCCATTCCACCTGAGCGCCACCGACCACCTCGCCGCGGTAGTTGCCATGCAGCCGGTAGCTCAGCCGGGTGGAGGGCGGCCATTCGAAGGCGGCCGGTGCCGACGCCGCCGACGCCGCACTGGCCACGGCTTCGGGCGGCGGCTCCTGCGGAACCGGTTCGGGCTGCGGCGGCGCCTGCGCCAGGGGCAAGTCCGCCAGCGGCTCGGTGACTTCGGCCATGATGGCCTCGTCCAGCGCCGCCGAGGCCGCAGGGGCCGGCTTGGGTGCTGCCTTCGGCCGTGGCCGGGACGGCTTGGTGCTCATCACCGCAGGAGCGGCGGGCGGCGCCGCCGGCGCCAGCTCGCGCACGAAGGCCACTTCGATGCGCTTGGGCATGCGCTCGGCGCTGCCGTCGCCGATGCGCGGCAGCGGCAGCCACTGTGCCAGCCACCAATGCGCCAGGCTCACCCCCACCACCAGGCCGAGCACGGCGGTGCGGCGGCGCAGCGCGAGGGCCTTCACACCCCGAGCCACTCCCGGCGCAGCGCCAGGGCCGCCGGCGCCGGCTTGTCGTCGAGCTTCAGCTGCACGCCGCCCGGCCGCGCCGCGGGCGGCGTCACCTCCAGCGTGCGCAGGCGCTGGTCGCGCACCAGGGTCAGTTCGAAAGCCTGACCGGGCCGCGTCCAGCCGCGCGCGTCGTCCAGCCGGCGCACACGCCAGCCGTCGATGGCCAGCAGCTCGTCCCCGGCGTAAATGCCCGCGCGCTCGCCGGCACTGCCACGATGCACGCTCTTCACGTGGATGCCGCTGAGTGCACCTTCGCTGACGCGCAGGCCGAGCTCGGCCGCCAGGTCCACGCTCTCGGCCTGCCAGGCAATGCCGGCGCGGGCCAGCAGCGACTGCAGCGGCAGGTCGTCGGTGCCGTGCACCCAGGCGGCGAGTTCCGCGTTCAGGGCGCGGCCGGCCACCTGCTGCAGCGCCTGCGCGATGTCGGCCTCGTCGATGGCGCCCCCGCCGGAGCGCCCCCACAGCTGCCGCATCACCTGGTCGAGGCTGCCGCCGGCGCCGCGCAGGCTCAGGTCCAGCGCCAGCGCAACCAGGCTGCCCTTGGCGTAGTAGCTGATGGTCGCGTTGGGCGTGTTCTCGTCGCTGCGGTAGTACTTGATCCAGGCATCGAAGCTGGACTCGGCCACGCTTTGCTGCCTGCGTCCGGGAGTGGCGAGCACGCCACTGACGGTCTTGGCCAGCAGGCGCAGGTAGCGCGGCGCGTCGATCAGCCCGGCGCGCAGCAGCAGCAGGTCGTCGTAGTAGGAGGTGAAGCCTTCGAAGAACCACAGCAGCCGCGTGTAGTTCTCGCGGCTGAAGTCGATGCGCTCGAAGTCGCGCGGCTTCAGCCGCTTGACGTTCCAGGTATGGAAGTACTCGTGCGAGATCAGCCCAAGCAGCGTGACGTAGCCGTCGCTGGACTCGCTGACACCCTGGCGCGGCAACTGGCGCCGTGCGCACAACAGCGCGGTGCTGGCGCGGTGCTCCAGGCCGCCGTAGCCGTCGTCCACGGCATTCAGCAGGAACACGTAACGCGACAGCGGCGGCTTGCCGCGGCCGTGCCAGAAGGCCACCTGCGCCTCGCAGATGCGGCGCGCATCGGCCAGCAGCCTCTCGCCGTCGAAGCCGGGCCAGGCGCCGGCGACCACGAACTCGTGCTGCACGCCGCGCACTCGGAATTCGCCGTGCCAGAAGTCGCCCAGCTCCACGGGATGGTCAACCAGTTCGGCATAGTCGGCGCACAGATACTCAAGCCGACGTGCCGTGGCCGGCATGGCGGTGGCCACCTGCCAACCCTTGGGCAGCGTACCGATGCGCAGCCGGTGCGGCTGGCTTTGGCGCCCGTCCACCTGCAGGCACAGGCTGGTGCCGTTGAAGAAGCCGCGCCGGTCATCGAGGAAGGCGGTGCGCACCGAGGTGTCGAAGGCATAGACCTCGTAGATGACCACGAGCGTCTGGGCTCCTTCGCATTGCATCTGCCAGTTGCATTTGTCGAGTGGCTCGACAAGGCATTCGCGCGGGCCCTGGCGGGCTTGCAGCCGCGACAGGTGGCGGCTGAATTCGCGCACCATGTAACTGCCGGGGATCCACACCGGCAGGCTGAAGCGCTGCAGCGCCGCCGGACGCGGCACCTTCACCGTGACGCGGTACCGGTGCGCCTGCGGGTCGGCCGCTTCGATCAGGTAGTCGATCATCGCGCGCATTGTCCACGCCCGGTCACTCGCCCGGGCGGGACCGGGGCTGCGATCAACCCTTCTTGGCTGCCGTGGCCAGGTTCTTTTCCAGGCTTTCCAG
>JAGTRL010000233.1 GCA_018261815.1 Pseudomonadota bacterium
TTCTCGACCAACATCTGCGCGATCTCGGGCGTGACGTACTTGCGCCCCTGCGCGACGGTGCGCACCGCCTGCACCAGCAGCTGCGGGTCGCCGCCCTTGTTGACGTAGCCGTGCGCGCCTGCGCGCAGCGCACGGATGGCGTACTGGTCCTCCGGGTACATGCTGACGATCAGCACCTTGACGGTCGTGCCTTCGTCCTTCAGCGCATGCAGCACGTCCAGCCCGCTGCGCCCGGGCAGGTTGATGTCGAGCACCAGCACGTCGCAGGCTGCGCTGCGCATCAGCGTGCGCAGTTCGCCGTAGTCGCCGGCCTCGCCCACCACCTGGATGTCCGACGCATCGGACAGCGTGTCGCGGATGCCGCGCCGGATCAGCGCATGGTCGTCGCAAAGAATCACTTGGATCATAGGTTTCCCCAGGCCGAGGGGTCGTGTTCGGTGGCGGCCTCGGCAGGCATGGCCGGCACGGCATCGGCCTCGGCGGCCGCCACCGGGATCGACAGGATCAGCGTCGTGCCGCGCACCGAACTCGACAAGTCGATCCAGCCGCCGACCGTGGCGGCGCGCTCCTGCAGGCCGCGAATGCCGAAGCTGCGCGCCTTGGCCAGGTCGCGGCTGGACAGGCCGCGGCCGTTGTCGCTGATCTCCAGCGACAGCGCGTCCGGCGCCAGCATCAGGTCCAGGCGCACGCGCGTGGCCTGCGCATGCTTGCTGACATTGGTCAGCGCCTCCTGCGCGGTGCGGTAGGCGACCAGTGGCACGCCGGCCGGCAGCTGCAGGCTTTCGTGGCTGGTGTGGAATTCGCACTCGATGCCGGTGCGCTTCGCGTGGCGGCTGGCCATCCACTGCAGCGCCGCCACGAGGCCCTGCTCCAGGATCGCCGGGCGCAGGTTGTGCATGATGCGCTGGCTGGCCTCGATGGCATAGGTCACCGTCTCCAGCGCGGCCTGCGCGCGCGCGCGCACCGGCTCGCTGGCGGCATGGCGCGCGATCCAGGCCAGGTCGAAGTTCAGCGCGGTGAGCGAGCCACCGACATCGTCGTGGATCTCGCGTGCGATGGCACTCCGCTCCTGCTCGACGCTGGTCTGCAGATGCTGCGCCAGCTCGGCCAGGCGCTGGCGCGAGGCCTGCAGCTCCTCGTCGGCGGCGACACGGGCGCGCCGCGCCTCGGCGGCCTCGATCGCATGCTCCATCGCCGGCGCCAGACGCGCCAGGTTGTTCTTCAGCAGGTAGTCGGACGCGCCGTTGCGCATGGCCTCGACCGCGGTGTCCTCGCCGATCTCGCCCGACACCAGGATGAAGGGCCAGAGGCGCCCGCTGGCACGCAGCATGTCCAGCGCCTGCAGGCCCGAAAAACCCGGCAGGTTGTAGTCCGACAGGATCAGGTCCCACTCGCCCTGCAGCTCGGCAGCAAGCTCGGCACGCGACTCGATGCGCCGCGAGCGCACCTGCAGCCCGGCGCGCTGCAGATGCGCCATGGCCAGCTCGTGGTCGAGGTCGGAATCCTCGAGGTGCAGCACGCGCAGCGCACGCTGCCGAACGTCGTCGATCATGGGTCGAGTATCGCCCAGCGCGGTGCGCCCGCCGGGGCACCGGGCCGGCGCAGAGTGCCAACTATCACCTGCGCCGAAGGCCTACTCCGGCGCCGCGCGCAGCGTGTCGATGACCGGGCGACGCAGCACCTCGCGCAGGCCCCACCAGCCCGCCGCCAGCGCCAGCAGCGCGCCCGCCGCAGAACCGAGCAGCGGCACCCAAGGCGAAGGGTTCCAGCTGAACTCGAAGGCAAAGCGGGCCATGGCCCAGCCCACCGCCATCGCCGCCACCGAGGCCAGCAGCCCGGCCAGCGCCCCCACGCCCAGCAGTTCGGTGCGCTGCACGCGCGCCAGCAGCTGGCCACTGGCGCCCATCGCACGCATCAGGCCGAACTCGCGCGCGCGCGCCTCGCGTGTGGCGCTGACCGCGGCAAAAAGCACCACCAGCCCAGCGGCCAGCGTGAAGGCGAACAGGAACTCCACCGCGCGCACCACCTGGTCCAGCACGCGCTGCACCTGGCCGATGGAGGCGGAGATGTCGACATTGGTGATGTTGGGAAATTCGCGGTTCAGCTGGTTGTCGAAGCCGGGTGTGTCAGGCGCGCGGAAGGCGCTGATATAGCTGATCGGCAGGCCCGGCATCTCGGCGACGGGGAACATGACGAAGAAATTGACGCGCATCGACGACCAGTCCACCTTGCGCAAGCTGGTGACGCGACCATCGCGCAGTTGCCCGGCAATGTCGAAACGCAGGGTGTCGCCGAGCTTCAGGCCCAGCGTCTCGGCCAGGCCGTCTTCGACGCTCAGCCCATCGGCCTCGCCCTCGACCCAGCGGCCGGCGCTGATGCTGTTGTGCGCCGGCGCCGCGGCGGCATGGCTCAGGTTGAACTCGCGCTCGAGCAGGCGCTTGGCGCGGTCTTCGCTGAGCCGGTCGCCATTGACCGGCTGGCCGTTGATGGCCACGAGCCGACCGCGGATCATCGGGAACCAGTCGTAGCGCTCGACGCCGGCGTCGGCCAGCGCCGTCTTGAACGGTGTGGCCTGGTCGGGCTGCAGGTTGATGACGAAGCGGTTCGGCGCATCCGGCGGGGTGGCCTTGCGCCAGCTGTCGATCAGGTCGGTGCGCAGCAGCACCAGCAGCACCAGCGCCAGCAATCCCACCGCCAGCGCCGACACCTGCAGCACGGCGAAGGCCGGCCGTGCGGCGATCTGGCGAGTGGCCAGCACCAGCCAGCGCGGTGCGCGGGCCTCGGGCACCGCGCGCTTGAGCAACCCCACCGCCAGCCACGACAGCAACGCGAACAGCAGCACCGCCGCGGCAAAGCCGCCCACCGCGATCAGCCCCAACTTCAGGTCGGCCGACACCGCCAGCAGCAGTGCCACGAAGCCGGCGCTGCCCGCGGCCAGCACCAGCGCCGACGAGGCCTTGAGCGCGCCGACATCACGGCGCATCACGCGCAGCGGCGGCACCCGCGCCAACTGCAGCACCGGCGGCAGGCCGAAGCCGAGCAGCAGCGTCATGCCCACGCCCAGGCCGAACAGCGCCGGCCAGACGCCGGCCATCGGCAGCGAGGCGTTCACCAGACCGGCCAGCAGCCACACGAACACGTAGTGCACGACGAAGCCCAACAACACGCCGGCGGCGCTGGCCAGCAGACCGACGCCGGCAAACTCCAGCGAGTAGGCGCCGGCGATGCGCGCCTGCGACAGCCCCAGCACGCGCTGCATGGCGCAGTCGTTCAGGTGGCGCTGGGCAAAGTCGCGCGACGCGATGCCCACCGCCACCGCGGCCAGCAGCGCCGACAGCAGCGCCACCAGGTTGAGGAACTTCTCGGCGCGGTCCAGCGTCTGGCGCATCTCGGGCCGGCCGCTCTGCAGCGACTCGACGCGCACGCCGCGCAGCGGCACCGCCTTGATCCGAGCCTCGGCCCAGGCCACGTAGTCGCGCAGCGCCGCCTCGAACCCGGGCGGCGCAGCCAGCGCCAGCCGGTAGCCGACGCGGCTGGCCGGCTGGATAAGCCCGGTGTCGGCCAGGTCGGCCTGGTTGAGCATGACGCGCGGCGCGAAGCTCATGAAGCCGGCGCCGCGGTCGGGTTCGATGACGATGATCTGAGTGATCTGCAGCGCCGAGTCGCCGAGCAGCAGGTCGTCGCCCACCTGCAGTTGCAATCCGTCGAGCAGCGCTGCGTCGACCCACACCGTGCCGCGCGCCGGCGCGCCAGCCACGCTGCGCTCGGCGGCGTCGGGCGCCGACTTCAGGCGCAGCTGGCCGCGCAGCGGGTAGGCGTCGCTGACGGCCTTGACGGCCACCAGGCGCGAGGCGCCGCCCAGCTCGTCGGGTGCGCGGCCCATGCTCGGAAAGCTGGCGCTGGTGGCGGTCTGCAGGCCCAGCGCGGTGGCACGCTGCAGCAGTTCGGGCGGCGCCGGCTTGTCGCTGCCCACCACCGCATCGCCGCCGAGCAAGGCCCCGGCGTCGCGCGCCAGGCCCTGGTTCAGCCGGTCGGCAAAGAAGCCCACGGCCGTGAGCGCAGCTACGGCCAGCATCACCGCCAGCGCCAGCAGGCGCAGTTCGCCGGCACGGAAGTCGCGCAGCGTCTGGCGCCAGGCCAGCGCGCCGATGGACGGTGCCGCGTAAGAGGGCTCGGGTGTCATGGCGCGAGACGGTAACCGATGCCGCGGCCGCCGGCCGGCGTGGGGTTGAATGCTGCGTTCAGCCGGCCTGAAGCCGGCGCGGCGCCGCGGATGATCCAATGGCTCCATGAACCACCAGGCCCCGAGCCCGATCTTCGTCTCCCACGGCTCGCCGATGACGGCGCTGGAGCCGCGCGAGGCCGGCGCCTTCATGCAGCGGCTGGGTCCGGCCATCGAGGCCGCCTTCGGCCGGCCGAAGGCCGTCCTGGCGGTGTCGGCGCACACACTGGCGCGCGCGCCGGTGCTGCTGGCAGCGCCACGGCACGAAGCGGTCTACGACTTCGGCGGTTTCGACGACCGGCTCTACACGCTGCGCTACGACGCGCCGGGCGCTCCGGCGCTGGCCACGCAGGTCGAAGCGCTGCTCGGCCAGGCCGGCATCGACGTGCACCGCGCCGAGCAAGGCGGCCTGGACCACGGCATCTGGACGCCGCTGCGCTACATGTGGCCCGCGGCCGACGTGCCGGTGCTGCCGCTGGCCTTCGTGCCCAGCTGGAGCCCGCGCCAGCTGTTCGACTTCGGTGCCGCGCTGGTCCCGTTGGCCGCGATGGGCGTGCTGGTGATGGGCAGCGGCAGCATCACGCACAACCTGCAGCGTGTCTTTGCCGGCGGCCTGCGCGATGTGGAGCGTGTGGCCACGCCCGAGAGCACGGCTTTTCGCGACTGGTTCAGCCAGCGCGCGGCCGCGGCCGACTGGGACGCGCTGCTGGACTATCGCCGCCAGGCCCCGCACGCGGTGCTGATGCACCCCACCGACGAGCACCTGCTGCCCTTGTACGTGGCGGCCGGTGCGGCCGGGCCCGTGCCGGGCCTGCGGCTGCATGCCAGCCTGACTTATGGCGAGCTGGGCATGGACGCCTACGCCTTCGGCGCGCAGGCCGCGGCCTTGCAGCAGGCCCTGTCCCGCGACACCACTGCGCGCGGCGGCCGATAATCGGCTGCATCGAAACCGCCACAGGAGCCATGCGATGACCACCGGACTCAAGCAAATGATCGACGCCGCCCACGCCGTGGTGCCGCGCATCTCACCAGCGCAGGCCCAGGACTTGGT
This sequence comes from Pseudomonadota bacterium, assembly GCA_018261815.1. Taxonomy (GTDB): domain Bacteria; phylum Pseudomonadota; class Gammaproteobacteria; order Burkholderiales; family Burkholderiaceae_C; genus Rubrivivax. The sequence continues at coordinate 5,274 of JAGTRL010000233.1, forward strand.
CGCGTCGGGCCAGGCGGTGGTGATCGACGTGCGCGACGCCCCCGAGGTCGAGAAGAGCGGCAAGGTTGCCGGCGCGCTGCACATCTCTCGCGGCATGCTCGAGTTTCGCGCCGACCCCGATTCGCCCTACCACGACAAGACCCTGCACAAGGACCGGCCGGTGATCCTGTACTGCGCCTCGGGCGGCCGCTCGGCGCTGAGCGGCAAGACCCTGAAGGACCTGGGCTATGCCGAGGTCTACAACCTAGGCGCCTTCAAGGACTGGGTCGAGAACGGCGGCCCGATCGACCACCCGATCGAACCGGGTATGTGAACCCGGCGCCGGGCGCCCTTCAGTCCCAGCGCAGTTCGAAGCGGCAGCTCGGGTCGCCGCAGGCCTCGCAATGCGTCTCGACGGCGCGGGCCGCGGGATGGACCAGCACGCGGAACAGCCGCTCGAAGGTGGCGGCATAGAAGTTGCACCCCGGCTCGTCCAGGCGGGCCCCGCGGCACATCGGGTTGTCGGTGATGCTCAGCACCACCGGATGGCCCGCCTGCGCACTGAACCTGCCGCTGCCGGCAAAGGTCCAGGCATGGCCGCGGATGGCCGACAGCAGCATGCGCGCGGCCAGACGCGCCGGCAGCCGCTTCAGCACTGCCTGCGCCGGGCGCGGGATGCGATGCGCCAGCAGATAGTCCGCCGTACGCGTGCCCGCCTCGCGCGCCACCTCCTGTGCGAACGCCGTGCCCAGGCTGTCGCGCAGCACCTGGTGCAGGCGCGTGACCTCGGCTTCGTCGACCATGGCCTGCGGCGGCTGCGTCAGATAAGGCAGCAGACCGGCGCGGCCGAACAGCACCGCGGCCGCGGCCTCGCCGCGGCGCGCGCGCAGCACTTCGGCCACGCGCGTGATGGCGTTCGGTCCGATGCGGCCGGCGCGCGCCGGCAATTGCTGCAGCGCCGCGTCCACCGCCTGCCGCCGGTCTAGACGCGCGCGGCCGCGCTGTCGCTGGATTGCGCGCCGGCACGCGCCAGCGCCTCGGCGGCATAGCGGTCCGCTTCGGCGTCGTCGATCTGCTCGGTGCCGCCGCCACAGGCCATGGCCGCGTTGAGCTCGCCCTGGCGGCGCTTGTGCTCGATCTTCGGGCCGTGCATCGTCACCCAGCCGGCGTCGTTGTTGGCGATCTGCGCGGCATCAGGGCGCTCGAAGGTGCGCGTCTTGTCGAAGGCGAAGTCCACTGTCTTCTTGGTCTGCGGACCCCAGTAGCCGACGCGGCCCAGATCGTAGAACTTGCGTTCGAAGCCGCTCTTCAGGAAGGCTTTCAGGCAGCCCATCAGGTACTTGCGCCGCAGCTTGTCCTTCTCCCATGGGTACTGGAAGAAGGTCTTGTTCATGAAGAAACGGCGGTAGTTGTTCATCACCCGGTCGAGCAGCTCGCCGCGCTCCATCGCGTCGGGCTTCATGATCGGGGTGACGAAGTTGTACTTCTCGAAATCGAAG
>JAGTRL010000234.1 GCA_018261815.1 Pseudomonadota bacterium
CCCAGGTCGCCGGCCTGGGCCATGCCGACCCGGCCCGGCACGACCGAGCTGCGGTCGATGCCTTCCAGGCCGCTGGCAGCACCGATGGCAACGCGCCGGGGCTGCAGCCACGTCACCGCGCTCACTGCTACGGCGCCTACGTCTTCGGCCCCGACGGCAACAACGTCGAAGCCGTGTGCCACGCACCGGTGTGAGCAGCACCCCAGCTGCGTCCATCAGCGACGCCTTTGACTTCCTGGCCGCGGTGCAGGCGCCGTTTCGGATGCAACCCGGTCTGCGCCGTCTGGCTGAAGGCTCGCACCAGTTGCACCCCAACACGCGCGACAGCCGCCATCTGCAGGAAAAGCTCCAGGCGCTGGGGACGCCCACACCCACCGCCCTCCAGTGCGTGTCCGGCTACGACCCGATGCCGGGGCTGTGCGCGCTGGCCGCGCATGCCGCGCAGGAACAGCCCGAGTCCTTCGGCTGGGATGGCGAACGCGCTGCAGCGCGGCTTCTGGGCTGGTCGGTGTGCGGCGGCGAGCTGCGGCCCATCGCCGGCGACGCAGCGCCGATCTTCGCGGTCGGCACCTGCCTGGCCCAACTGCCGCCGGAGTGGCGCCTGGCCGGGCTGCTGTCATTGGCCTTCGCCGAGGACTTTGCGCTGATCGATGGCCGCACCGCACGGATCCCCTGGCTGGCGGTGGCCCTGCCGTCACACTGGGCCCCCGAACAGAAGGTCGGACTGCATTTCGCGCAGGTGCATGCACCAGTGGCCGACAACAGCGTGCTGCTGGCCGCCGGCGAGGCACTGGCCCGGCTGGTCAGCGCGCCCACGCGATGGGAGCGCTACGTCTGGACGGTGACGCCGCGGCCGACGCTGAACGCGCACCCTGTCCTGCCGGCCACTGCATGGCAGGGGGGCCACGCTGAGGCTGTGGCCGCACAGGCCTGGTGGCGTACCGAGCGCCAGACCTTCATCCCGGTGCCCGACGCCAGCCTGGCGGTGTTCACCATCCTGGTGGATGCCCAGCCGCTGGCCCAGGCCATCGACCGCGCCGACAAGGCACAGCGGCTGCACGACGCTATCGCCTCGATGAGCCCGGCTGTGCTGCAGTACCGCAACCTGGGCACGGTGCGCGAAGCGCTGCTCGATTGGCTGGCACGCCGCGCGGTGGCATGACCGCAGCGGCCGCGAGGCAGGCGAGTCTGCAGGCCGGCTTCGGCCTGGGGCACGCCTTCCTGCAGGCCTGGCGCGACTGGCAGCGCGACCCCGCACGGGCCGAGCGCCTGGACTTCATTGCCCTGACGCCTACGCCGCCCGATGCCGCAGCCCTGCGCCGGGCCCATCGCGGCACGGTGTTGCAGCCGCTGGCCGAGTCCTTGGCGCTGCAGTGGCCACCGCTCACACGCAACCTGCACCGGCTGAGCTTCGAGGCCGGACGGGTCCACTTGCTGCTGGGCGTTGGCGAGCCGCTCGACCTGCTGCCCGAACTGCAGGCTCGGGTCCACGAATTCCTGATCGATGAAATCGCACTGTCGGCAGACCCACGGTTCGCGCCACTGCGTCTGTGCAAGGGGCTGGCGCGCCAGGCTGCGCCAGGGGCCCGGCTGCGTGCAGCGCCCGACCTGCAGGCACTGCGGCCAGCACTGGCCAGCGCCGGCTTCGATGTGGATCCCTGTTCCGTCGAGATCAGCGCTGTCTACAACCCTCGATTCGCGCCCAGGCGGCGCGGCCGGCCCTCCACGCCGCAGGCCGAGCGCCATGCCTTGATCATCGGCGCCGGCCTGGCCGGCTGCGCCACCGCCTGGGCGCTGGCCGAACAAGGTTGGCGCTGCACGTTGGTCGACCGCGCCGTCGCGCTGGCAATGGAAGGATCCGGCAACCCGGCCGGGTTGTTCCACGGCGTCGTCCATCCGCAGGACGGCGCGCATGCCCGCTTCAACCGCGCTGCCGCGCTGCTGGCACAGCGCACGGTGCAAGGCGCGGTCGACAGCGGCGTGGCCCGAGGCAGCGCGCAGGGCCTGCTGCGGCTGGACACGCGCGGCCTGGGCGTGCAGGCCATGCGCGACGAATTGGACGCCCTTCACCTGCCGCCCGGCTATGTGCAGGCGCTCGATCCGGCCCAGGCCAGCGCGCGCGGCGGCGTCGCGCTGCAGCACCCGGCCTGGTTCTACCCCGGCGGCGGCTGGGTTCAGCCGGCGGCGTTGGCGACTTGGTTCCTGCAGCAGGCGGGCGCCTTGGCCGAATTCCGTGGCGGCTTGCGGGTGCAGGCGCTGCGCGCCGAATCGGGACGCTGGCAGCTGTTCGACGCCGCCGGCCATGTCGTCGCCGAAGCCGGCACCGTCGTGCTGGCCAACGCCGCCGATGCCTGGCGCTTGATGCAGGCATCGCAGTGGCCGGTGACATCGATGCGCGGCCAGATCAGCCTGTACCGCGCCGCATCGCCGGACGCGGCGATGAAACTGCCCCGACTGCCCTTGGCGGGGGCCGGCTACCTGCTGCCCGACATCGACGGCCAGGCGGTCTTCGGTGCCAGTTCGCAGCCGGGTGATGGCGACGCCCAGGTGCGCGACGCGGACCATGCCTTCAACCTGCAACGGCTGACGCAGTTGAGCCCGGCATCCCTGCCCACATCGGGCGTGCAGACCGCACTACTGCAGGGCCGGGTCGGCTGGCGCTGCGTGGCCGACGACCGGCTGCCGGTGGTGGGTGCGGTGCCCGACGAAGCGGCCTTCGTGCAGAGGCCGGGCGAGCGTCTGGATGAAACCCCGCGCCGGCCGGGCCTGCACGTGTTCAGTGCCCTGGGTTCTCGCGGAATCTGCTGGGCTGCCCTTGGCGCCCAGGTGCTGGCGGCGCGGATCAGTGGGGCCCCGGTGCCGCTGGAGTCGTCATTGGTGAAGGCGCTGGACCCGGCGCGCTTTGCGCTGCGGGCCGCGCGCCGCCGCGCGGCTGATCAGGCCTGACCTCAGCTGCCCGAGGGGGCACCCGCGGCGGCACCATCGGCGCCCTCGCCCGCGTCTTGCGCGCCGTCGTCGGCCGCGCCGGGGACGGTCTTGCGCTCTGCCTTTTCCTTCAGCTTCTCTTCCTTCTTCTTCTTCTTGGCCAGCTCGCGCTGGCGCTTTTCGAACGAATAGTTGGGTTTGGCCACGGGCCGTCCTTCCGTTGATTTGCAATCGGGTGAAAAACACCCCGAAGGTTACGCGCTTTTTGCCAGGCTCCAGCCTCAGAACTGCAGGGTCTGCACACCCCGCGTCGTACCCAGCAGGCACACGCTGGCCTTGTGGCGGGCAAAGATGCCCACCGTCACCACGCCGGGCCACTGGTTGATTTCGCATTCCAGCGCCAGCGGATCGGTGATCGACAAGCCGTGCGCGTCCAGGAGATGGCCGCCGTTGTCGGTGATGAAACCGGCGCGGGGCTTGGCCTGTGCGCCCAGCCCGGCCAGGCGGCGTGCCACCTGCGCCACGGCCATCGGGATCACCTCCACCGGCAGCGGATAGGCGCCCAGCCGGTCCACGCGCTTGGATTCGTCGGCAATGCAGACGAAGCGATCGGCCAGGTCGGCCACGATCTTCTCGCGCGTCAGTGCGCCGCCGCCGCCCTTGATCATGTGGCCCTGGCCGTCGATCTCGTCGGCACCGTCGATGTAGACGGCAATGCGCTCGACGCGGTTGCTGTCCAGCACCTCGATGCCCAGCGCTCGCAGGCGGCGGCTGCTCTCCTCGCTGCTGGACACTGCGCCGGCAATGCGCTCCTTCATCGCCCCCAACGCCTGGATGAAGTGGTTCACCGTCGAGCCGGTGCCCACGCCCACCACCGTGCCCGGCTGCACGTAGGCCAGCGCGGCCTGCCCGACCAGGGCCTTGAGTTGATCTTGCGTCATGCGCCGATTATCGGTGGGCGAGAATGACCTCCCGAACCCCTCACCCCACCATGCCGATCGTTCCCTACGCCCTGACCCGCCCCTTCCTTTTCGGCCTGGATGCGGAAGCCGCGCATGACCTGACACTCGGCGCCCTGGCGCGGCTGCAGAACACCCCGGCGCAGTGCCTGTGGCAGGGCCCACGGATCGACGATCCGCTGGAACTGGCCGGGCTGAAGTTCCCCAACCGCGTCGGCCTGGCCGCGGGCCTGGACAAGAACGGCCGCTGCATCGACGGCCTGGGTGCAATGGGCTTCGGCTTCATCGAGGTGGGCACGGTCACGCCGAAGCCACAGCCCGGCAACCCCAGGCCGCGCATCTTCCGCCTGCCGCAGGCGAATGCGCTGATCAACCGGCTGGGCTTCAACAACGAAGGTCTGCAGGCCTTCGTGGCCAACGTGCAGCGCTCGAAGAGCTTTCGCGCCGCCGGCGGCGTGCTCGGCCTGAACATCGGCAAGAACGCGGCCACGCCCATCGAGCGCGCCGCCGACGACTACCTGCTCGGCCTGGACGCGGTGTACCCCTATGCCGACTACGTGACGGTGAACATCTCCAGCCCCAACACCAAGAACCTGCGCGAACTGCAGGGCGACGCCGCGCTGGATGCGCTGCTCGGCGCGCTGCAGCAACGCAGGCTGCAGCTGCAGAAGATCCACAAGCGCAAGGTGCCGATGTTCTTGAAGATCGCACCCGACCTGGACGAAGCGCAGGTCGGCGTCATCGCCGACACGCTCAAGCGCCACCGCATCGACGGCGTGATTGCCACCAACACCACGCTGGAGCGCGGCGCCGTGCAGGGCCTGCCGCATGCGGCCGAGGCCGGCGGACTGTCGGGCGCGCCGGTGCTGCAGGCCAGCAACCGCGTCATCGCCCAGCTGCGCGCTGCGCTGGGCCGCCGCTACCCGATCATCGGCGTCGGCGGCGTGATGAGCGCGGCCGACGCGCAATCGAAGATCGACGCCGGCGCCGACCTGGTGCAGATCTACACCGGGCTGATTTACAACGGCCCAGGACTGGTCAGCGCCGTGGCGGCCGCCCTGGCAAGACAACCTCGACAAGACGAAGGAGACCCCAGACCATGAGTTCGACCAAGTTGATCCTGGACCATGTGTTCGACCATGAGGCCCAGCATGCCGATCGCATCTACCTGACCCAGCCGCTGGGCCAGGGTCGGGTGGCCGACTACACCTGGGCCCAGGTGCTCGACCAGTCGCGGCGCATGGCCGCGCACCTGCAGAGCCACGGCTTCCCGCGCGGTGCGCGCATTGCCATCCTGTCGAAGAACTGCGCCCACTTCATCATGGCCGAGTTGGCCATCTGGATGGCCGGCTACACCACGGTGGCCATCTTCCCCACCGAGACGGCGCAGACCGTGGGCTATGTGCTCGGGCACAGCGAAGCCAGTGCGCTGTTCGTCGGCAAGCTCGACAGCTGGGACGTGCAGAAACCGGGCGTCGATGCCGCGCTGCCGCGCATCGCCTTCCCGCTGGCCCCCGAAAGCGCACTGCTGGACTACGAAGGCTGGGACGAGATCGTCGCCCGCACCGAGCCGCTGGCCGGCCGCGTGCAGCGCGACGCGGAAGAGCTGGCAATGATCATCTACACCTCGGGCTCCACCGGCACGCCCAAGGGCGCGATGACCAGCTTCCGCGCCTTCACCGCCGCCGGCGTCGGTTTCGCGGACTTCACGCGCGCGCAAACCAAAACCGCCGAGCAGGGCCGCGTGCTGTCGTACCTGCCGCTGGCGCACAGCTTCGAGCGCTCCTGCGTCGAGGCCGCGTCGCTGGTCGACGGCAACACGCACGTGTTCTTCGCCGAATCGCTGGAGACCTTCCTGCAGGACCTGCACCGCGCCCGGCCGACGGTGTTCATCAGCGTGCCGCGGCTGTGGCTGAAATTCCAGCAGGGCGTGTTCGCGAAGATGCCGCCGCAGAAGCTGAACCGCCTGCTGGGCATCCCGATCGTCGGCAAGCTGGTGGCGAAGAAGGTGCTGAAGGGCCTGGGCCTGGAGCACGTGATCTTCGCGGGCAGTGGCTCGGCGCCGCTGCCGCCCGAACTGATCAGCTGGTACCGGCGCCTCGGCCTGAAGCTGTACGAGGGCTATGGCATGACCGAGGACAACTCCTACTCGCACACCGCCTATGGCGAATTCGCCCAGCCGGGCTACGTCGGCGTGCCGCAGAAAGGTGTCGAGGTGCGCCTGGACGCCAGTGGCGAGGTGCTGATCAAGTCGCCGGGCCAGTTCAGCGGCTACTACAAGCAGCCCGAGCTGACCAAAGCCTCGTTCACCGAGGACGGCTTCTTCCGCACTGGCGACCTGGGCGAGCGGCTGCCCAACGGCATGCTCAAGATCACCGGACGTGCCAAGGAACTGTTCAAGACCGCCAAGGGCAAGTACGTGGCGCCGGCGCCGATCGAGAACCTGCTGCTGTCCAACCCGATGATCGAGCTGGCGATGGTCTCCGGCGTCGGCCAACCGGCCGCCTATGCGCTGGTGGTGCTGGCCGAGGACCTGCGGCCGCGCACCGCCGACTCGACCGTGCGCGCACAGGTCGAGCAGACGCTCGGCGCGCTGCTGAAGGAAGTCAACGCCCGGATCGCCGACTACGAGCAGCTGCGCATGATCGTCGTCGCGCGCGAGCCCTGGACCATCGAGAACGGCAGCCTGACGCCGACGATGAAGATCAAGCGCGCGCGCATCGAATCCGATGCCGCACCGCAGATCGAGGCCTGGTACGCCAGCACCGGCCGGGTGGTGTGGTCATGAGCGGGCCGGACGCCCGGCAGGCGCTGACGGCGCTGCGCCACGGCGGCGACCGCGTGGCCGAGGCCCTGCAGGC
>JAGTRL010000235.1 GCA_018261815.1 Pseudomonadota bacterium
CCGGCCAGCGTGCAGGACACGCTGGGCGTGCTGCTCAAGCATCAGGACGACCTGGTCAAGATGCAAAGCGGCGACACCGCCAAGCTGCTCGACGAGTTGCGCGCCAAGGCACTGTTATGACCCACCCCCGCAGCGGCTTCGCCGCTCCCCCTCGAGGGGGCGACGCCAGCGGCCCGGCGAAGCCGGTTCCGCGGCGTCCGCTCAGCGGCATTGCGGTTCATCGGACCAACACGCGCTCGTTCACGACCAGCTGCCAAGGATGATCGCCGACAACATCGTCCACTTCGCGCGGGTGCTGCGCGGCGCCGGCATGGCCATCGGCCCGGACCGCGTACTGGCCGCGCTGGCGGCGGTGGAACTGGTGGGGCTGAACCGGCGCGACGACGTGCACGCGGCCTTGAGCGCGGTGATGCTCGAGCGCCACGAGCAGCAGCCGCTGTTCGACGCCGCCTTCGACACCTTCTGGCGCGACCCGAAGCTGCTCGAGCAGATGATGTACCTGCTGCTGCCCAAGATCAGCGGCCGCGGCGACAAACAACGTCCACCGCGCGCCAACCGGCTGGCCGAGGCACTTGCCGCGCCCAAGGCGCCCGAGCCGCCCAAACCGGCTCACCAGAGCGCCAAGGAGGAAGTGCAGTTCGACACGCACTTCACCTTCTCCGAGCGCGAGCGGCTGCAGAAGGCCGACTTCGAGAGCATGACGACCGCCGAATACGAGCTGGCCAAGAAGCTGGCCGAAGAGCTGCCACTGCCGGTGGACCCGGTGCGCCGCCGCCGCCACGAGGCCGCCACCAGCCCGCGGCACGGCGGCCGCCTCGACCTGCGCGCCACGCTGCAGCGCATGGCGCGGCAGCCGCACACCTTGAAGCCGCTGTACACGCGGCCGCGCGAGGAGATGCCCTCGCTGGTGGTGCTGATCGACATTTCCGGTTCGATGGACCGCTACTCGCGGCTGCTGCTGCACTATGTGCACGGCCTGATGCGGCGCGCGCTGAAGGTGCACACGCTGACCTTCGGCACGCGGCTGACCAACATCACGCGCTGCCTGAAGGAGCGTGACCCCGATGTCGCGCTGCGCCTGGCCGACGAGCAGGTGCAGGACTGGAAGGGCGGCACGCGCATCGCCTCGTCGCTGCACGAATTCAACCAGCTGTGGGCGCGCCGCCTGCTGGGTGCCAATGCCGCGCTGCTGCTGGTGACCGACGGCCTGGACCGCGACGAACACGGCGACCTCAGCGCCGCTGCCGCGCAACTGCACCGCCTGGCGCACCAGGTGGTGTGGCTGAACCCGCTGCTGCGCTACGAAGGCTTCGAAGCCAGGGCTTCGGGCGTGCGCGCGCTGCTGCCGCATGTGGACCGCTTCCTTCCGGTGCACAACCTGGCCAGCCTGGCCGACCTGGGCAGCGCGCTGCGCGCGCCGCCGCTGTGCCCCCACACCCTGCTGCACTGAAGACAACATGGAACTGCAAGGCGATCGACTCATTCCCGCAACGTTGGACACGACCTGGGCCGCGCTCAACGACCCCGACACGCTCAAGGCCTGCATCGCCGGCTGCGAATCGCTGGAGCGCACCGGCGAGGATGCCTTTGCCGCGGTGGTGGCGGTGAAGGTCGGCCCGGTGAGCGCGCGCTTCAAGGGCAACCTGAAGATGACCAACGTGGTGGCGCCGACCAGCTACACCATCAACTTCGACGGCCAGGGCGGCGTGGCCGGCTTCGGCAAGGGCTCGGCCGACGTGGTGCTGTCCCCGGAGGGCGAGCACACGCGCTTGAAGTACGCCGCCAAGGCGCAGGTCGGAGGCAAGATGGCGCAGGTGGGTTCGCGCCTGATCGATGCCGCCGCGTCCAAGGTGGCGGAGGACTTCTTCAAGGCCTTCGAGGAGCATCTGCGGCCCGCCGAGGCCGCTGCGCCCGCCGAGACAGGCCAGGTGCCGATGCCGGCAGACACCGAGAAGGGCAACCGCGCGCTGTGGTGGGGGATCGGTGCCGTCATCGTGCTGGCGCTGCTGTACTTCCTGACGCGATAGGAGCATTGCCATGGACAGTCTCGATCTGCAGGTGCTGAGCCAGGCCCGCGACTGGTTCAACCAGGGCCACAAGGTGTGGCTGGTCACGGTCATCGAAACCTGGGGCTCGGCGCCGCGCCCGCCGGGCGCGCTGCTGTGCCTGCGCGGCGACGGCCTGGTGGTCGGTTCGGTGTCGGGCGGCTGCGTCGAGGACGACCTGATCGAGCGCGTGCGCACCGGCGAACGTGTGGCCAAGCCCTCGCTGATCACCTACGGCGTCACCAAGGAAGAGGCGGCGCGCTTCGGCCTGCCCTGCGGCGGCAACCTGCGCCTGGTGCAGGAGCCGCTGCTGGCCGTGAACTGGATCGACGAGATACTGGCCCGCACCGCACGGCACGAGCTGGTGGCGCGCACGCTGCAGCTGGACAGCGGCGCGGTGGCGGTGGAAACCGCTGCCCGCGGCGAGAAGTTTCAGTTCGACGGCAGCCGGCTGCGCGCGCTGTTCGGCCCGCGCTGGCGGCTGTTGATCGTCGGTGCCGGCCAGCTGTCGCGGGTGCTGGCGCAGATGGCACTGGCGCTGGACTTCGAAGTGGTGTGCTGCGACCCGCGCGAGGAGTACCACCTCACCTGGGACGTGAGCGGCACCACCTTCAGCAAGGAGATGCCCGATGACCTGGTGCTGCAGCTGTCGCTGGACCCGCACAGCGCCGTGGTGGCGCTGACCCACGACCCCAAGCTCGACGACCTGGTGCTGCTGGAGGCGCTGAAGTCGCCGGCCTTCTACATCGGCGCGCTCGGCTCGCGCGGCAACACCGCCAAACGCAAGGAGCGTCTGGCATTGTTCGACCTGTCTCCGGCCGAAATCGAGCGCCTGCATGGCCCGGTAGGGCTGGACCTGGGAGGCAAGACGCCGGCCGAGATCGCCGTGGCCATCGCCGCCGAGATCGTTGCCGTGAAAAACGGCGTGGCGCTGGTGCAGAAGAAGGAGGGCTCGGCGCTGCCGTTGACCTCGGGGGTGTGCATCGGCACGCGCTGAGCGTGCCGTCCGCACCGCCAGTACGCCCTAGGAATTGCTGCTGGCGCGCACTTCCTCGATCGTCGTCGCGCCAGCCCAGACCTTGTCGATGCCGTCCTGGCGCAGCGTGCGCAGGTTTTCGCCCAGCGCGGTGCGCAGCAGTTGGTCCGGGCGCGCACCGGTCTGGATCAGGCGGCGGATCTCGCGCGACACCACCAGCAGCTCATGCAGGCCGGCGCGGCCGCGCAGGCCGCTGTCGTCGCAGTGGGGGCAGCCCTTGGCCCAGTGGAACATCAGCTTGCCGTCCTTGGCGAAGCGCTGCTTCCAGCCGGCGAGCACGTCGTCGGGCTTCGGCCTCGACTCGCTGTCGCCGAAGGCGTGCATGTAGTCGGCCAGCAGCTCCTCCACCTGCAGCGGCGTGGCCTCCTGCGCCTGCACGCACTTGCTGCACAGCCGCCGCACCAGGCGCTGCGCCAGCACGCCGAGCAGCGAGTCGGCAAAGTTGAACGGGTCCATGCCCATGTCCAGCAGCCGCGTCACCGTCTCGACCGCGCTGTTGGTGTGCAAGGTGCTCATCACCAGGTGGCCGGTGAGCGAGGCCTCGACCGCCATCTTGGCGGTTTCGCCGTCGCGGATCTCGCCGACCATGATCACGTCCGGGTCGGCACGCAAAAAGGCGCGCAGCGCCTTGGCGAAGGTCCAGTCGATCTTCGGGTTCACCTGCACCTGGCGGATGCCGGCCTGGGTGATTTCCACCGGGTCCTCGGCCGTCCAGATCTTGCGGTCGGGCTGGTTGATGTAGCCCAGTACCGAATGCAGCGTGGTCGTCTTGCCCGAGCCGGTGGGGCCCACGCACAGCAGCATGCCGTAGGGCCGCTGCGAGGCGGTCTTCACGTCGCGCAGGTTGTTGGGCGACAGTCCCAGGCCGTCCAGCGGAATCGGCTTGGCCGAAGCCAGCAGCCGCAGCACCGCGTCCTCCAGCCCGTTGGCGGTGGGGATCGTCGCCACGCGCAGCTCCAGCCTCGAGCCGGGAACGAACTTCCCGAAGTTGATCTTGCCGTCCTGCGGCTTGCGGCGCTCGCTGATGTCCAGGTCGCACATGATCTTGATGCGCGCGATCATCGCGCTGCGGTAGGTGTGCGGCAGCTCCATGTACGGCCGCAGCGCGCCGTCCTTGCGGAAGCGAATCTTCACCTTGTCGCGCCCCGGCTGGCATTCGATGTGGATGTCCGACACGCCCTGGTTCTGCGCCTCGGCGATCATCGAGTTGATCAGCCGCACCAACGAGTTGTCGGACTGCTCGATCGAGGCTTCGTCGCGCTCGCCGCTGTCCGGCGCTTGCTGCTGCTCCAGCGTGGCCAGCAGCTTGCCGGCCTCCTCGCTGTCGAACTCGGCCGGCGGCGCGGCATCCATGCTCGCACCGGTGTTGGCGCCGATGCGTTCGTAGGCCTTGGCGATGGCCGCCGGCAGCAGGTTGGCGCGGGCCAGCACCGGCACCAGCTTGGTCTGCGACGCGAACTCGATGTCGTCCAGCACCTCGGGGCGCGATGGGTCCTCCACCGCCACGATCAGGCGGCCGCCGCGCAGCAGCAGTGGCAGCGCCGGCAGCCTGACAGCCACCGCGTAGGGCAGGCGCGCCAGGGCCTCGGTCTCGGGCGCGAACTGAGTCACGTCCACCAGGGGATAGCCCATCTTGCGCGCCAGCGCGGTCTGCAGGTCGGCGCGCGACACCAGGCCGCGGCGCACCAGCAGCTCGCCCAGCGGCACGCTGCGGTCCTCGCGCTGCTGCGACAGCGCGACTTCGAGCTGTGCGTTGTTGATGAAGCCCAGCGCGATCAGGGCCTCGCCGATGCGCACCATCGGCATGCGTGCCTGCTCGACGATGGCCAGTTCCAGGTCCTCGGCGGTGACGATCTGCTTGGTCAGCAGGATGTCGCCGAGCTTCTGTGTGCGCAGCTTTTGCTGCTCGGCCAGTGCCTGCTCGATCTGCGCCGGCGTGGCGGCGTTCTGTGCCACCAGCAGCTCGCCGATGCGCTCGCCGATCTCCACCGCGTCATAGGCGGCCTGGGGCACGAAACAGCGCAGCACGCTGCCGCGCGCGTCCACCGGTGCGAACAGGTACAGGCCACTGGCGTCTTCGTGGTGGCCGATGCTGAGCGAATCGATCGGGTCCGCGCCCTTGAGCCTGACCTTCACGCCCACCGCCGGGCGCTGGGCCATGAAGCTGCTGGTGGCGGCCTCGTCTTGCAGTGTCGCCAGCGGCCGCGTCAGCGTGAGCTTGCGGAACTGGTTGAAGCGCAGCGGGATGGCAATGCGCGCCGGCGGAATGCGCACCTTGGCCACGCCCTCGGCCAGGTCCATTTCCAGCAGGGCGCCGTTCATCAGTCGGCCGTTCATGCCTTCGATCTGGCACGGCTCGGGCTCGGCCAGCGGCACGGGCGCCGGGTAGCAGGCATAGGTCGGCGTCGGCCAGGCAAAACCCTCGCCGCCAGCGGCTGCCGGCGCCGTGTCTTCCACGGGCACCAGGGACAGGGGAGGCGATGACAGGTCGGACATGGCGGTTCCTTGCACGGCATGACGCAGGGCGGCGCCCGCCGCGGACGCACCCTCACGCACAGGATGCTAGGACCGCCAGGCCTGCAGCAAAGGCCGGAATTGGGCCCGCGCGCCGGCCTATCTGCGCCGCCTCAGAAGCGCATGGCCGTACCCGGCACGGCGACGATCACCTTCACCGGGCTGGTCGTGCCCATGGCCTCGACGAACTCCTTGGCCGTGCCCTTGGCCAGCGGGTTGGCGCCGTAGTGCATCGGGATCACCGCCTTCGGCTGGATCAGTTCCTTCACGGCCCAGGCCGCATCGGCCGGGTCCATCGTGAAGTTGCCGCCGATCGGCACCAGCGCCAGGTCGGGCTTGTAGCGCTCGCCGATGTACTTCATGTCGCCGAAGACCGCGGTGTCGCCGGCGTGGTAGATGCGGTAGCCGTTCTCCAGCTCGATGATCCAGCCGATGGCCTCGCCGCCGGGGTGGGTCTCGTCCTTGCCGCTGGCCGGGTTGCGCCAGACGTACACCGAAGAATGCTCGGCCCGCACCGCGGTCACCTTGATGCCCGGCGCCGGCTCGACCGTGCCGCCCTTGTTCATGCGCGGCAGCAGGTTGGCCGGCAGCACGCCGAGGGTCATCACCGTGCTCAGCAGGTCGCCGGGCCCGCGCACCGGCACGTTGTACATCTGCGCCAGCGCCGGCGCGTCGGCGATGTGGTCGCCATGGCCGTGCGTGACCAGCAGCACGTCGATCTTGCCGAAGCTCTCGAGCTTCTTGAACTCGGGCGGCGTCAGCGGGTTCATGCGCAGCCACGGGTCGGTGACGATCACCTTGCCGCCGGGCGAGACGATCTTGAAGGCCGCCTGGCCCAGCCAAGTCACTTCCACTTTGGGCGCGGCTGCGGCAGGTGCCGCGGCGGGTGGGGTCGAGCTGCAGGCCGCCAGGGCCAGGGCGGTGCCCAACGAAAGCAGGGTTCGAGTCATCACGTTCGTCTCCTTGTCGTCAATCGATCTTCACGTTGCCGGCCCTGATCACCTCGCGCCAGCGCGGGATCTCGCGCGCGATCAGTTCGCCGAAGGCCTGCGGCGGGCCGGGCATCGGCACCGCGCCTTCGGCGGCCAGTTGCTGCGCCACCTCGGGCAGCGCCAGTGCCTTGTTGATCTCGGCATTCAG
>JAGTRL010000236.1 GCA_018261815.1 Pseudomonadota bacterium
GAACTTCAGCAGCGGGTTGTTCGCGATGTCGGGCATGTGGTCGGCAATGATCCACATCTTGATGCCGGTGAAGATCAGGAAGGCGCCGAACAGGTACAGCACCCAGCTGAACTGGCTCACCAGCGTGGCACCCAGCCCGATCATGATGGCACGCAGCACGATCACACCCAGGATGCCCCAGAACAGCACCCGGTGCTGGTACTGCCGCGGGATGGCGAAGTAGCTGAAGATCAGCGCGATGACGAAGACGTTGTCCATCGACAGCGACTTCTCGATCATGAAGCCGGTGTAGTAGTCCATGCCGCTTTGTGCGCCCAGGTACCACCAGACCCAGCCACCGAAGAGCAGCGCCACGCTGATGTAGCCGGCCGACAGCAGCAGGCTCTCGCGCACGCCGATCTCCTTGTCGTCCTTGTGCAGCACGCCCAGGTCGAAGGCCAGCAGGGCGACGACGATGCCGACGAAGCCGAGCCAGATCCAGGCCGGCTTGCCCATGAAGTCGGAGGTGAGGAAGGGAAGCAGGCAGTCCATGTGGGTTCGACCAGATTCAGAGGATCGCCGGGTTCAGCCGGCCGCCAGCGGAGAACCCGCGCCGGGGCCGGCGGCGTTGCGGCTGTGGCGGCGCCACAGCGCGATGAGCAGGTGCAGCCCGGCACCCAGCAGCACGAGCAGCGCGCTGCCGATGCCCCAGACGACCCAGGTCGCGACCGTCACGCCACCGGCCAGTGCGGGTACGGCCTGCAGCAGGCTGTCGACCAGCGGCCGCAGGCCCGCCAGCAGCTGGCTCGCCCACTGCACGACTTGCGGCGGCACCCAGGGCGCCAGCCAGTCCGGCACGGTGACGCTGCCGGCGCCGGATGCCGCGCCTGTGAGTGCGCCGGCGTTCGAGACCGTCCACACGGCCATGGCGTGCAGGGCCCAGGCGGCCAGCGACCACAGCGCAAGCAAAGCGATAACGATGAACCAGCTGACGGCGTAGAACATGATCGGGCTTTCTCTGATGTTCGAATGAGGTGGAGTGTGGGGACGGCAGCGATCCGAACAAACCATCGTCTTTCGCAGCTAAGCTTCGGTTTTTCCGCACCGGAGCAAAGATGCTGAACTACCGCCACCTGCACTACTTCTGGGTCGTCACCAAGGCAGGCGGCTTCGCCCGCGCCGCCGAGCGGCTGGACATGGCGGTGCAGACCATCAGCGCACAGGTGCGCGAGCTGGAGAAGTCGCTCGGCCACCAGTTGCTCAAGCCATCGGGCCGTGGCGTGGCGCTCACCGAGGCGGGCCAGGCCGCCTTCGCGCGCGCCGAGGAGATCTTTCAGCTCGGCCAGGGCATCGCTGACGAGGTGCGCGAAGCGGCCAGCGCCAAGGTGGCCCGCCTGGCGGTCGGGCTCTCCGACGGCATTTCCAAGCTGGCGGCGCATGCGCTTCTGGAGCCGGTGCTGAGCACGCCCCACCTGCGGCTGGTGTGCCACGAAGGCGAGTTCGAGCAGCTGCTCAGCGAGCTGGCGCTGCACCACCTGGACCTGGTGCTCGCCGGGCAGGCCGCGCCGCGCAACCCCAACCTGCGCCTGAGCAGCGAGCGGCTGGTCGAGTCGCCGGTGGAGTGGTACGGGCCGGCCCGGCTGGTGGGCAAGACCGAGCGCGACCGGTTCCCGCAAAGCCTCGACACCCTGCCGGTGCTGCTGCCCACGGGGCACTCCGCGCTGCGACCGACGCTGGACCACTGGTTCGAGACGCAGGGCCTGCGCCCGCGCATCGTCGGCGAGTTCGAGGACAGCGCGCTGCTGGCCGTGTTTGCGGCGCGCGGGCTTGGCGTGTTCCCGGTCAGCCGGCTCGGCGCGGACGATGTCGGCCTGATGCGCGGGCTGCGCCTGCTCGGCAGCAGCGCTGGTGTGAAGGAGGAAATCCACGCCATCCGCTCGCGTCGCGGCCAGCACCACCCGTTGGTGACGCGGGTGGTGGCAGCGGCGCGGCCCTGAGGGCGGCGCGCCCGGGTCAGCCGACGAGACGGCGCGCCACCTTCGTGGCGCTGGGCTCTTCCCCGTCGAC
The DNA here is from genome assembly GCA_018261815.1 of Pseudomonadota bacterium. GTDB lineage: Bacteria > Pseudomonadota > Gammaproteobacteria > Burkholderiales > Burkholderiaceae_C > Rubrivivax. The sequence continues at coordinate 2,047 of JAGTRL010000236.1, forward strand.
GAGCTTCCAGTGCTGCCGTGCGGAATTCAGGATCCAGGTCTCGCCGTCGGCCAGGTGGCCGTCGGCCCGCGCAGCGGCCAGGCACAGACGCAGGACCTTCCTCTGCAGCGCCGCATCCGAGATCTCGGCCATCAAGCGCGCCAAGGTGCTGTCATCGATGCCGCTGATGAGCGACCCGGCTTGGTACCCACCGGCCAGCAATTCTTCGCGCAGGGTGTAGACGATGTGCGGCAGGATCTGTGGATCCAGCCCGAGCTCACGCTCGGCTCCCAGTTGCCTGAGGATGTCGAACTCGGAGCTGCACGCCTGGCCGTCGGAGATGAGGACCAGCGCGACGATGCGGGCGGCGGCTTCAGGGCTGTTGCGGGGATAGCTGCGCAAGATGGGGCTCCATGTCTACGGCCTGGCCGGCCGAACCTCGCTGACCTTGGCGCGCACAAAGACGCCCCTGTCCGCCGCGTAGTCCCACTGCTCGATCCGGCAGTGGCCTGGCGTGGCATGCCTGCCCCAGCGCAGCAGGTTGACCGAATTGGGCACGCCTTCTCGCACCCTGGACGAGACGGCGGTGCCCGCCTGGACGGCCCACAGCGGGCGCGCCAGGCCCGGCAGCGCCAGCACGTACGGCAGGTGGATGTGCCCTCCCATGACCAGGTCGGCGCCGGCGGTGGCCCAGCGCTGCAGCGCAGCGGCATGGCCGCGCAGGCGGTTGGGCAGGTCTTCCACACGCGTCACGGCGACGGGCTGATGCACCACCACCACCCGCAGCTGCACGGCATCGGCAGCTTCCAGCAGTCGGGCTACACGATCCACCTGCGCTGCCGAGACCTCGCCATGCTTGTGCCGCCATGGCCGCGTGGTGTTGACGCACACCACCATCAGCTCGGGCGAGCGGTGCACGGGCTCGAGATCCGCGCCGAACGCGCCAACGTAGCGGTGATAGGGGCGGCGAAGGCGCGTCCACAGGTCAAGCAAGGGAATGTCGTGGTTGCCCGGCACGGCCAGCAGCGGCGCTGCAAGGCGGTCCGCAAAAGCGCGTGCCGCCCTGAACTGCGCCGGCCGTGCGCGCTGCGTGATGTCGCCCGACAGGACGAGCACGTCGGGCTGCTGCTGGCGGGCCAGCGCGGCCAGCGCTTCCACCACCGCTGGCTGCTCGGTGCCGAAGTGCGTGTCCGAGACCTGCATCAGGAGGCTCACACGGCGGCCCTCTCGGTGCGCGGCCGGGTGCCGCTGCCGACGCCGGCGCGAGGTGGCATCAGCAGGTACAGCGGCCGGCCGAGCACGCGGAAGTCGAGCGGCGCGCGCATCGACATCACCTCGCCGTCGAAGGCCACCTTCACACCGTGACGGCCCTGCGGCAGAGTCGGCCGCACCACCATGTGCTGGAACTCGAAGCGCTCCACACCGGCGGCCTCGCCCAGCCGGCCCATGGCGCCGTGCAGCATCAGCCCGATCATCGACAGCATGCCGATGGGCCGCAGCACCAGGGCGGCCATGCTGCCGTCGCCAGGGGCGCCGGCCAGGGTGTCATCCGGCTCGGCACCGAACTGCTGCAGCTGCAGCCGGTTGTTGCCGACGAACAGCGTCAGGGTCTGCACATCGCGTACCGAGCCGGCCATCTCGATGCGCAGTCGAAGCCGGCGCCGCGCGCGCAACAGCGTCGCGCAGGCCGCCACCAACGCCACCCAGCGGCTGCGGCCGAAGCGGGCCTTGTAGGCTTCCCGGTCTTCCAGCAGCTCGGGATAGAGCCCGAGGCTGGCATTGACCAGGAACACACGGTCGTTGACGCCGGCCACCTGCACCGGCTGCGGCGCGGCGTGCAGCAGCAGCCGCACCGCCTCGCTCGGGTCGACCGGAATGCCATGCGTGCGGGCAAAGTAGTTGAAGGTGCCCTGCGGCACCACGCCCATGGCGCAGCCCGCGGCGTGCGCGGCCTGCGCCACCGTGTTGAGCGTGCCGTCGCCGCCGACGGCGACCACCGCCGTGCGGTGGGCGAGGGCCTTGGCCGCAGCCTGGTGCGCAACGCCGGCCAGCTCGGCCGGTGTGCAGAACAGCAGGTCACCCCGCCGCCCACCAGAGCGCAGCGCGGCGGCGATGACGTCGCGCTTGGCCTGCGCCTCGCTGCTGCCCGCGGTTGCGTTGATGACGAACTGCAGCGTTGAGGCAAGGTCGATGTCGGGGACGGCGGTCACGGCCCAAGGCGCATTCACGCCTTTTCCCGCGTCAAGCGCTCTGCAAAGGAGATGCCGATGGCGGACAGCACGAAGGTGAAGTGAATGACAGCCACCATCGTCACGACCTGGATGTTTTCCATGCTCAGGTCGCCGCTCAGGTACGTCTTCAACGCATGAACGCCGGAGATGGAGATGATGGCGAACGCGAGCTTCAGTTTGAGGTTGTAGGTATTGACGTGGTCGAGCCAGTCAGGCTTCTTCATGTCCCGTTTGTCGAAGTGTCCGGTGGTCACGAACAGCGATACCCCTGCCAGCGCGACGACCCAGACGAGCTGCGCCACCATCGTCATGTCCACCAGCTCGAGCACCTTGATGATCAGGTCGATCTTTTCGAGCTGGCCGAACAGCAAGGTGCTCATCAGCTTGTAGGTTTCCAGCAGGAACTTGCCCAGAATGCCGAAGATGATCGCGACCAGGCCAACGTAGAAGAACAGCATGGTGAATCGCATGCCGTAGAGCAGCGCCCCGACCCCTGAAAGCAGTTTTTCCATTCTTGTTTGCCTTGAAGCAGCGCTGGCGGTCACATCCATCTGCGCTCTCAATCGTGGCGCAGCAGGTCGCCGAAGACGGTGTGCTCGCCCTCCTTGCGATCGGCGCCCGGCGCGTCGTACAGCACGAGCCAGCGCGCCTTGCCGCCCGACAGCGCCGGCGGCAGGTCACAGATGGCTTCGGCACGGTTGGTGCCGCGTCCGTGCGGCAGCGGCACCGACTCGGTCAACGCCGACTCGAAGCGCACTGGCTCGCGGTTGGCGGCCAGCAACGGCCGCGCGGCGGGCCACTTGAAGACGCGGATGTCGCCGTTCAGCACCATCGTCGGGCCGGCCAGGATGTAGAGGTCGTCGCCTGAGAAGTGCAGGTCCCGCACTCCCAGGCCGTCGAGCTGCAGGAAGTGCTTGCGGATGAGCGTGCCGGCGCTGTCCAGCGGCACCAACCGCAGTTCGTCGGCGCGGGCTTCGACCGCAATCTCGAGCAGCGCCGACCAGCCGCGCAGCACCGGGCCGCGCAGGCCGAGCAGCAGCCGGCGCCCGTCCACGGCCAGTCCCTCGATGTCGAAGCCGTTGTCCTTGCCCGGGATGGCCATGTAGGGTCCGAAGTGGAGGTCATCGGCGAGCGCACGGGTGAGCAGGTTCGTCTGCGCATCGCCCTTCAGGCGTAGCGCCCGTCGACCGTCCTGCGCCTGCCTGACCAGGCAGGGCTCGCCCTTGGCGTCGGGCTCGATGGGCAGGCAGGCCAGCAGAAGCCGATTGCCGTCGAGCGCCACCTTCGCCAGCCGCCTGGCGTTGTCGGCGTGGCCTCGATCCGGCTTGGCGTTCTTGCGCTTCAAGCCATGGGAACCCACCACCCAGAGCAAGCCGTCGGCGACGGCCATGCCTTCCAGATCGGCCTCTTCGTCGGCTGCGCCCGGCAGGTCCAGCAGATCGGCGAGCGGGAAGTCGCGCACCTCGCCGAAACGCAAGACCTCGCGCCCCACGGGGTCGAGCCGGCGAAGACGGTCCAGGCCGCAGGCTTCGTCGCCCGCCACCCAGAGCCAGTCGCCGGTGAAGGCCGCGCCGGAAAGGTTGGTTTGAACCAGCGAGTCAGGAGCGAACTCCAGACGGACGGCATTGGCGGTTCGTGCGTTGGGCATCGGATGCTTCTCCAAAGGGTGGCGTGCCAGCAGGCTCGCGTGCTGCAACGCGTGCCGGCTGCAACCGCCAAACCCCGAAGTCTGCGGCAGAAGCTCCGTTCGATGTTCAGGTTTATCCGATGTTTACGTTCTTGAAATGCTGCTTTTCCAGAATCGCCGGACGCCCCACATTGCGTCTGTCCCTCAACCGCTGGAGATCCGTGATGCAAGTGCTCTTCAAGTCCCGCCATCCGCAAGCCGCTGACCTGCGCGACCTGACCGAACGCCGCGTGCGCTTCGTGCTGCGACGCCTGGGCTGGCTGGTGCCGCGCGCCGAGGTGCAGATGTCGGACGTGAACGGACCGCGCGGCGGCATCGACAAGCGCTGCCAGGTGGAACTGCGCACCGATGGCGCAGGGTCGGTGGTCGTCGCCTCCGTGGCCAGTGATTGGCGCACCGCGTTGGACAACGCACTGGCACGCGCTGCGCGCTTCCTCATGCGCCTGTGGCGCCGTGGCAGTGACTCGCGCCGCCTGCGCCAACGCTTCTTCAGCCACGAACGCTGAACTCGAACGGCCCCAGGACTCGACACCATGAACTCCATGACGCCCCTCCCCTCTCCCGCTCGCCCGCAAGCCGCGTACGCGGCGCCGATCGCCGCAGGCAACGCGACACCCACGGACGTCGCGGGTACGCGCCGTGTGCTGCGCAACACGTACGCCTTGCTGTCCATGACGTTGCTGTTCAGCGCGGCCATCGCTGCGGCCAGCGTGGCGTTCCAGCTGCCGGCGCCGGGCATCCTGCTGACGCTGGGCGGCTACTTCGGCCTGCTCTTTGCCGTCTACA
>JAGTRL010000237.1 GCA_018261815.1 Pseudomonadota bacterium
AGTCGAAACCCTGTGTCCGGAAACGGACCTTGCACGTAAGCTCGCTCCGCGTGGCCGCTCGGGCTGCGCGACAAGGGCGCGGCATGCAATGCATGCCGTGAACGGCTTCGATGACCGGAGGAGACAGGCATGAAGACAACATATCGACGCGGCGCCCATGCCGCACGTTGCAGGCTCGGCACGTCGCTGGCCGCCGCCTTGCTGGTGGCCGCTTGCGGCGGCGGCGAGGATAGCGGGCCGACCGAACAGGCGGCGGGCGTGGGTTCCTCGAACTCGTGCGCCACCCGCGTCAACAACAACGTCGACAAGCTCACCGAATGTGTCACGCTCGATGGCGTGCGCAAGCACCAGGCGGCGCTGCAGGAGATTGCCGACGCCAACAACGGCATCCGCACCTCGGGCACACCGGGCTATGACAAGTCGGTCGACTATGCGGCCGATGTGTTCCGGTCCGCGGGCTACATCGTCACGGTTCAGCCCTTCCAGTTCCAGACCTTCATCGTGCTGTCGCCAGCCGTGCTCGAACAGGTTGCACCGCCACCGGCGGGGCCGGTGGCCAACAGCATCCTGTCGTACTCGGGCAGCGGCGATGTCACGGCGCCGGTCACCGCGTTGGCTGCTGATCCGACACCTGGTTGCGAGGCAGCCGACTTCGCCGGCTTCCCGGCCGGCCACATCGCCCTGATCAGCCGTGGTGCCTGCTCCTTTGCGATCAAGGCCACCAACGCCTACGACGCCGGCGCGTCGGGCGTGATCATCTCCAACAACATCCCGGGCACGCTGAACGGAACCCTCGGCAACGGTTTCACGCTGGACATCGGCGTCACGTCGGTGACCCAGGACGTGGGCCAGCAACTGGCCGCCACGGCGGGCCTGGTGATGCGCCTGAAGACCGACACCTTCCGTGGCTTGGCGACCTCGTACAACGTGCTGGCGGAATCCCGAGACGGCGATCCGAGCAACGTGGTCATGGTCGGCGCCCATCTGGACTCGGTCAACGCCGGGCCGGGCATCAACGACAACGGCTCGGGCAGCGCCGCGATCCTGGAAATCGCGGTGCAGATGCACAAGGTGAAGCCGCGCAACAAGGTGCGCTTCGCGCTGTGGGGTGCCGAGGAGTCTGGACTGGTGGGGTCCACCTACTACGTCAACAACCTGAGCCTGCCGGACAGGGAAAAGATCGCGCTGTACCTGAACTTCGACATGATCGGCTCGCCGAACCATGTGTTCTTCATCTACGACGGTGACGATTCCGACGGCGTCGGCGCTGGCCCCGGCCCGAAGGGCTCTGCCGCGATCGAGCAGTTGTTCGAAAGCTATTACAGCAAGGTCGGGCTGCCCTTCAAGGGCACCGATTTCAGCGGCCGCTCGGACTACGGCCCGTTCATCGCGGTGGGCATTCCGTCCGGCGGCCTGTTCACCGGCGCCGAAGGCATCAAGACCGCCGACGAGGCGGCGCTGTGGGGTGGAACTGCGGGCCAGCCGTACGACCCGTGCTATCACCTGGCCTGCGACACCTTCGCCAACGTCAACTTGCAAGCGCTCGACGCGAATGCCGACGCGGTGGCCTACGCGACGCTGTGGTTCTCGATGAACACCGCGCCCGTCAACGACCAGCGCGGCAAGGGCAACTTCAAGTACCCGTTCGACGAGACGCACTTCAAGGGCGAAGCCCACTGATCATCCGAGCAGACTGATCGCGTGAAGCCGCCGCCCGTCGGGCGGCGGCTTATTTCATTGCGCGAAGGCCCGAACCTCCTGCCCAGTTCGCGAGGCGGAGGCCGACCGGTTTTCACCTGACGTCTTCGTTCGACGCAGCGCTTACGGCCGACTTCCGATGCCGTCGCTCGCGACGCGGTAGCGCTCGAAGATCTCGCCCTGGAAGGGCCCGCGCGCGGTGCGCACCAAGGCAAAGCCGGCGCGGCCAAACACCGGCAGGCTGAAGGGTGTGGCCCAGGCGGCAAAGCGGGTCTGGCCCTGGTTGCGCGCGCCATCCAGGGCATGTGCCAGCAGAGCCGAGCCCAGGCCGCCACGCGTGGCGGTGGCGCCGTACAACGAGCGCACCTCGCCGTGCGCGTCGATGCCACAGAAGCCCAGCGGCCCGGCCGCGTCCTCTGCGAGCCAGGTGCTCGCGCCCAGCACATAGTCGGCGAAGGCCGGCGCATCCTGCGCAAAGGATTGCCACGCGGCCACCTGCTTGGCGCTGTAGACCTGCGGGCCCAACGATCGCGCGCTGTGCGCATAGAGCGCGGCCAGTGCGGGCAGATCGGCAGCGGTGGCGCGGCGAACCGGCGCTTCTGCCGGCGCCGTCATCCGGCAAAGAGCCGGCGCGCGGCCGGCGAGCCCGCCGCCAGGTCGTGGGTCTCGAGCGCGGCGTACAGCTGTGCCAGGTCCCTGCCGATGGCATCGAAGGCATGCAGCGTGATCGGCCGGCCGGCGTCGTCCAGCAGGTCGGCGTCCATGTCCTCGGCCAGCGCATGGGCCACCTTGTGCCAGGTGGGAAAGGGTTCCACTGTGGCCGGCGTCTGGGGCACGTCCAGGCTGAGGATGACCTCGCGCAACGCTGCGGCCTGCGGGTCCTCGGCGAGCGCCGCCTGGGCATCGAACTCCAGCACCAGCACCGGCGGAGCACCGTCCTCGGCCGAGGGCAGCACCAGCCGTCCTGCCACGGCGCCGGGCACCAGACCCCGGCGGCCGGCACACTGCTGCACATAGCCCACCGACCAAGCCACCGATCGGGCCACCAGCCGCACCGTCAGTTGTGCGTCCAGCGGGCCGGCAAAGCCATCGAGCTCGCGGGCCCGGGCGACCACGTCGAGCATGTCGGGGAAGTCGGGCATGGCACCCACGCCTTCGGCAAAGGCCTGCAGCTTGTGCACGAACTCGGAATACTCGATCTCGTTGAGCGCGCCGCTGCGGTTGGCCAGTTGCACCCCCGCCTGCAGCTCGCTGTAGCGCTGGCCGGCGGCCGGCGGCTCCCAGTCGCCGCTGTCCATGTTGAGCCCTTCGATGTAGAAGGGCTTGGTGCCGGCTCGGCGCGTGGCCGGCCAGTGGGCGATGACGGCCTCGCCGCTGACCGGCGCGTCCAGCGACAGCGGCACGATGGCATCGACCAGCGCATCCAGCCGCGCCTGGCGCCGCGCGCTCGGTGCACGCCGCTCGTTGGGGTCGGGCGCGACGCCCGCGGGCGCGCTCAGCGCCTCGCTGAAGCCCGGCTCGACACGCTGCTGCGTCGCAGGCAGTGGGGCATCGGCCTGGCGCGGGCTGGCGCGGCGCGCGCTCCACCAGCCATGGGCCAGCAGCGCCACCAGCAGCAGCGCACCCAGGATCGACAGCGCGACCGTCAGGCTCATGGCGCTCGCATGGCGTGAGTCACAAGGCGCGCTTCCAGCGACCGCCGCGGAACCGGCTTTGCCGGGCCGCCAGCGGTTCCCCCTTGAGGGGGCGGCCGAAGGCCGTAGGGGGTGGGCATGTTCATGCGGCCTCGGCCATGGACAGCGCGGCGTCCATGTCCACCGCCACGATGCGCGACACGCCCTGCTCCTGCATGGTCACGCCGATCAGCTGCTCGGCCATCTCCATCGCGATCTTGTTGTGGCTGATGAACAGGAACTGCGTGCCCTGGCTCATCTCGCCGACCAGCTTGCAGTAGCGCTCGGTGTTGGCGTCGTCCAGCGGCGCGTCCACCTCGTCGAGCAGGCAGAACGGCGCCGGGTTCAGCTGGAAGATGGCAAAGACCAACGCGATCGCGGTCAGCGCCTTTTCGCCGCCGGACAGCAGATGGATGGTCGAGTTCTTCTTGCCCGGCGGCTGCGCCATCACCTGCACGCCGGCGTCGAGGATCTCGTCGCCGGTCATCACCAGCCGCGCGCTGCCGCCGCCGAACAGACTGGGGAACATGCGGCCGAAGTGCTCGTTCACCTGGGTGAAGGTCAGGCCCAGCAGGTCTCGGGTTTCGAGGTCGATCTTGCGGATGGCGTCTTCCAGCGTCTTCATCGCCTCCAGCAGGTCGGCGTTCTGCGCGTCGAGGAAGCTCTTGCGCTCGCGCGAGGCGGTCAGTTCCTCCAGCGCCGCCAGGTTCACCGCGCCCAGCGCCGCCAGCTCACGGTTGAGCCGGTCGATCTCGCCCTGCAGGCCCCACAGCTTGACGCCGCCCTGCTCGATGCCCTGCGCCAGCTGCTCCAGGTCGACCTTCGCGGCCGTGAGCTGCTCCATGTACTGCGCGCCGCCGAGCATGGCCGCCTGCTGTTCCAGCTGCAGCTTGGTCAGGCCCTCGCGCATCGGCTCCAGGCTGCGCTCCAGCGTCAGGCGCTGTTCTTCCGCGGCACGAAGCTTCCCGCTGAGCTCGTCGTACTGGGCGCGCGTGGCGGCCAGCGCCTGCTCGCGCTGCAGGCGCAGGGCCAGCGCGGTCTGCAGACCGGCCTGCGCGGCGGCGTCGTTCAGGCCAGCCAGTTCTTCGTCGATCTGCGCCGCGGCCTGCACGTTGGTGGACACCTGCTGCTGCGCGGTCTCGATCGAACGCTGCAGTTCGGCCTGTCGCGCCGACAGCGTGCGCGACTGGAACATCGCCTCCTGCGCCTGGCGTTCCAGCGCGCGCAGCTGTTCGCGCGCGGCATTGAGCCGGCGCTCGGCATCGATGACCGCATCATCGAGCTCGCTGTGGCGCTGCTGCGCATCGGCCAGCTGCAGGTCCAGTTCCTCGAAACGCGCCTCGCCCAGGCTGCGGCGCTGGCGCAGCTCGTCGAGCTGCGCGCCCAGTTCGGCCAGTTCACCGTCGAGCTGGCTACGGCGGGCCTGGCTGGCCTCGGCCTGCTGCGACAGCCGCAGCAGTTCCACCTGCGTCTGGTGGGCACGGGTCTGCGCCTCGGCAGCCTCGCGCCGCACCGTGGTCAGGCGCAGCGAGGCTTCGGTGTAGGCCGCCTCCACGCGCACGCTGGCGCTGCGCGCCTCGTCGGCGAGCAGGCCCTGCGCACGGTGTTGGCGTTCCAGGTTCTCGATCTCCTGCGCTCGCGCCAGCATGCCGGCCTGTTCGGAATCGGGCGCGTAAAAGCTCACCGCGTACTGCGACACCGCATGGCCTTCGCGCGACATGATCACTTCGCCATGCGTCAGCTGGCTGCGCGCGGCCAGGGCCTCGTCCAGGCTGGCGGCGGTGTACACGCCTTCGAGCCAGTCGTTGAGCAGCGCCTGCAGCCCGGCGTCGTTCAGCCGCAGCAGCTCCGACAGGCGCGGCAGCGTGCGGTGCGTGCTGGCGATGGCACCGGCGGTAGATGAATAGAAGGCCAGGCGCGTGGGCGGGGCGTCGGCGGCAAAGGCGCGCACCGTCTCCAGCCGCCCCACCTCCAGCGCGTTGAGGCGTTCGCGCAGCGCGGCTTCCAGCGCGGTTTCCCAGCCGGGCTCGATGTGCACCTTGGTCCACAGGCCCTGCAGGCTGTCCAGCCCATGCTTGATCAGCCAGGGCTTGAGCTTGCCGCTGCTCTGCACCTTGTCCTGCAGCGCGCGCAGCGCCTCCAGCCGCGCGCCCAGCTCGGCCTGGCGCGAGGCTTCGGCGGCGGCTGTCTGCGCCTGCGCGCGGCGTTGTTCATCCAGCGCCTGCACCTGCTCGCCCAGCTCATGCAGCCGCGCCTCGGCCAGCGCCTGGCCTTCGTTCAATGCAGCGCTGTCGGATTGCAACTGCTCCAGCTTGTGCAGGTCGGGCTGCGCCAGACCCTGGCGCTCGCTGCCGAGCCGCTCGTTGCGCTGCTGCAGCTGGCGCAGCTGGTCGTCGACGCTGCGGCTTTCGGCCGCCAGCACCTGGATCTGCTGCTGCACCTCGGCCACCGCGCTGCGCTGCTGGTTGCTGCGCTGCTGCGCCTCGCGCAGCGCGTCTTCCAGCCCCGGCACCAGGTTCGACTGCTCCTCGGCCTGTGCGGCCTGCAGCTGCGACTGCTCCTCGGCGGCCAGCATGGCCGCGCCGATGCGATCCAGTTCGGCATGGGCCTCGGCCTGGCGCGCGGCCCACTGTTCGTTCTGCGCGTTCAGCTCGCCCAGGCGCGCCTGGGCGCGCTCACGGCCCTCGACCACATAGCGGATGCGTTCCTCGAGCCGGCTCACCTCGAGCGCCGCCTCGGCCAGCTCGCCCTGGCGCTGGTGCAGCGCATCGGCGCCGGCGTAGTGCGCCTGGCGCACGCTTTCCATCTCGGCCTCGACATGGCGCAACTCGGCCAGGCGCGCTTCCAGCGCCGTGGTGGCCTCCAGCAGCGCCGCATGGGCACGCTGCTCCTCGCCGGCCGCATCGCGGTGCTTGAGGAACCAGAACTGGTGCAGCTTCAGCGTGCCCTGTTCCTGCAGCGTGCGGTAGGTCTGGGCCACCTCGGCCTGCTTCTCCAGCTTCTCGAGGTTGGCATTCAGCTCGCGCAGGATGTCGTCGACGCGCGTGAGGTTCTCGCGTGTGTCCTTCAGCCGGTTCTCGGTCTCGCGGCGGCGCTCCTTGTACTTGGACACGCCGGCGGCTTCTTCCAGGAAAAGCCGCAGCTCTTCGGGCCTCGATTCGATGATCCGGCTGATGGTGCCCTGGCCGATGATGGCGTAGGCGCGCGGCCCCAGGCCGGTGCCCATGAACACGTCCTGCACGTCACGGCGGCGCACCGGCTGGTTGTTGATGTAGTAGCTGGAGCCGCCGTCGCGCGTGAGCACGCGCCTGACGGCGATTTCGCCGAACTGGTTCCACGGCCCGCCGGC
>JAGTRL010000238.1 GCA_018261815.1 Pseudomonadota bacterium
CCCGGCTCGGCCAGGTGCTTGATGCCCAGCGAATGGCGGCCGAGCAGGCCTTGCAGCATGGGGGGGTTGACGGCGTCCAATTTTGCAGCGTGCGTTTGATGGACAACCATTGTGACTACGGCAGTTCAACGAGCTCTTATTCGTCACCTGCTCGCTGCAACCAATAGCCGGGTTGCTGGCGATCTGGTGCGATGGCAAACACCACCACCTCTTCAGGCTCGTCTCTGTAGACGACCGTGAACGGAAACCCCCGGACCTTTGATTTCCGGGTTGCCATCGGACCAGGAGCTCCGCCTGTAGGGAACCGGCGAATGAGGTCGAACGATGCGGCGACGGCTTCGAGAAAGCGCTTGCCCGCACCTTGTCCCTTGGCTTCGTAGTACGACGTCTCGCGCAGCAACTCAGCGCGTGCTTCTTCTCGGATGCGAAGGCGCTTCAAGGCGCGAGGCGCGAGGCTTCAGCCAGGACTTCGTCCATGTCATAGAGCTTGCCTTCACCGCGTTCATGCGCTGCAACGCGGCGCGCAATCTCGTTGTTCCACGCCACTTCGGTGGCCTCCTGGGGAGTACGCTGCAGCGATTCCAGAAGTAGGTCAAGAAGGCGAACACGCTCCTCCGGAGGGAGCGAGCGCCCCTTGGCGGCCAACTCTTCAACGAGGTCAGGCATGGCAGTCTCCTGTACGGGCGACCAGTGTATAGGGTAGTGCGCGCATCGACGTCGTCCAGATGGTGGGTCGGCGGCAGGATGCGTTGGGGATCGAGTGTGGGCGAGGGTTGACCACCGGCCCGATTCGGGCCCCCGATGCGCTGACCAAGAGATGACAGCCAGTCCCGTTGCCTCAACCGGAAGTATGTGTAACGGGTTCGGCCGCGCTTGCAGAACGCTGTGACACTCTTGCATTGACACTATTGCAGCCTCCTGCACTACCACCAACCAGCAGCTCTCCCAATCCAGTGAACGGGTCCGGAAGCTGCAAGCAAGATCAACGGAAGGCGCCAGATGAGCATTGCTGCGAGCTTCACCAACGCGCAGTTGCGCTTGAAGTGTTTCAGCGGGTCGTACGGGGTGGCAGCAGCCCGGGAGGTGATGCGCGTATCCATGCGGTTGGACTTGCGGTTGCAATGGCCATCATTGTCCGCGTGTAGGTTTGCCTCCCGATTCGCTGCCGTGTTCCGCGGCCCCTGGTGAGACACCGGTAAGTGATTGATTTTTATAGGATTATTGGAGAATGCTTTCCGCTGATTGATGGCCGCCGGCAGGGTGGCGGATGACCGATAAGTTGTTGATCTAATTGAACTTCTCAGCGCGTGGTCCGGCAGTAAGAACGGGATGTCGCCGTTCATGTCGTCGAAGCCGGTGGGGTCGCCTTCTTGCTGTACATGTCGGCGATCTCGATCTTGTAGAGGTCAGCAACCGACTTGCCTAAACAGCAGCAGGCGGGAGGCATCGAGACCCCAGAAGCGGGTGTTTGCGCAGCCTAAACGCCACTACCACCATCGGGAAGCTGGTCGGCACCTCACCCCGCCCCACGCAGCGCCCGCCAAGCCAACCCCGCCCCCATCAACCCGCACAGCGTCATCACCGCCGCCAAGCCTGGCAACCCCGCCCAGTCGAACAGCCACCCGCCCAGCGCCGGCCCGCCCGCGGTGCCTGCGGTGTAGGCCGTGACCAGCAGGCCCATCGCCTTGACCAGGCCGCTGCCCACCAGCCGGTGGCCCAGTTCGATGACCACCAGCGTGTAGACCGCGCCGCCCACGCCGCCGAGCACGAAGCCCACCGGCCACAGCACCTGCTGCGGCGCGCCGGCCCAGATCCACAGCGACAGCGTGGCGCCCAGCACCAGCGTCCAGGCCAGCGCCATCGCTCGGCCCAGGCCGATGCGGTCGGCCAGCGCACCGAAGGGCGCCTGCATCAGCGCGCTGCCGGCGCCGATGAAGGCGCCCAGCCAGGCGGCGGTGTCCAGCGCAAAGCCCAGCCGCATCGAGATCGACGGCAGCAGCGACGAGGTACCGCTTTCCATCAGCCCGCTGGCCGCCGCCACCGCGACCAGCGGCACGGCAAAGGCGCGCCAGCCGTTGCGCGGTTCATCGCCGTCCGCCGTCGGGCCGTGGGCATTCGCCGCGGGTTCGTCCACCTGCAGCAAGGGCCAGGCGCAGACGAAGCCGGCGGCCATCAGCGCCAGTGCCACGGCCAGCGGCGACACCCCCGCCCACAGCGACAGCGGCAGCAGCGCCGGCCCGGCCAGCATGCCCAGGCCGACCGAGGTTTCGAACAGACCGATCAGCAGCCCGCGGCGTTCGCGCGGCGCGGCTTCGGCCAGCCAGGCTTCGCCGCTGACCCACACCAGCCCGCCGCCCAGGCCCATCACCGCCGCGGCGGCCAACCAACCCGCGTAGGCCTCGTGCGGCAGCAGGCTGGCCACCGCCAGTGCCGACGCTGCCATCGCGACCAGAAAGCAGCGTGCATGGCCCAGCCGCTGCACCACCGCATGCGCGGCGGTGCTGGCGACGAAGATGCCGGTCCAGAAGGCCGAGGCCAGCGCGCCCACCGCAAAGGCACTGGCGCCCTGGGCGGTGAGCGTCAACGACAGCCGCGTCAGCACCACGAACTCGGCGGCGACGAACAGGAAGTACACGCCCGGGATCAGCCACAGCGCGGCCGGAAAAGCGGCCGGCAAGGCAGCCGTACCGGTGGTGAACTGGGGTGGACTCAAGGGCGATGCATGGCGGCTTGTTGGCCCCCAGTGTCGCCCAGCGGGTCAGTGGCGCAGTGCCTGTAAGGCCATCAGCAGGCCGATGAGCACCGGCTGGTGCAGCATGTAGAAGCTCAGCGACCAGCGGCCCAGCAGCGCCAACGGCCGTGCGGGCGCGGCCAGCGCACCGCCCAGCCAGCCGGGCCGCGCGCGCAGCAGCCATTGCCCGGCCGCCAGGCCAAACAGCATCACGCCCAGCCAGGGCAGCAGCGGCACAAAGTCCTCGGTCACCGGCTTGCGCGTGACCAGGCCGATCCAGTTGCTCCAGCGCGCATCGAAGAAAGGGTGCTGCACGAATGCCGGCGCCACGATGCACAGTGCGCCCAGCGGCCAAAGCCAGCGCCGCAGCGGCGCGGCCAGCCGCGCCAGCACCAGCATCACCGCGATGCCATGCAGCACACCGAAGCTGATCCAACTGTTGGGGAACATGAGGGCCGAGCCGATGCTCACCAGCACGGCGCAGCCGGCGATCTGCACCCAGCGCCGCCAGAAGCGCGGCCAGCTCTGCCCAGCCTGCAGCGCCACCGCCAGCGACAGCCCGGCCACGAACAGGAACAGGCTGACGATGCAGCTGCGCTGCACGGTCCACAGCGCGTCGGTGTAGAAGTTCTGCTTCGGACTGATCCAGCCGAAGTGGTTCAGGTCGAAGGCCAGGTGGAACAGCGCCATCCAGACGATAGCCGCGCCGCGCAGCGCGTCCAGCCGATCGAAACGCTCAGGTCTTTGCACCCAGCGCCTTGCGCACCGTGGCGTTGATGACGCGCAGTTCGGCCAGCGTGGCGTCGATGTGCGCGCGCCGCCGTTCCAGGTCGGCAATGGCCTCGCCGGTGCGCTCGGCCACGAAACGCAGTTGCTGGGCACGGCCTTCACCATGCGCGCCATACAGATCCAGGTAATGCTTGATCTCGGACAGCGACGCGCCGATGGCCTTGGACCGCAGGATCAGTGCCAGCCGCGCCCGGTCGCGCCGCGTGTACACACGCGCGGCGTTCACGCGCCGCGGCTGCAGCAGGCCCTTGTCCTCGTAGAAGCGGATGGCGCGCGGCGAGATGCCGAACTCCTGGCACAGCTGGGCGATGCCGAAGAGCTCGCCGGTGTCGTCATGCCGATGCGCGGCCACCACCTGCTGTGCCGTGGGCGGCACGGCATCGGCAGACCTGAGTGCAGCGTTGCGGCCGCGCTCGCGGGCAGAGGCGGAAGTGGCCATGGCTAGCGATTTTGCGTCAGACCACGCGCTGCAGCTTCATCGCCACGCTCATGTCGCCGGACACCTTGAACTTGCCCATCATGAAGCCAGTGGCCGGCTCCAGCTCGCCAGTCAACAGCGCAGCCAGGTTCTCGAGCGAGATCTCCAGCGCGCAGTCGGCGTCGCGGTCAGTGTTGTCGACGCTGTTCGGCACCGACTTGCCGTCGATGTAGGCCACGCCGTCGGCGCCGCAGTCGAACTTGAGGGTGGCGTTCAGGCCGCTCGATTCACCCACCTTGGCGCGCAGCGCTTCGGTGCAGGCTTGCATGTCCATCGGTTTCTCCAGCAAAACGACAGGGGCTGTCGGAAGGCGCCGATGCTAGCGGCCAAGGGTTCCCAAAGCATCCGCAATATCCCCAATGAGGCATTTGCTTGACGTTAACGTCATGCTCAAGCCTAATACGGCACCTCATCCACGCCGATCGCCCGCATGTCCGACGCCGCTTCCACCTTAGCGCAGTACCGCAGCGTGTTCCGCCTCGGCCTGTTCGCCGGCCAGGTGCACTGGGTCACCGGCGCGGGCAGCGGCATCGGCCGCTGCGTGGCGCACGAGCTGGCCTCGCTGGGCGCCACCGTGCTGCTCAGCGGGCGCAAGCAGGACAAGCTCGACCGCGTGGCTGCCGAAATCGCCGAGGATGGCGGCCGCTGCGACACCGCCGCCTTCGACATCCGCGACGAGGACGCCGTCAAGGCCGCCGTGGCAGCGATGGTGGGCCGGCACGGCGCGGTGCACGGCCTGGTCAACAACGCCGGCGGGCAGTTCCCGTCGCCGCTGATGATGATCAGCAAGCGCGGCTTCGATTCGGTGGTGGCCAGCAACTTGACCGGCGGCTTCCTGATGATGCGCGAGCTGTTCCTGCAGAGCATGCGCGAGCACGGCGGTGCCATCGTCAACATGACGGCTGACTTCCGCAACGGCATGCCGGGCATGGGCCATTCGGGCGCGGCACGCGCCGGCATGGCCAACCTGACGCAGTCGGCCGCCTTCGAATGGGCGCATGCCGGCGTGCGCGTCAATGCAGTCGCGCCGGGCTGGGTGGCGAGCAGCGGCATGGACAGCTACGGCGAGGCGATCCAGCCGATCATCAAGAAGCTTCGTACGCACGTGCCGCTGCGCCGCCTGGCCACCGAATCCGAGATCAGCGGCGTCATCTGCTTCCTGCTCAGTCCGGCGGCGTCCTACGTCACCGGCGTCACGGTGCAGATCGACGGCGGCTCGTCGATGGGCCATGCCGAGTTCCCGGCGATGGACCACGACAAGTCGGTGCCCTTCAACGGCTTCCATCGCGCCACCCCACCCGAGGTGCTCAAGTAATGCCGGCACTGAAGTCGGCGCTGAACCCGAAGTCCGAAAGCTTCCAGGCGCATGCCGCGCGCATGGCCGAGCGCCTGGCCGAGGTGCAGGCGCTGCAGGCCAAGGTGGTGGCCGAATCGGAATCGAAGCGCGCGCGCTTCGCCGAGCGCGGCCAGTTGCTGCCGCGCGAGCGGGTGGCCCGTCTCATCGACCGCGGCTCGCACTTCCTGGAGCTCAGCCCGCTGGCCGGCCTGGGCATGCACGACGACGATGGCCGCAAGTCGGTGCAAGGCGGCGGCTCCATCGTCGGCATCGGCGTGGTCGCCGGCAAGCGCGTGCTGGTGGCTGCCAGCGACAGCGCGGTCAAGGGCGGCACCGTCGCGCCGATGGGGCTGAAGAAGGGCCTGCGTGCGCAGGAGATCGCGCGCGAGAACAAGCTGCCGATGATCCACCTGGTGGAGTCCGGCGGCGCCAACCTGATGTACCAGGCCGAGATCTTCGTTGACGGCGGGCGCAGCTTTGCCAACCAGGCGCGGCTGTCGGCCGCCGGCATCCCGCAGATCGCGGTGGTGCACGGCTCGTCCACCGCCGGCGGCGCCTACCTGCCCGGCCTGAGCGACTACGTGGTGCTGGTGCGCGGCCGCTCCAGCATCTACCTGGCCGGCCCGCCGCTGGTCAAGGCCGCCATCGGCGAGGACGCCACCGACGAGCAGCTCGGCGGCGCCGAGACGCATGCCGAAGTCACCGGTCTGGGCGAGTACCTGTGCGAGAACGACGCCCATGCCGTCGCGCTGGCGCGCGAGCTGGTCGAGCAGCTGCAGTGGGACACCGTCGCACCCGCGGCCGACGCGCCGCCGCCGCTGTTCGGCGCCGAGGAACTGATGGGCGTGGTGCCGGCCGACGAACGCACGCCCTACGACGTGCGCGAGGTCATCGCCCGGCTCGTCGACGGCTCGATGTTCCTGGAATTCAAGGCGCGTTACGGCAGCGAGACGGTGTGCGGCCATGCGCAGCTGCAGGGCCAGCGCATCGGCATCCTCGGCAACAACGGCCCGATCCAGCCCGAGGGCTCGACCAAGGCCGGCCAGTTCATCCAGGCCTGCGACCAGACCGGCACGCCGCTGCTGTTCCTGCAGAACACCACCGGCTACATGGTCGGCTCGGTGGCCGAGCGCGGCGGCGCCATCAAGCACGGCAGCAAGATGATCCAGGCGGTGGTCAATGCGCGCGTGCCCAAGATCACCGTCGTGCTGGGCGGCAGCTACGGCGCCGGCAACTACGGCATGTGCGGCCGCGGCTTCGACCCGCGCTTCATCTTCGCGTGGCCCAGCGCGCGCACCGCGGTGATGGGCGGCGCGCAGGCGGCCAAGGTGATGGACATCCTCAACCGCAACAAGCTGCAGAAGATGGGTCTGCCGGCCAACG
>JAGTRL010000239.1 GCA_018261815.1 Pseudomonadota bacterium
CCACAGCGTCAACGCGGTGCTGGTGCAGGTGCAGCCCGGCGTGCCGGCCGAGAGCGTGGCCGAGCCGATCCGGCGCTGGAAGCACCTGGAGGCCTACACACGCGCGCAGATGGAGGAGATCCTGATCGCCAAGCTGATCGCCACCTCGGCCCGGCAGATCGCCATGTTCCTGGTGATCCTGGCGGTGGTCAGCGCGGCCATCGTGGCCTTCATCATCTACACCATGACGCTGGGCAAGATCCGCGAGATCGCGGTGCTCAAGCTGATCGGCACGCGCAACCGCACCATCGCCGGGATGATCCTGCAGCAGGCCCTGGGGCTGGGCCTGATCGGCTTCATCGTCGGCAAGGTGGCCGCCACGCTGTGGGCGCCCATCTTCCCCAAATACGTGCTGCTGGAGTCCGGCGACGCGGTGCGCGGGTTGGTGGCGGTGATGCTCATCTGTGCGCTCGCCAGCACGCTGGCGATACGTGCGGCCCTGAAGGTCGACCCGGCCGCGGCCATCGGCGGCTGAGGGCGCACGACATGAGCGAAGCCGGCATCCGCATCGAAGGCCTGCGCAAGCGCTATGGCGAAGGCGACACGGCGGTCGACGCGCTGAAGGACGTCAACATGGTCGTGGCGCCCGGTGAGGTGGTGGGTCTGATCGGTCCGTCGGGCTCGGGCAAGAGCACCCTGCTCAAGTGCCTGGGCGCGGTCATCGAGCCGACGGCCGGACGCATGATCCTCGGTGGGCAGACCATCTACGACGATCGCTGGAAGATTTCCGACCTGCGCGCGCTGCGCCGCGACAGCATCGGCTTCGTGTTCCAGGCACCGTACCTGATCCCGTTCCTGGACGTCACCGACAACGTCGCCTTGTTGCCGATGCTGGCCGGACGCCCCAACGGCGAGGCGCGCACGCGGGCGCTCGAACTGCTGACAGCACTGGACGTCGGGCACCGCGCGAAGGCCCAGCCGTCCGAGCTCTCCGGCGGTGAACAGCAGCGCGTGTCGATCGCCCGCGCCCTGGTGAACCGGCCGCCGGTGATCCTGGCCGACGAGCCCACGGCCCCGCTGGACAGCGAACGGGCGCTGGCGGTCGTGCGCATCCTCAACCAGATGGCGACGCAGTACCACACGGCCATCATCGTGGTGACCCACGACGAGAAGATCATCCCGACCTTCAAGCGGATTTATCACATCCGCGACGGCCGGACCGAAGAAGAGGCGGGGCAGGGCTTGAGCCTGTGACCCCGGCGGCTTGGGGCTTTGGAGGCAGTTGCGCGGGTCACTGCTCGGCGTGGTCTGGGCCGCGGCATCGCTCGGCGTCGTCTCGAATCTGCGCGATCGGCTGAAGCCTCCATTGGGGTCGACCGGTCCGTACGTTGCCATGGGGTAGGCGGTGCTGTCCGAGCGAATGTCGGCCTCCGGTCTGGCTTGGCTGTGGCCAGTGGTGTCTCGCACTGCCTGGGTGCGGTGATCTACCGCTTCGACTCGAAGCTGCGGTATGCGCACTTCGTGTGGAACCTGTTCGTGAGGGGTGGCAGCGCCCGCCTCTTTTTGGGCGAAGCGCTGCCGCGGGCCGGCTACGATCGCGCCGCACTGTCACTTCCCGGGCCCCACCATGCACACTTGGCACAGCCGCTACTGGTCGGACCACACCAGCGAACAGTTCACGCGACTGCCGCGCGAGCAACTGATTGCCGTGCTGCCCGTGGGCGCGGTCGAACAGCACGGCCCGCACATGCCGATCTGCACCGACCATGCCACCATCGACGGCGTGGTCGCGGCCACCGTGCCCAAGCTGCCCGACGAACTGCCGGTGCTGTTCCTGCCGACGCTGGCCTACGGCAAGAGCAACGAACATTCGCGCTACCCAGGCACGATCACGCTGTCGGCGGCCACGCTGATGCAGATGTGGATGGAGATCGGCGCCAGCGTCGCGCGTGCGGGGGTGCGCAAGTTCATGCTCTTCAACGCCCATGGCGGACAGATGAACGCGATGGACATCGTCATCCGCGACCTGCGCGAAAAACACGGCCTGATGGCGGTGTCGGCGCACTGGTACATGCTGGGTCTGCCGCCAGGCCTGTTCAGCGAGCACGAGCTGAAGCACGGCATCCATGCCGGCGACCTGGAGACCTCGGTGATGCTGGCGCTGAAGCCGCAGACCGTGCACATGGACAAGGCCAAGGCCTTCGGCTCGCTGACCGAAACGCTGGCCGAGCAGAACCGCTTCCTGTCGATCACGCCTAGCGGCAAGCTCGGCTGGCAGACGCAGGACCTGAACCCCGAGGGCGCCTGCGGTGATGCCACGCGGGCCACCGCCGACAAGGGCCGCGCGGTGCTCGACCATGTCAGCGACCGCTTCGTCGAGCTGCTGCACGAAGTGCACCGCTTCGACCTGGCAAGACTCGGCAATGAGCCGGCCTGGAAGTAGGGTGCCTCAGCCCGCCAGACCCAGAGCCCCCACCACCGCACCGACGGCCACCAGCCAGATCGGGCTGATCTTCGTCTTCAGCATCATCGCCACGGTGAAGGGCACGAGCAGCAGCGGGCCGACGCTGTCGCGCACCGGCTCGGTGAGGATCCAGCCTGTGGCCAGCAGCAGGCCGAGCGTCAGCGGCGCCATGCCGGCGGTGAAGGCGCGCATGCCGCGCGAATCGCTTCGCTCGTCGCCGAAGCGGGTGGCGGCCAGGGCCAATGTCGCCGACGGCAGCAGGCTGCCCGCCAGCGTGGCGGCCGCGCCGGCCAGGCCGGCGATGTTCCAGCCGACCACGGCGACGAAGAGCACGTTCGGCCCAGGCGCGGCCTGGGCGATGGCCACCGAACTGGTGAATTGCGCGTCGCTCAGCCAGCCTTGCTTGCCGACCACGTAGCGCTGCATGTCCGGAGCGGTGGTGATGGCGCCGCCAATGGCCAGCAGCGACAGCAGGCCGAAGTGCAGGAACAGCTGCAGCAGCACGCCGCTGTCCTGCCCGTGGACGCCGAAGAACAAGTCGTTCATCGGCCGATCCGGGCCCAGGCCGTGGCCACGGCCGCACCGCCCAGCCCCAGCACCACGCCCACCATCGGCCAGCGCAGCACGCCGATGGCCAGCAGCGTGAGCACGGCGAACAGCGCACAAGCCTTCAAGCCCATCGGGTTGCCGCGCAACGTGCCCACCAGCTTCAGTGCGGTGGCGATCACCAGGCCGGCCGCCACGGCGCCCATGCCTCGCAGCGCGCCGGCCACCATTGGCTGCGACATGGTCTCGCGGTACAGCGCGGCCAGCAGCAGCACGATCAGCAGCGGGGCGCACATCAGCCCGGCCAACGCCGCCGCCGCGCCGCGCCAGCCGAGGAAGCGGTCGCCGATCATCAGCGCCATGTTGACGATGTTCGGCCCGGGCAGCACCTGGCCCAGCGACAGCAGTTCCAGGAACTGCGCCGGCGTCATCCAGCGCTCACGCTCCACCAGTTCACGCTGCGCCACTGCCAGCACGCCGCCAAATCCCTGCAGCGCCAGGCGGTTGAAAACGCGGAAGACCTCCATCGCGCTGCGCGGCCGGCGCTGCCCGTCGTCATCGTCGCCGGGCAGCTCAGACATGCGGCTGATCGCGCATGGGCCGCGCGGCCCACAGACTGGTGCCCAGCGCCGCGCACATCCAGGCCAGAGCCATCCAGCTCAGGCCACCGAAGCCGGCGGCGCTGATCATTGCGCCGCCGCTGGCAGAGCCGGCAAAGTGTCCCAAGTACATGGCCGACGAGTTCAACGAGATCAGCGCCGTGGCCAGCGTCGGGGCGGCCAGCGCCAGCCGAGCCTGCTGTGCCGAGTTGGACGCGAAACAGCCCAGTGCCCAGGGCGCAGTGACCAGTAGGGCACTCGAGAAGCCGAGCGCCAGCGGCCAGGCCAGCAGCGAAACCGCCATGCTGGCCAGCGTCAGCGCCACCGCTGCAGCGGCGCCGATGCGGTCGATCAACCGGGTCAGCAGCACGTTCCCCACCAGCCCGAGCGCGCCGAACCACAGGAACAGCAGGCTGATCTCGGCCGCGCTCGCGCCCAGCACCTGGCGGTAGTACGGGGCGAAGTAGCTGAACAGCGTGAACTGTCCGGCGCTGCTCATCGCCGTCACCGCCACGATGGCCATCAGCACGGGATGGGTGAACACGCTGCGCCAGTCGGCCAGCGACAGCGCCGTCGGACGGATGCCGTCGGGCAGCGCGCGCCAGACGCCAGCCGCCGCGGCCAGCGAGAGCAGGGCCACGCCGACGAACGCCCAGCGCCAACCCCAGGTCTCGCCGACATAGGCTGCAAGGGGTATGCCGACCACCGATGCCACTGCCCAACCCAGGAAGATGAAGGTGATGGCCCGCCCGCGCTCCTGCGGAGGTGTGAGCGCGCTGATGGCCGAGGCCGCCTGTGGCGTGAACGCGGCAGCACCGAGCATGCACAGGCAGCGCAGCGGCAGCAGCGTGGCATAGCTCGCCATCATGGCGCTCAGCAGATGCCCTGCGGCGAACCACAGCAACGCCAGCACCAGCAACTGGCGCCGATCCCAGCCGCTCAGCAGTCCGGCCAGGATCGGCGAGCCGAAGGCCATGACCACCGCCGCCGCGCCGATCAGCTGGCCGCCCAGTGCCACCGATACGTTCAGCGAGCGCACGATGTCGTTGAGCACGCCGGCCGTGACCATCACGCCGCAGCCGATGGCGAAGTTGCCGCCTAGCAGCGCCCAGCGTGGCGTGAACGCGCGGCCTGCCACGCTCAGCGCAGCACCTTCAACGCATCGGGGTTGACGATGTTCGTCGGCTCGTTGTTGACGAAGTTGACCACGTTGTCGAACGCGGCATTGAAGTACAGCTCATAGCTGTCCTGCTCGACGTAGCCGATATGCGGCGTGCATACCGCGTTTTCCAGGCGCAGCAGCGGGTGGCCCTGCAGGATCGGTTCGCTTTCGAACACGTCAATGGCTGCCATGCCGGGACGGCCGCGGTTCAGCGCCGAGACCAGCGCATGGTCTTCCACCAGTTCAGCGCGCGAGGTGTTGACGAAAAGCGCGGTCGGCTTCATGCGCGACAGGTCTTCCAGCTTGACGATGCCCTGGGTGGCCTCGCTCAGGCGCAGGTGCACGCTGAGCACGTCACAGGTTTCGAAGAAGCTCTCACAGGACGAGGCTGCCTCGTGCCCGTCGGCAATGGCTTTGGCGCGTGCCGACTCGCTGCCCCACACGCAGACCTGCATGCCGAACGCGCGGCCGTAGCCGGCCACCAGCTGGCCGATCTTGCCGTAGCCCCAGATGCCCAGACGCCGGCCTTTGAGCACCTGGCCGATGCCGAAGTTGGGCGGCATCGACGCCGTCTTCAGCCCCGACTGCTGCCAGGCGCCGTGCTTGAGGTTGCCGATGTACTGCGGCAACCGGCGCATGCTGGCCATGATCAATGCCCAGGTGAGCTCGGCAGGCGCCACCGGCGAGCCCACGCCCTCGGCCACGGCGATGCCCAGCTTGGTGCAGGCGGCCACGTCGATGTGTGCGCCGACCCGGCCGGTCTGCGCGATCAGCTTCAGCTTGGGCAGCTTTTCCAGCAGCTGCTTGGGGAACTGCGTGCGTTCGCGGATCAGCACCAGCACATCGGCATCGCGCAGGCGCACCGACAGCTGGCCGATGCCCTTGACCGTGTTGGTGAAGACCTTGGCGTTCAGTGTGTCCAGCTTGGCCGCGCACTTGAGCTTGCGCACCGCGTCCTGGTAGTCGTCGAGGATGATGATGTTCATGGCAGTGGGCATTCTGCCTTGCCGGACGCGCCGGGTTGCCGGGCGCTACGATCGGCCGCGTACACCCCCATGAGGAGACCCCGACCATGAGTCTGACGATGCACTCCGCCAGCGCCCCGGTGTTCAGCCGCATCCTCGGCAACATGCTGGCTTGGCTGGACAAGGCCGAGGCCCACGCCAAGGCGCGCAAGTTCGATCCCAACAACTACCTGGGCCTGCGCCTGGCGCCGGACATGCTGCCCTTCGCGCGGCAGATCCAGATTGCCAGCGATGCCGCCAAGGCCTGCATGTCGCGGCTGGCCGGCACGGAGATCCCGAAGTGGGAGGACAACGAAGCCAGCCTGGACGATCTGCGCGCGCGCATCCGCAAGACCCTCGACCATGTGCAATCGTTCAGCGCGGCGCAGATCGACGGCTCGGATGCGCGCCCGATCAGCGTGCCGATGCGCAGCGGCGATGCGCTGCAGTTCAGCGGCGAGACCTTCCTCAAGCACTACGCGATGCCCAACTTCTACTTCCACGCGACCACCGCCTATGCCTTGCTGCGCCATGCCGGCGTCGAGCTCGGCAAGGCCGATTTCCTGGGCCGCTGAGCGGGCGCCGACGATGTCCCGCACCGACACCTGGCACGGCGCCGACTACGCCCGGCATTCCACGCTGCAGGCGGCGATGGCCGACGAGGTTCTCGCACACCTGCCGCTGCGCGGCGACGAGCAGCTGCTCGACGTGGGCTGCGGTGACGGCAAGCTCACCGCGCGCATTGCCGAGCAGTTGCCCCGTGGCGAAGTGCTGGGTGTGGACGCCTCGGCCGACATGGTGGCCTATGCGCAGCAGCAGTTCGGCACGGACGCCTGGCCGAACCTGCGCTTCGAGGTTGCCGATGCGCGCCAGCTGGACTTCGGCCCGCGCTTCGACCGGGTGGTGTCCTTCAACACGCTGCACT
>JAGTRL010000240.1 GCA_018261815.1 Pseudomonadota bacterium
CCCTGGCGGTGTGCGCACCATGTGCGCCTATCTGGTCTTGCGCGACAAGGTTATCAAGCCGTTGCTTGCCGGCGTAGTCCGCACGATGGGACGACCGCCCAAGAACCCCAATCCCCTGGACAAGCACTATGTCGCCCTGCGCGAAGAACTCCATCGCACCTTCGAGACGATCGGATTGGCCGCATGACAACAGACTTCACATAGACAACATGTTGTCGTTGGCCCTTTGGTTAGAGCCTACGTACCACCGGAGCGGGCCTCAATCCTGCAAACAGGCCTGCAGGTACAACGCACTCGCCTGCGCTGTCACCGGGCCAGGCTTGCCGTCGCCGATCGGCCGTCCATCGATTCGCGTCACCGGCGTTACACCGCCGAGCGTGCCGGTGACAAAGGCTTCCTTCGCCGAGTAGACCTGGGCAAGTGTGAAATCGCACTCGTGCGCAACCTTGCCGGCTGCGCGCCAGGCGGCGAGCACATTGGCCTGCGTGATGCCGTTGAAACTGTAGTTCCCGCTCGATGTCCAGAGCTCGTCGTCGTCACGCACGATGAAGAAGTTTGTTGAATTGCAGCTGGCGACAAAGCCTCGCGGGTCCAGCATCAGTGCTTCATCTGCGCCGGCGTTGATGGCCTGGATCAAGGCCTGAATCAGGTTCAGCCGGCTGTGCGAGTTCAGCCGTAGATCGAACACATCCGGCCCGCTGGTGCGGAAGGTCGAGGTGAAGAGCGACAGGCCGCGGGCGCGGGTCTCGGGCTTGGGGCTCTTGTATTCGGCGACGATGACAATCGTGGGGCCGCCAATCACGAAACGTGGGTCCTGATTGGGGGTTTTCTTGACGCCGCGGGTGATCATCAGCCGCATGTGGGCGCCATCGGTCATGGCGTTGCGTTCCAGCGTCAGCCACAGCGTCTTTTCGAGCGCTGCGCGATCCATGCCGATGTCCAGCGCGATCGATCTCGCACCCTCGTACAGCCGGTCCAGATGCGCCTGCAGGCTGATCAGGCGGCCCTTGACCAGTCGCAGGCCTTCCCACACACCGTCGCCAAGCGCAAAGCCGCTGTCGAACACCGACACCATGGCCTGATGTCGCGGGAAGAATTCGCCGTTCACATAGACCAGCACGCTGTCGTTGCGCGCATCGGCGGCATAACCCTGGGCACTTTCGGAGCTGGGGATGTTCATGGCAGGATTCCGGATTACTGGGGCAGTCAGAAGTTGAATTCATTGTGGCGCGCAAGGAAGGCCTGGGTGCGAGCCTGACGCGGATGTTTGAGCACTTCCTCCGGTGTGCCTTGTTCGTGGATGACGCCGTCGGCGATGAACAGCACGCGGCTGGCAAAGTGGTAGGCAAAGCCCACTTCGTGTGTCACCAACAGCATGGTGCGGCCTTCGTCAACCAAGGCGCGGATCACGCGCAGCACCTCGCCGACGAGCTCCGGGTCCAGTGCAGAAGTGGGTTCGTCGAACAGCAGCAGTTCGGGCTCCATTGCCAGTGCGCGCGCGATCGCCACACGCTGCTTCTGGCCACCGGAAAGCCGGGCCGGGTACTCGTCGGCCTTGTCGGCCAGCCCGACGCGGGCCAGCTGTACCCGCGCCTGGGTGGCGGCTAACTCGCGCGCCAGGCCCTTCACCGTGAGCAGCCCTTCCATGACGTTGCCCAGCGCCGTCATGTGCGGAAACAGGTTGAACTGCTGGAACACCATTCCCACGCGCTGGCGCACGCGGGTCAGTTCACGCTCGCTGTAGTCAGTCTGGACACGGCCGTCGCGCAGCATGCGTTCGGTCCCGACCACGCTGCCGCCGAGTTCGACACGACCGCTGCTGGGTTTTTCCATGAAGTTCAGGCAGCGCAGCAGCGTGCTCTTGCCTGAGCCCGACGCACCCAGGATGGCGATGCGGTCGCCGGGAGCCACGTTCAGGTCGATGCCCTTGAGAACCTCCGCTGGGCCGAACTGCTTGCGCAGCTCGGTCACGCGAAGCAGGGGCGCGCTGGGGACTGGGGTCGGTGTGTCCGTCATGGCGTTCAGTCACCTTGGCGCAGCCTGCGCTCCAGCACGTAGGTGGCCTGCACCATCGGGTACAGGAACACAAAGAACAGCAGCGCGATCACCGTGTAGGCCTCGATCGGGTTGTAATGGATCGAGGCGATCAGCTTGCCCTGCTGCAGCAACTCCACGTAGGCCACTGCCGACGCCAGCGTGGACATCTTGAAGATCTCGATGGCGCGATTGGTCAGTGCCGGCAGCATGCGCTTGATGGCCTGCGGCAGGATGACCCGGCGCATCGCCTGCCCCTGCGTCATTCCCAGCGCCTGCGCGCCCTCCCACTGACCGCGCTCGAGCGACTGAATGCCGCCGCGGAAAATCTCGCCCGAGAAAGCGGCCGAGTTCAGCGAAATGCCCAGTGCTGCAGCCATGAGGGGGCTGATCTCGAACGGCAACAGCATCGGCAGTGCGAAGTAGAACCACAGGATCTGCACCAGCACAGGCGTGTTGCGAAAGAACTCGACGAATGCGCTGGCCGGCAGGTAGATCCACTTCCGTTTGGAATACCGCCCCAGGCCGACCAGCAGGCCGAGCGAAAGGCCAAGCACCAGGCAGATGGCGAAGATGCGCAGCGTGCCGGCCGCGCCTGCGAGCAGGGCTTCGGGGTTGGCCCAGACCGCGTCGAAGTTCCAGCGGTGATTCATATCGTGGCCATCAATGCACCGTGGTCTCGCCGCTGGTGGCCAGGCGACGCTCGACGCGGTGCACCACCAAGCTGGCGGCATAGATGACGACGAAGTAGATCAATGCCGTGACGGTGAAAACTTCCAGTGGGCGAAAGGTCTTCTGGGCCAGTTCATTGGCCTGGAACAGCAGGTCGGCGTACGACACGGTGGCCACCAGCGTGGTGGTCTTCATCAGCTCGATCGAACGCTCCATGAACGCCGGGATCATGCGTTTGACGGCCTGCGGCAGGACCACGCGGCGCATCGCCTGGGCGCCGGACATGCCCAGCGCGCGCGCCGCTTCCGACTGGCCGCGGTCGATGGACACGATGCCGGCGCGAAACACCTCGGCGAAAAACGCCGACGACTGGATCGAGAAGGTGATGGCCGCCGCCACGAACGGGGTCATCTCGACACTGATCAGGATCGGCAGCGCAAAGAAGAACCAGAAAAGTTGCACCAGCGGCGGCGTGGTGCGGAAGAACTCCACCACGAAGCCGGCCGGCAGCGACAGCAGGCGAAACCGCGAAAGCCGCAGCAGCGCCAGGCCCAGGCCCAGCGGAACACCGAACGCCAGAGCGGTGGCGGTGAGCTTGAGCGTGTTGACCAGGCCCGCCGCCAGCATCCCCGAATTGGCCAGGACCGGCGCGAAATCCCACTGGTACATGTGTGGCGCCTGCCCCGGTTACTGCGTCAACGCTGCGTCAGAGCATTTCCTTCATCACCGGCGGCGAGGCCTTCGGGTCGAGCCCGAAGCTGGTCAGGAATTCTTCGTACCACTTCTGCGTCTGGCCGCTCTTGTAGTGCGTGGCAAACGTGTTGTCGACGAAATCGCGAAACGGCTTGTCGTCCTTGCGCAGCGCCGCGCTGGAGGCCTGGAACTTGGCCGGCTTGGGCACCACGATCTTGCCCGTGCCCAGCGTCTTGCGTGCCACCAGCAGCGGCGGGTGGAACAGGCACACCGCGTCGGCGCGCCCGGCCTGGAACGCGGCAATGGCCTCGGCATTGCCCGGGAAACGCTGAATCGTGGCATTGGGCGTGTTCTCGGTGACGAACTTGTCCATGCTGCTGGCCTGCGGTACGGCAATGCGCACACTGGGCTTGTTCAGGTCGCTCCACTGCGCCACCGGCAAGTCGTCGCGCGCCAGCACGGCCAGCGAGTAGTACAGCAGCGGTGTCTGCGGGAAATCGACCGCCTGCGCGCGCTCAGGCGTGGCGTCGAGCATGAACATGATGTCGATCTTGTTGGCCTGCAGCGCGGCGATGGATGTACCCCAGGTCACTTCGACCGTTTCGAGCTTGACGCCCAGCTCGCTGGCCATGGCCTTGCCCATCGAGATGCCGAAGCCGGAAGACCATTCGCCGGTCTTGGGGTCTTTGGAGAACCAGGGCGGGGCCTGCGTCACGCCGATGCGCAGGCTGCCGCGCTGCTTGATCTGTTCCAGCGTGCCGCCGGCTTGTGCCCGGGCGGTGATGGGAAGCGTCAGCGCCAGCGTGCTGGCGGCAATGCCGTTCAAGGCGGCTCTGCGATCGAGTGTCATATCGAGGCTCCTGTGGTGGATGGTCCATTGTGGGCGCTGTATGGTGAAACCCGAATCAGGCAATCTCCGGGTAGGGTGGCGTGGATGTGCAACGCGCTGGATTCGGCACTGCCCAGACCAATGAGTGCCTGCCAGGTGGCTTCGCAGACCACGACCACCGGCACATGCAAGCCGTAGAGCTCGGAAGCGACGATGCAGCCGAGCCCGACGATCAGGTCGCGCTCGCGCATCACGATGGCCGCCGGTCCCGTGCCGTTGCGGATCGCCTCGGCCAGCACGCTGCTGCTCGAGCTTGAACCCTTGGCGCGCTCCATGAGCATCACGCGCCCGGCGAGCCGGGCCCCGTATTGCGGATGCCCCGATTCGACGACACACCCCCGCACAGCGTCGTAACCGCCCCAGAAGCTCAGCGCTTCGGTTAACAGCAGCGCTTGGCCGTGCCCTCGACCCGCCGCGATGGCTTGGGCTGGCCAGGAGGTGCCGGCGACGTCAGCCTGCATCGAGCACCACCTCGCCGCGAACAGCTGACTGCACACACTCGCGCAGACTGCCGAATGCCACCTCGACGCCGATGTTGCCCGGCGCGTAGTGCGCCCATTTTCCAGAGTTGGTCATGATCAGGCCGCGGGTCTGCTTCATCACCGGCGTGATGTAGGTGCAGGTGTCGGTCACGATGGTGATGCCACGCGAGCGCAGCGCCTGCGCCTGGCCGCACTGCTCCAGCTGCCACAGGATGAAGCGGCTGGTGTTGACGTAGAAGTCGATGCGTGGCCCGGCTTCTTCCTCTGCCAAGAGGGCGAGCAACTGCTCGAATTCGGAGAGCGAAAAGTGAGGCGTGCCGACACTGACCGCGGCCAACCGGTCGCCGGGTCGGGCCCGGCTCAGGGCGGCGCGCATGCGTTGCAACTGCGCGCGGGAGATCGCCACCGTCTGTAGCGGCGCTCGGCAACCTAAGGCATCCGACAGTGTGGGAGCCTCGGGCGTGATACCCACCGCATGGAACATTCCGACGGCACCGGTTGATGCACAGGCTGCGCCCAGCGCCTTCAGTTCGTCCTCGCTGGAATCCAGCGGCAAGCCCGAGAAGACGGGGATGAGCGTGCCGACCTGCTTGCCCGCGAAGAGCCCGAGCGCCGCGAACCAGATGTCTCGCCCGGCGAGGTCGGCCGGGAAGTCCTGCAACTCGAACAGCACTTGGCCCAGACGGTTTTCCGCGAGGTGCAGGCCGCATGCGGGTGCACGTCCGGTCAAGGCGGCACACAGGTCCATGAAGTCGCCATAGCGGTTGGTGCGCGCGCCCAGCACCGAGTTTGCAAACACGATGGCGTTGGACTCGGCCCAGGCGATCTGCTGCCCCAGCCGCGGGCGGTGGTGGCTCTGGTAAGGCGCGCAGGTAAATGTGGATTCGCAGCCGAGCTCAAGATGCGCCTGCATCAGCCGTTGCGCCTGAGCCTTGACGGCCGCGTCGCCACGGAACAGCTCCGGGTGGATCAGGTCGAGCGAGCCGACGTTGAGCGTGGTCGGCACCACGACTTTGCCGGCACCGGCCACCAGCCGCTCGACGAAATCCAGCGACGCCTGCCCGTGGTAGAGGCAGCCATCGATGTGGGCACTGGTGATGTCGAGCAGGCGTTCAGCGCCCATAAGGGCTGCCGATCGGGCAAGCACACGCATCGCCAGGGCCACCGCGTCACCGCCCTGTCCATTCAGCAATGCTTGATCGTTTTCAGTGAGGTCGATCATTCGACAATGCTAAGGGCGGAACAATTCGGGACTGACCCGGGTTCGCGTGCGCTGATTGAATGCCCCAGGACAACGCCGTCGCGGTGATCCGGCGAATGGCCACTGTCGGGTAAGCAAGAAAGGTGGCGCATCGGCGGCCAGCAAGCTGAGATTCAGCCTGCCGACGGCAACACGAGAAACGGCGCTCCAAGGTGGCCCACCTTCACGTAGATCAGCGCACCCTCAGCGCCGGTGAAGGGTGTGTGCCGGCTCCAGTGCGGGCTGCGCAACCAGGTGCCGGCTGGGTACTCGCCCTGCTCGTCTCGGAACAGGCCTTGCAGCACCAGGATCTCTTCGCCGCCGGGGTGGCTGTGGGTGTTGAAGCGGGTGTCGGGTGCCCAGCGCACCAGCGCCGTGCTGACGCCGCCGAACTCATGCAATGGGAGCACCGCCAGGCCCGGCACCAGCCCCGGGCGCCAAGCGGCCTGGGTGGTGTCGATGCGGACCGGTTCGTCATCGCCCTGGGCAAACTGCCACAGCTTGACGAACAGGGTGCAGCCTTCGCGTGAAAACGGCGCGTGCGATGTGCCTGGCGGATTGCGCACATAGGTGCCGGCGGGGTGGTCGCCGCTTTCGTCGCTGAAGGTGCCGTCGAGCACCAGGTACTCCTCGCCGCCGCCATGGGTGTGGCGGGCGAAACG
>JAGTRL010000241.1 GCA_018261815.1 Pseudomonadota bacterium
CCGCCGGCACCATGCCGCCGCGCAGCGCAACGCTGTGCCCGGCATCCTTGCCGACCAGCGCCAGCGCGAACCTGCGGTCGGACGGGTACACGGCCAGGATCAGCCCGCGCTCGAAGCAGGCATGAGCGCGTGGATTCAGGCGTTGGCCGCAAATCTGCGCGGCCTCGGCGGATGCCAAGCCGAGCCAGCCCATGCGCCCATCGGGCGCCGCGCTCGCCGCCACGCAGGCGGCCCGGGGCAGCAGCGTCCCACCGATTGACTGCACTGCGCGCATGTCCGCTCCTTGCTCGAGGCGTCGCACGATATCCGATAGGCCGGCCGCGGTGCGTCAGCAGCTGCCGTTCAGCGCCGCCAGCTGAGCGGGCGTGCCCAGGTTGTGCCAGGGACCGGCGAGCTCGCGGCCGGCCAGACGGTCGGCCGCGGCGGCCTGGAACAGCAGCGGGCCGAGCGGCGCGCGCTGGCCGACCGGCAAGCTGGCCACCAGCGCCGGGCGCAGCAACGCGACGTTGGCGTAGGTCCAGCCGTGCGCCGCGCCGGGCACGCCGCGGCGCAGTCGTCCGCCTACGAGATCGAAGTCGCCGCTGCCATGGAAGCCGGGGTTGGGCACCAGCCACAGCTCCCCCAGATCGGTGCCGGCGGCAAAGGCCTCGGCCAGCGCGGCATCGAACGGGAAGCCGGGCATGTAGATGTCGCCCGACACCACCCAAAAGGACTCGTCGCCCCGCGGCGCCAGCCAGGGCAGGGCCTTGCGGATGCCGCCGGCCGTCTCCAGCGCGCCGCCGTGGTCGCGCCCTTCGGGGGAATAGCGGATGGCCAGGCCCCAACGCGAACCATCACCCAGCGCTGCCGGGAATTGCTCCTCCAGCCAGGCGGTGTTGACCACCACCTCGCGCACGCCGGCGTGCGCCAGCGCCTCCAGGTGCCATTCGATCAGCGGCTTGCCGCGCACCGGCAGCAGCGGCTTGGGCCTGGTATCGGTCAGCGGGCGCATGCGTTCGCCGCGGCCGGCGGCCAAGATCAGGGCTTTCATGGAACACGAGTGTAGGCGGCGCACCTGCAACGGCCCGGCCGGCACGGGCCGTGCATTGGTGCGGTGGAACCGTCGGGCATCGGGCGGTGGTTATAAGGCCTGGCCCTAAAATCAGACGGTTCGCCCCCGCTGCATCCACCCCTTCGTCCCGCGCAACGCGCCCCCCGCACATGGCCGCCACCTCGAAAGACGACGCTTCGCTGATGGCCAATGCCATTCGCGCCCTGGCCATGGATGCCGTGCAGCAGGCCAACTCGGGCCACCCGGGGGCGCCCATGGGCATGGCCGAGATGGCCGTGGCGCTGTGGGATAGGCACCTGAAACACAACCCGCACAACCCGCGCTGGATCGATCGCGACCGCTTCGTGCTGTCCAACGGCCATGCGTCGATGCTGCTGTACGCGCTGCTGCACCTGAGCGGCTACGACCTGGACATGAGCGAGCTGCGCAACTTTCGCCAGCTGCACAGCAAGACGCCGGGCCACCCCGAGGTGGACCTGACGCCCGGCGTCGAAACCACCACCGGCCCACTCGGCCAGGGCATCAGCAACGCGGTGGGCATGGCGCTGGCCGAGAAGTTGCTGGCGCACGAGTTCAACCGTCCCGGCCACGCGGTGGTCGACCATCACACCTATGCCTTCATGGGTGACGGCTGCATGATGGAAGGCATCAGCCACGAAAGCTGCGCGCTGGCCGGTGCCTGGAAGCTGAACAAGCTGGTGGCGCTGTACGACGACAACGGCATCAGCATCGACGGCGCGGTGCGCCCCTGGTACGTGGACAACGTGCGCCAGCGCTTCGAAGCCTACGGCTGGGACGTGATCGGCCCCGTCGACGGCCAGGACGTGGATGCCGTGGACGCAGCCCTGGCGCAGGCGCGCAAGTCGAGCACGCGGCCCACGCTGATCGTCTGCAACACCACCATCGGCAAGGGCTCGCCGCACCGCGCCGGCACGGCCAAGGCGCACGGCGAGGCGCTGGGCGTGGACGAGGTGGCGCTGACGCGTGCCGCGCTCGGCTGGACCTGGCCGCCCTTCGTGGTCCCCGAGCAGGTCTATCAGTTGTGGGACCACAAGTCTCGCGGCGACGATGCCGAAGCCGGCTGGAACGCACGCTTCGCGGCCTACCGCGACGAATTCCCCCGGCTGGCGGCCGAACTGCAGCGCCGCATGCGCGGCGAGCTGCCGAAGAACTTTGCCCAGGCGGCCGTGGACGCGGTGATCGCCGCCCACACCCAGGCGGAAACCGTGGCCTCGCGCAAGGCCAGCCAGATCGCGCTGGAGGCCTTCACCAAGTCGCTGCCCGAGATGCTCGGCGGCTCGGCCGACCTGACGGGCTCCAACCTGACCAACACCGCCTCGACGCCGGCGCTGCGCTTCGGTGAGGACGGCGCACCCAACGGCGGGCGGCACATCAACTACGGCGTGCGCGAGTTCGGCATGGCCGCGGTGATGAACGGCATCGCGCTGCACGGTGGCTTTATCCCCTATGGCGGCACCTTCCTGACCTTCAGCGACTACAGCCGCAATGCCATCCGCATGGCCGCGTTGATGAAGCACCGCGTGATCCATGTGTTCACGCACGACAGCATCGGCCTGGGCGAGGACGGGCCCACCCACCAAAGCGTGGAGCATGCGGCGGCGCTGCGGTTGATCCCCGGGCTGGACGTCTGGCGGCCCGGTGACACCGCCGAAACGGCGGTGGCCTGGACGGTGGCCTTGAGCCATGCCGACCGGCCGAGTGCGCTGCTGCTCAGCCGTCAGAACCTGAGCTATGCACCGAAGAGCGGGCTGGATCAGATTGCCAAGGGCGCCTACGTGCTGGCCGAACCCACCGAGGTAGGCCTGAAGAAGAAGGCGCAAGCGGTGATCATCGCCACCGGCAGCGAGGTGCAACTGGCGCTGCATGCGCAGGCCGAACTGGCCAAGGACGGCATCGCCGTGCGCGTGGTCAGCATGCCCAGCACCAGCGTGTTCGATCGGCAGAGCGTGGACTACAAGACCAGCGTGCTGCCGCCCAAGCTGCCGCGCATCGCCGTCGAGGCCGGCGTCACCGACGGCTGGTGGAAATACGGCTGCGCCGCGGTGGTCGGGCTGGACCGCTACGGCGAGAGCGCGCCGGCGCCCGCTTTGTTCAAGCTGTTCGGCTTCACCCCGCAGAACCTGGCCGACACCGTGCGCCAGGTGCTGGCCGGCTGAGACCAACAAGTTTCATTCCTTTGCGATTGTTTTCACTTCAACAGGAGATCGAATCATGGCCATCAAGGTGGGTATCAATGGCTTCGGGCGCATCGGGCGCATGGTGTTCCGTGCCGCGGTGCAGAACTTCCCGGAAATCGAGATCGTTGGCATCAACGACCTGCTCGAGCCCGACTACCTGGCCTACATGCTGCAATACGACAGCGTGCACGGCCGCTTCAAGGGCGAGGTCTCGGTCGACGGCCACACGCTGATCGTCAACGGCAAGCGTATCCGCCTGAGCGCCGAGCGCGACCCGGCGGCGCTGAAGTGGAGCGAGGTCGGTGCCGACATCGTGGTCGAGGCCACCGGCCTGTTCCTGACCAAGGAGGCCGGTGAGAAGCACCTCGCCGCCGGCGCCAAGAAGGTCATCTTCAGCGCACCCAGCAAGGACGACACGCCGATGTTCGTCTACGGAGTCAACGACAAGACCTATGCCGGCCAGGCCATCATCAGCAACGCCAGTTGCACCACCAACTGCCTGGCGCCCGTGGCCAAGGTGCTGAACGACACCTTCGGCATCAAGCGCGGCCTGATGACCACCGTGCATGCCACCACCGCGACGCAGAAGACGGTGGACGGCCCGAGCAACAAGGACTGGCGCGGCGGCCGCGGCATCCTGGAGAACATCATTCCCAGCAGCACCGGCGCGGCCAA
Organism: Pseudomonadota bacterium; assembly: GCA_018261815.1. Taxonomy (GTDB): domain Bacteria; phylum Pseudomonadota; class Gammaproteobacteria; order Burkholderiales; family Burkholderiaceae_C; genus Rubrivivax. The sequence continues at coordinate 3,925 of JAGTRL010000241.1, forward strand.
GGCGGTGGGCGTGGTCATCCCCGAACTGAACAAGAAGCTCACCGGCATGAGCTTCCGCGTGCCGACCTCCGACGTGTCGGTGGTCGACCTGACGGTGGAACTGATCAAGGAAGCCAGCTACGACGACATCTGCAAGGCCATGAAGGCGGCCAGCCAGGGTGCGATGAAGGGTGTGCTCGGCTACACCGAGGACAAGGTGGTGGCCACCGACTTCCGCGGCGAGGTCTGCACCAGCGTGTTCGATGCCGATGCCGGCATCGCGCTGGACAAGACCTTCGTCAAGGTCGTCGCCTGGTACGACAACGAATGGGGCTACTCGAACAAGGTGCTTGAGATGGTGCGCGTCATCGCGAAGTGAGTTGACCCCCCCCGAAACGCCTTCGGCGCCCCCCCCCAGGGGGGCGCCGCCTGCGGCCCGGCAAAGCCGGTTCCGCGGCGTCTGCTGGGTTGCAGCCGCTGCCTTGCTGACCGCAATGGCGGGGCATGCCCTAGCCGCGCCGCCGGCGCGGGTGATCGTCACGCTCAAGGCCGACGCGCCGCTGCTGCGCGAGCAGGCGATGTCGGTGCGTCAGTCTTCGGCCGACGTGGCCGCGGTGGCGCAGCGGCGTGCCGACCGGCTGGCCGAGCGCGCCGGCGTTCCGCTGAGCACCGGCGTGACCATCAGCGAGCGCTCGCAGGTGGTGATGGCCAGCCACATCGACGCGGCCACGCTGGCGCGCCGCCTGGCCGCCGACCCGGAGGTGCTGCACGCGGTGGTCGATCAGCGCCGCCGAGCCTTGCGGGTGCCCACCGACCCGTTGTTTGCCGCCGGCCCGGCCAGCGGCCGCGGGCCGGAGGTCGGGCAGTGGTACCTGCGCGCGCCAGCCGGCGAAGTGCGCTCGTCGGTCAATGCCGAGGCCGCCTGGGACCGCATCACCGGCAGCGCCGGCGTGGTGGTGGCGGTGCTCGACACCGGCGTGCTGGCCGACCACCTTGACCTGGCCGGTCAGGTACTGTCGGGCTACGACATGGTTTCCGACCTGGCCACCGCCAACGACGGCGGCGGCCGCGATGCCGATGCCAGCGACCCGGGCGACTGGATCACCAGTGCCGAGAACACCGCCCGCGGCGGCGATTTCCAGAACTGCGGCGTGGCCGACAGCTCCTGGCACGGCACCAAGATCGCCGGGATCATCGGCGCGGCCGCCGACAACGGCCAGGGCATGGCCGGCACGGCCTTCGGCGTGAAGATCCTGCCGGTGCGCGTGCTCGGCAAATGCGGCGGTTTCGATTCGGACATCCAGGCCGGCATGCGCTGGGCGGCCGGGCTGGAAGTGCCGGGCCTGCCGATCAACACGAGTCGGGCACGGGTCATCAACCTGAGCCTGGGCGGCAGCGGCAGCTGCGGCGCCTCGACCGGCTATCCGGCGGTGATCGCCGAAGTGCAGGCCGTCGGCACGGTGGTCGTGGCGGCGGCCGGCAACAGCGCCGGCCATGCGGTGGAACTGCCGGCCAACTGCCCGGGCGTGATCGCCGTGGCCGGGCTGCGCCATGTCGGCTCGAAAGTGGGTTTCTCCGACCTCGGGCCCGCCATCGCCATCAGCGCGCCAGCCGGCAACTGCATCAACATCGCTGCCAACGAACCCTGCCTGTACCCGGTCCTGACCAGCAGCAACAGCGGCACGCAGCGGCCGAATGCCGGCGGCTCCATCTGGACCGACAGCTTCGAGTACAGCGTCGGCACCAGCTTCGCCGCACCGATCGTCGCCGGTACGGCGGCGCTGATGCTGTCGGCTCGGCCACAGCTGGAGCCGCAGGAAGTGCTCACATTGATGCAGTCCAGCGCGCGTGCCTTCCCAACCAGCGGCGCCGGCAACGACGAAAGCGGCCAGCCGGTGCCGATGTGCCACGCACCCGACGGCAGCGACCAACTGCAGTGCTACTGCAGTGTGGGCCTGTGCGGCGCGGGCATGGTCGATGCCGATGCTGCCGTGCTGGCCTCCACCGGCACGCTGGTGCGCATTGGCTTGGTGCCGGCCGCGCCGGTGGTGGGCGACACCCTGCGGCTCAGCGCCACGGGCAGCCTGGTCGGCAGCGGTCGCAACATCGTCGACTACGAGTGGTCGCTGGCCGCCAACCCGGGGGTGGCGACGGGTTTCAGCGGCGCCACCAACGGCCCCGAGATCGAACTGCCGGTCATCGCGGCCGGCACCGTGGCCGTGAGCCTGGCGCTCATCGACGATGCAGGCCAGCGTTCGACGGTTCAGCGCAGCATTACCGTTTCGGCAACGCCGGTGGTCGATGCGCCGGCCGCTTCGGATGGCGGGGGTGGCGGTGGCGCGTCGTCGGTGCTGTGGGTTGGACTGCTCGCCCTGGCGGTCGTGGTACTGCTGCTCACCCGCAGGCGCGGCAGCGCAGCAATCGGTGAAACCCCGCCGCAGTAGTCGCCCAACCTGCGAGAACAATGACAAAAAAGCATCGGTCCTTCCGCAATCCGCTCTCGATGGCCGGCGCGCTCGTCGCGGCAATGTTTGCCTTGCCGCTGCAGGCCCAGACCGAGCCGCCCGACGGTCCGCCCGCCCGTGGCCTGATCGTGCGCCTGAAACAACCGGCAGCCAACGAGAGCCTGCACCCGCGCGGCGCCAACCCG
>JAGTRL010000242.1 GCA_018261815.1 Pseudomonadota bacterium
GCCCGGTGGCTACCACGTCATGCTGATGGACCTGAAGAAGGAACTGAAGCCCGGCGAGATTGTGACGGTGACACTGGTGGTCGAAGGGGCTGACAAGAAGCGCGAGACCCTCGAGGTCAAGGCCACCGTCAAGCCGCTGTCCGACAGCCACGACAAGAAGCACTGAATCGAACGAAATGGTCGGCCCATGCGGGCCGGTCCGTGCTGCACGCCTATCGGTTCAGCGCCTTCAACGCCAGCTTGATGCCGTCGCTGACGGCCACGTCCGCAGGCAGCGCCTTCAGTGCGGCTGCAGCCTCGCGCTCGTTGTAGCCCAGGGCGAGCAGCGCCTGCACGATGTCGGCCTGTGCGTCGGTGGCGGCGGTGGCCGTCGGCAGCGCGAGGTCGGGTCCCAACTTGCCCTTCAGCTCGAGCATCAGCCGCTCGGCGGTCTTCTTGCCGATGCCCGGTACCTTGACCAGACGGCCGCTCTCCTGGCGCGACACCGCGCCGGCCAGTTCGGCCACGCTCAGGCCGGACAGGATCGACAGCGCGGTGCGCGGACCGACGCCGCTGATCTTGACCAGCTGGCGGAAGGTGCTGCGCTCGTCCTGCGTCAGGAAGCCGAAGAGCTGTTGCGCATCCTCGCGCACGACGAAGTGCGTCAGCAGCGCGGTGCGTTCGCCAATGCCGGGCAGGTTGTAGAAGGTGCTCATCGGCACGTCGAGCTCGTAGCCTACGCCGTTGACATCGACCAGCACCTGCGGGGGCGACTTTTCCGCGATGACGCCCGTGAGCCGTCCGATCATGCGGCGATTATCGCCAGCATGCGGGCAAGTTCAGCGACCGAACAACCCCAGGCGCTGCGCTTCCAGCGCGGCTTCGGCGCGCGAGCTCACGTTGAGCTTGCGGTAGATCTGCTTGACATAGTCGGCGATGGTGTGGCGTGACAGCGTCAGCTGCTGGCCTATCTCGGGCAGCGTGTAGCCCTTGGCCACGCGCAGCAGGACTTCGGTCTCGCGGTCGGTCAGCGAGACATGCGGCACAGCGGCTGAGGATGCCGACATCGGCTGCGGCTTGGACTTGGCCGCAAAGTAGGCCATCACGCGGCGAGCGATCGACGGCGACAGCGGCGGCTCACCCTGGCTGATGCGCTGGAGTTGTTCGATGATCAACTCGCGCGCCTGCTCCTTCAGGATGTAGCCGAAGGCGCCGGCCTGCAGGGCCGGGAACAGGTGCTCGTCGTCGTCGTGGATGGTGACCACCACGCTCTGGGTTTCGGGCTGGTGCTCGCGCAACGCGGCGACCACGTCCACGCCCGAGCCGTCGGGCAATCCCAGGTCGACCAACGCCAGGTCGAACTTGATGGCCGACACCAGGCCCAGCGCATCGTGCACGCGCGCGGCTTCAGCGATCTGCGCGTCGGGGAAGACCTGCATCACCAAGCTGCTCAGCCAGGCCCGTATCTCGGGCAGGTCTTCCAAGAGCAGGATGTTGATCATGACGATGCTCCGGCGAGGGGGAATTTCATGCTAGCAGTCGCTTACGCCAACTCGGTGGCGCGCGTCAACGGAAGCGTGAGGCGTATCACGGTACCGTAGCCTGGGCCCGACTCCACCAGGCACTGGCCCTGCAACTGCTTGGCGCGATGCTTCATGCTGGCCATGCCGTGTCCGCGGTCGAGCCGGCCGTCTAGCTCCATCGGAATGCCGTTGCCGTTGTCGCGCACGACGATCTGCATATCGCCATCGGCGATGTCGCAACTGAGCGAGCAGTGGGTCGCACCGCTGTGCTTGATGACGTTGCTGACCGCCTCGCGCAGGATGCGCGTGGTCTGCACGAAGGCACGCGCCGACAGGGTCTGCGGCAGGTCTTCGGCCGGCGCCGACCAAGCGGCCTCGATGCCGGCTTGCCCCAGTCGCGACACCACCTCGGCGCGCCAGTCGCCGAGCGCGTCGATCAGCTGCACCGGTTTGCCGGTGAGGCCGCGCACCGACAGGCGCATCTCCTCCAGCGCCTCGCGCGCCAGTGTGGAGATGCGCTCGGAGTCACTGGTGTGCACGATGGTCAGCAGCTTGGCACCCAGGTCGTCGTGCAGGTCGGCGGCAATGCGCTTGCGCTCGCGTTCGGTGACCTTCTCCACACGCAGTTCGGCCAGCTGGGTGAAGTTGTGTTCGATCTCGGCGGTGGCCTCGCGGATGCGCATCTCCAGGTGGGCCTTGCTTTCCTCGGCGGCCTGGAGCGCCCGCCCCTGCTGCTGCAGCAAGCGCAGGCCCACCAGCACCATCATCACCGGCGTGGCCGTCTGCGCCAGCTGCATCAGCAGCCCGCGGATGCCGAACTTCTGCGCCGCATATTCCACTGCCAGTGCTGCGGTGGCCAGGCACAGCAGCAGGGCCATCGGCCAGAACGCGCGGCGCCGTGCGTGGTACTGCGTGCGCAGGTAGAACGCCGCGGCGGCCAAGGCCTGCAGCGCCAGCAGCACATACCAGAAGCTGGCCATCGGGTACAGCCGCTCCGGCCCAGCCAACAGCAGCGTTGCCGGCATCACCGCGGCCTGCAGCGGCATGGCGATGTCGATCCAGCGGTGGCGGTACTGGGCATAGCGCAGCAGGAACTGCACGCTGGCCCAGGTCAGCAGCGGCAGCATGGCGCACAGCAGGAACTCGGCTACGGCGTTGTCGACGGGCAGGTTGCGCAGCCAAAAGCGCGACTCGACGATGGCCCAGCCCACCGACAGCGCGCCGAAGTAGGCCAGGTGGCTTTCGCGCCGGTTCATCCAGCCGAGCACGAACATGAAGCTGCCCATCAGCAGCAGCGTCGCGCTCACCGCCTGCGGGACAGCCACGGTCAGCGCCACCTGCTGGGCATGTTTGTCGGCCAGCACCGACTTCGGCCCGATCTCCAGCGCCGACAGCCCTCCGGCTCGGTGTGCCGATGCCACCCGCGCCAGCGCGTGGCCCACCACCTTGATGTCCAGCGAATTCAGGCCCGGGCCGATCAGTCCGGCCGGCAGGCTGATCAGCTGCGGGTGGTTGCAGTTCTGCGTGATCGGCTCGCTCATCTGCCCGCCGCTGTGGATCAGCTGGCCGTTCAGGTAGACCTGCAGGTTGGTGCAGACATGCTCGATGTACAGCGCCAGCAGTTCACCCTTCTCGCGCAGCCCCGGCGCGGTGAAGGTCAGCCGGTACCACACCGGGCCGTTGCTGCCGGGGCGGCTGGCCGACCAGTCGTCGGGCAGGTCCACCAGCGGCGCCGACCTGTCGGCCGGAAACCCCGGACTGTCGGACTCCACCGCCTGGGCGGCGTGGATCTTGACCGTCTGCGCCTGCGCCAGTGCACTGGCGCAGGCCAGCCACAGCAGGCCCAGGCACAGCAGCAGATGCGGGCCGTGGTACCAGCCGCTTCGGGACATGCCGCGTGCCCTGGGCCGGGCGGCGGGCTGTGGGCATCGGCACTGCATCGCAACGACGATTGTGCAGGATGCTGGGTGCGGTGCGAGGCGGCGACAATGTGCGCTTGTTCCGCTTCCCGGCCCCGGAGCCGGTGGTCCGCTGCCGTGATCCTGCGACACGCCTTCACGCCTCCTGACAACTCGCGCCTCGCGAACCTGTGTGGCTCCGTGGACGAGCACCTGCGCAGCATCGAGCGCTCGCTCGGCGTGAGCATTTCGCGTCGCCACGAGCGCTTTCGCATCGATGGCGAGCGTGCCGCCGCCGATGCGGCGCTGGCGTTGCTGCAGCGGCTGTATGAAGGCGCCGCCCATCCGATCGAGGCGGAGGCGCTGCAGGATGCGCTGCGCCAGCAAGCGCTGCCGGCGGCTGCCCCTGGCGAGGGACGCATCGTGCTGCATACGCGCCGCACCGACCTGGCCGCGCGCACGCCCAACCAGCAGCAGTACCTGCGCCATATGCTGACGCACGACATCAGCTTCGGCATCGGCCCGGCCGGCACCGGCAAGACCTTCCTGGCCGTAGCCTGTGCGGTCGATGCGCTGGAACGCAACACGGTGCAGCGCATCGTGCTCACCCGTCCGGCGGTCGAAGCCGGTGAGCGCCTGGGCTTCCTGCCCGGCGACATGGCGCAGAAGGTCGACCCCTACCTGCGTCCGCTGTACGACGCACTCTATGACCTGATGGGCCTGGAGCGCGTGACGCGGGCCTTCGACAAGGGCCTGCTCGAGGTGGCGCCGCTGGCCTTCATGCGCGGGCGCACGCTGAACCATGCCTTTGTCATCCTCGACGAGGCGCAGAACACCACCTCCGAGCAGATGAAGATGTTCCTCACGCGCATCGGCTTCGGCTCGCGTTGCGTGGTCACCGGCGACACCAGCCAGATCGACCTGCCCAAGGGCCGGACCAGCGGGCTGGTCGAGGCCCAGGCCGTGCTGGCTGGGGTCGAGGGGGTGGCCTTCACCCAGTTCGGCGCCGCCGACGTGGTGCGCCACCCGCTGGTGGCGCGCATCGTCGAGGCCTACGACGCGGCGCGCACGCGCGGCGAGGCCGGCTAGAGCCGATGGCGCTGCCGGCGCTGCAACTGTCGCTGCAGATGCCCGATGGGCGGCACCGTGCCGTGCTGCCGCGTCACCGGGTCGCTCGCTGGGTGCGCGCTGCGTTGCTGGCGCCCGCGCAGATCACGGTGCGCATCGTCGGCGAGGACGAAGGCCGCGCACTGAACCGCAACTACCGCGGCAAGGACTACGCCACCAACGTGTTGACATTCGACTACGGACGCGAGCCCTTGGTGCAGGCCGACCTGGTGCTGTGCGCGCCGGTGGTGGAACGCGAGGCCCGGGCTGCGCGGCGGCCGCTGCCGGCGCACTATGCGCACCTGCTGGTGCACGGCATGCTGCATGCACAGGGCTTCGACCACGAGACCTCGCCGGCGGACGCCGAGTTGATGGAAGCGCGCGAAACGGCGCTGCTGCTGCGCCTGGGTTTCGCCGACCCGTACGCGCCTCACTTGCGCAGCGTGGTTCCCAGGTAGCGCTTGCGCCGGAAGTAGGCGATCAGGCCCACGCCCACCGCGGCCATCACGCCGATGGCCGCCCAGATGCCGGTGGCCGAATGGATCAGTGGCAGCGAGTCGAAGTTCATGCCGAAGAAGCCGGTGATCAGGTTCAGCGGCAGGAAGATGGCCGTCAGCACGGTCAGTGTGCGCATGATGTCGTTGGTGCGGTGGCCGAGTGCCGAGAAATGCATCTGCACCGCGACCTCGGCCGAGTGTTCAAGCCGGCGCACGTGGGTCAGCACGCGTTCGATGTGCTCCAGCACGTCGCGCGAGCGCAGGCGCAGCAGCTCCCGTTCGCGCTGCGCGACCGCCTCGCTTTCGCTCGGCCATTCATCGAGCACGTCGATCCACTCCTGTATGGCGCTGCGCTGATCCTCGCAGGTGTCTTCCAGCATGTGCAGCGTATTGCGCGCAGCGAGCAGCAGCTTCCAGTCGGCGAAGCGGCTCTTCGGGTCGAGCAGCTCGCTCTGCAGGGTGCCGAGGTGGCGCGTCAGCAGGCGGCGCAGCGCCAGGTAGCTGTCGACCATGTGGTTGGCCATGCGCAGCATCAGGTCGGCCGGGCTGGCGGGCAGTCGCGACGCGCCGCGCGCTTCGCCGCCGCTGGCCTGCTGCAGCAGGCGCTGCGCGAAATGGTCGCGCACCGCGCAGTCGGCCGGGTGCACGGTGAGCAGCACGTGGTCGAAGACCGCGAAGCCGACCGGGCTGGTGTCGATCGAGTCCAGCGCCTTGCGCGCGGCGGCCGGCGTGCCCAGTGCGTCGTCGGCCATCAAGGCCTCGCTGCCGGCGCCGATGGCCAGCCGGCGGAAGACCAGGAAGTCGTACCACGAGGTGCTGTCGAAGTTGGAGGGCAGCGCCTGGTTCAGCAGGTCCGAGACATGCAGGTCGACCAACTGGCCGCAGTTCCAGGCCTGCAGCCGTGCCTGGATGCGCGGCACGTTGACTTCGAACTCGCGCCGGGCGCTGCCGATCCAGATGAAGCCCGCGGCCGGCAGCGTGGCGGGCAGCTCATCGAGCTCGACGAACTGGTCGGCGCTGATGTGGAAGATGCGCATGCCCGCTCAGGGCCTGCGCAGCAGCCTCGCCGCGTCCAGCGCGAAGTAACTCAACACGCCATCGGCACCGGCGCGGCGGAAGGCCAGCAGCGCTTCCATCATCACCGCATCGTGGTCGAGCCAGCCGTTGGCGGCCGCCGCCTTGAGCATGGCGTACTCGCCGCTGACCTGGTAGGCGAAGGTTGGCACGCGGAACTCGTCCTTGACGCGGCGCACGATGTCCAGGTACGGCATGCCGGGCTTGACCATCACCATGTCGGCGCCTTCGGCCAGGTCGAGCGCGACTTCACGCAGCGCTTCGTCGCTGTTGCCCGGGTCCATCTGATAGACCTTCTTGTCGCTCTTGCCCAGGTTCTTGGCCGAGCCCACGGCGTCGCGGAACGGCCCGTAGAAGGCGCTCGCGTACTTGGCGCTGTAGGCCATGATGCGCGTATGGATCGCGCCG
>JAGTRL010000243.1 GCA_018261815.1 Pseudomonadota bacterium
CGATCCATCAGCTGATTGCTCCGCATGCCTGGCGGCTGCCCTTCGAGCGCGCCTGGCGAGCGCCCAACCCGCTCGGCAGCTGAGGCGAAGGCGCAAGCACCAACGAAAACGCCCACCTCGCGGTGGGCGTTTCCAGAGGAAGACCTCTTCGATTCTGGCGGAGTGGACGGGACTCGAACCCGCGACCCCCGGCGTGACAGGCCGGTATTCTAACCAACTGAACTACCACTCCACGTGGCGGCAAGATCTCGGAACAGATCCTTGGATCCGTGCCGCAAGCCCTGCCAAACTTGGCGTCCCCTAGGGGATTCGAACCCCTGTAATCACCGTGAAAGGGTGGTGTCCTAGGCCTCTAGACGAAGGGGACCTGCAATCACTTATCTGCTTGAACCACGCTTTGCGACAAGGCTTTTGGTGGAGGTAAGCGGGATCGAACCGCTGACCTCTTGCATGCCATGCAAGCGCTCTCCCAGCTGAGCTATACCCCCAAGGTTGTTCACCCTGCGCCGTTCAAACAGCCTCGCATTATATCCGCACTTCTACAGGCTCCTCAAACGCCACAGCACCTGTTCGCGCGTGAACAACTCCAGCACGGCGTCGAGCGACGGCGTCTGGCTGCGGCCGCACACCAGCACACGCACGGCATGCGCCAGTTGCGGCATCTTCAGGCCATGCTCTGCCAACGTGGCCTTGATCGCCGCGGAGATGGCGGCCTTGTCCCAGGCCACCTCGGCCAGCCGGCCGCGCAGGCTCACGACGGCAGGCTTGACCGCGTCGATGACATGCGCCGCCAGCTCGTCGGCCGAAGGGTGTACGTCGACGTAGTACATGCCTATCCAGTCGGCCAGCTCCACCGTGGTGGCGCAGCGGTCCTTGTACAGCGCGCACAACCGCGCCAGGTGTTCGTCGGCTACGGCCTCGATGCCGCGCCGAGCCAGCTGCTTTGCCACCAGCTCGGCCAGCGACCCATCGCTGCGCTGCTTCAGGTGATGGGCGTTGACCCAGTTGAGCTTGGCAGGGTCCCATTGCGCCGGGCTCTTGGCCAGGTGGTGGCCGTCGAACCAGGCGATCAGCTGCTCGCGGCTGAAAAGCTCGGTGTCGCCGTGGCTCCAGCCCAGCCGCGCCAGGTAATTGAGCATGGCCTCGGGCAGGTAGCCGTCGTCCTCGTACTGCGTGACGCTGACCGCACCGTGACGCTTCGAAAGCTTGTCGCCGTCGGGGCCCAGGATCATCGGCACATGGCCGTAGATCGGCAGCGCACCCTCCGGCCCGATCAGCGCGCGCAGGATGTTGATCTGCCGCGGCGTGTTGTTGACATGGTCGTCGCCGCGGATGACATGGCTGATGCGCATGTCCCAGTCGTCCACCACCACGCAGAAGTTGTAGGTCGGCGTGCCGTCGGCGCGGGCGATGACCAGGTCGTCGAGCTCGCGGTTGCTGATGCTGATCGGGCCCTTGACCAGGTCGTTCCAGCTGACCACGCCGCCCTCCGGGTTGCGAAAGCGCACCACCGGCGGCACGCCCTGTGGCACCGCGGGCAGCAGCTTGCCCGGCTCGGGCCGCCAGCGGCCGTCATATCGCGGCTTTTCGCCGCGCGCACGCTGCGACTCGCGCATTGCGTCGAGTTCTTCAGTCGAACAGTAGCAGTGGTACGCCGTGCCGGCGGCCAGCATCATCGCGATGACCTCGCGGTAGCGCTCGATGCGCTGCATCTGGAAGAACGGGCCCTCGTCGTGCTCCAGTTCCAGCCAGCGCATCGCGGCCACGATCTGGTCCACCGCCTCCTGCGACGAGCGGGCGACGTCGGTGTCCTCGATGCGCAGGATGAACTCGCCGCCGAAGTGGCGCGCATAGGCCCAGGAGAACAGCGCCGTGCGCGCCGTGCCCAGGTGCAGGAAGCCGGTGGGCGAGGGTGCGATGCGGGTGCGGACGGTCGAAGTCATATCTTGTTCACAGGCTGCCCAGACCGCGCTGCAGGTCGTCGGTGATGTCGGCCACATGCTCCAGGCCCACGGCCAGCCGGATCATGCCCTGGCCGATGCCGACCGCCAGGCGCTGCGCTTCGCTGAGCCGGCCGTGCGAGGTGGTCGCCGGATGGGTGATGATCGATTTGGTGTCGCCCAGGTTGGTGGCGATGCTCAGCACACGGGTGCTGTCGATGACGTGGAAGGCTTTGGTCTTCGCGGCCTCCGGGCCGTCGGCGTGCACGTCGAAGGACAGCACCGCGCCGCCCAGCCCCGATTGCTGGCGCATCGCCAGTTCATGCTGCGGGTGCGATTTCAGTCCGGGGTAGTACACCCGCGACACTGCCGGATGTCGCTCCAGCCATTGGGCCACGGCCAGCGTCGCCTCGCTTTGCGCCCTCATGCGCAGCGACAGGGTCTCCAGCCCCTTCAGCACCACCCAGGCGTTGAACGGCGCCAGCGTCATGCCGGCGGTGCGCAGCGTCGGGCCGAACACATCGTGGATCAGGCTGCGCGGCCCGCACAGCGCGCCGGCCATCACCCGGCCCTGGCCGTCGAGGTACTTGGTGCCGGCATGCATCACCAGGTCGGCGCCGAGGGCCAGCGGGCGCTGCAGCGCCGGCGAGCAGAAGGTGTTGTCCACCGTCAGCAGCGCGCCCGCGCCATGCGCGATGTCGGCCAGCGCCGCGATGTCGCACACGTCGGTCAGCGGGTTGGTCGGTGTTTCGGCGAACAGCAGCTTCGTGTTCGGCTGGATCGCGGCACGCCACTCGGCCAGGTCGGTCTGCGACACGAAACTGGTTTCGACGCCGAACTTGGCGAACTCCTTGGCGAACAGGCTGACGGTGGAGCCGAACACCGAGCGCGAGCACACCACATGGTCGCCGGACTTGAGCAGTCCCATCACCAGCAGCAGGATCGCGCTCATGCCGGTGGAGGTGGCCACGGCCGCTTCGGCGCCCTCCATGGCCGCGAGCCGCGCCTCCAGGCTGCGCACCGTGGGGTTGCTGGTGCGCGCGTAGGTGAAATCCTCCATCTCGGCGAAGCGCCGCGCCGACGTCTCGGCATCGGGCTGCACGAAGGCGCTGGTCAGGAACAGACCTTCGCTGTTCTCGCCATGCTGGCTGGGCGCCAGCGCGGTGCGCACCGCCAGCGTCTCCGGACGCAGACCCTCGGGCAGTCGAGCGTGGGCCAGGCGCGCGGCTTCGTGGTCGTGGTCGCTCATCAGTGGCTATCGGCGTTCTGCAGCGCCAGTGGCGTGCGTTCGTCGCCGCTGTCTTCGTCGTCGTTGCGGGCCGAGCTGCGCTGAGCCTCGATGGCGGCAAAGTCTTCCACCGAGACATCGCCGGTAATGTAGCGGCCGTCGAAGCACGAGGCCTCGAAGCCGTCGAGCTTGGGGTTCAGCGCACCGACCACGCGCTTCATCGCATCCACGTCCTGGTAGATCAGCGCATCGGCGCCGATGTACTCGCGGATCTGCTCGATGCTGCGGTCGGCGGCGATCAGTTCCTCGCGCGTGGGCATGTCGATGCCATAGACGTTCGGGTAGCGCACTGGCGGCGCGGCCGAGGCCATGTACACCTTGTTCGCACCGGCCTCGCGCGCCATCTGCACGATCTCCTTGCTGGTGGTGCCGCGCACGATGGAATCGTCCACCAGCAGCACATTGCGGCCCTTGAACTCCACGCCAATGGCGTTGAGTTTCTGGCGCACGCTCTTCTTGCGCACCGCCTGCCCCGGCATGATGAAGGTGCGGCCGACATAGCGGTTCTTGACGAAACCCTCGCGATAGGGCTTGCCCAGCTTCTGCGCCAGTTGCATGGCCGACGGCCGGCTCGATTCGGGGATCGGGATGACCACGTCGATCTGGCTCGGCGGCATGGTCGAGATGACGCGCTGCGCCAGCGTCTCGCCCAGGTTGAGCCGCGCCTGGTACACCGAGATGCCGTCGAGCACCGAATCCGGCCGCGCCAGGTAGACGAACTCGAACATGCAGGGGTGCAGGCTCGGGTGCGCGGCGCATTGCTGCGTGTGCAGCCGGCCGTCGACATCGATGAAGACCGCCTCGCCCGGCGCCACGTCGCGCAGCACATGGCGGCCGGTGCCTTCGATGGCCACTGATTCGCTCGCCACCATGTACTCCAGGCCGTCATCGGTCTGCAACTGGCCGATGGCCAGCGGGCGGATGCCGAAGGGGTCACGGAAGGCCAGCAGCCCGTGGCCGGCGATCAGCGCGATCACCGCATACGAGCCCTTGACGCGCTTGTGCACCGCCGACACCGCGGCAAACACGGCTTGCGGCGTCAACGGCAGGTCGCGCGCGGCGACCTCGACCTCGTGCGCCAGGATGTTGATCAGCACCTCGGTGTCGCTCTCGGTGTTGATGTGGCGGCGGTCGATGCGGAACAGCTCGCTCTTCAGCGCCGTGGTGTTGGTCAGGTTGCCGTTGTGCACGAGCACGATGCCGAAGGGGGCGTTGACGTAGAAGGGCTGCGCCTCCTCCTCGCTCCAGGCGTTGCCGGCCGTCGGATAGCGCACCTGGCCCAGGCCCACGTTGCCGGGCAGCGCCCGCATGTTGCGCGTGCGGAAGACATCGCGCACCATGCCGCGCGCCTTGTGCATAAAGCACTTGGTGCCCTGCATCGTGACGATGCCGGCCGCGTCCTGGCCGCGGTGCTGCAGCAGCAGCAGCGCGTCGTACAGCAGCTGATTCACTGGCGACTTGGAGATGGCTCCGACGATCCCACACATGGTCCAGTGTCCTTCGATGCAGAGGTCTCAAGTCGGCAGAAACTGCGCGATGTCGGGGGGCAGCAGCGGCTTCAGGCCCTGCATCGCCACCGCCAGCCATTGCACACCTTGTGAACGGGCCCACGGCTCGGCGCTCGCCGCAGGTGTCAACGCCACCACGGTGGCCAACGCCATGAGCAGCAGCACGCCGCGCAACAGGCCGAAAGCCGCGCCGAGCACGCGGTCGGCGCCACGCAGCGGTGTGGCATTGATCAGCAGGCGCAGCACCCGCGAAGCCAGGCCCCAGCCGATGAGCACCGCCATGAAGGCCACCGCGAAGCTGGCCGCGTAATTGACGCTCGACCCCGGCTCGCCCAACGGCAGGTGCGGCGCCCACTGCGGCGCCAGCCACTGCGCGGCGAAGTAGGCCACCACCCAGCCGACCAGCGCCAGCGCCTCGAGCACGAAGCCGCGCCACAGGCCCAGGCCCAGCGACAGCAGCAGCACGCCGAGCATCGTCAGGTCGACCCAGCCGAGTTGCTGCATCACAGGCTCAGGATGTTGGCGGCAAGCCCGGCAGACTTGATGCGCGCCGCGGCCTTCTCGGCCTCGTCGCGGCTGTCGAAGGGGCCGACCCGCACGCGCGTGCGTGCGCCCGAGTCGGTCTCGACCACCTGCGTGTAGGTCTTCAGGCCGAGCTTCTCCACCTTCTGCCGTGCCTCGCGCAGCGCGGCGCTATCGGAATAGGCGCCGGCCTGCACCACGAAACGCCCGGTCCTGGGCTCCGATGCAGCGGCTGCGGGCGGCACGACGGCCACCACGGGCTTGCCTTCGAGCAGTGCCTGCGCACGCTGCGCCTCGGCCTTGCTGTCCGCTGCCGAGGCGGCCACGCGTGGCGCCGATGCCAAGGCGGGCGCGCTGGCCACGCGTTCGGTCCGCGCCGGTTGAGAGGCCGGCGCAGCCGCCGAGGCCACGGCCTGCGCAGCCGCCGGCGGCGACTCGGCCGGAGGCTCGGCCGCCGTCTCGGCGACCACCGGGCCGGCCGCACGCGGCGGCGTCAACGCACTGTCCTTGGCCGGCGGCAACTTCAATGGCGGCACGCTGTCGCGTGCCGGAATCTCGATCGGGATGTCGACCGCGATGGGCCGCGGCTGGGTCTCGAACAGCAGAGGGAAGCCGATGATGCCCACGCCAACCAGCACCGCCGCGCCGATCAGTCGGCGGCGGGCGCGGGTGCGTGCCGCCTGCACCGACGCCGCTTCGTCGACGGCGCCCGCCGGGGCTGGGCTGTCTTTGCGCTTGAGGAATGAAAGCACTGGCTAGCGTCCGCTACGGTGAAGGGCCCAGGTCCGTTCGGCGGCGCCGGCTGCCTGATCGCGAGAGTTTCGGCCATCATGGGGGGCCCGCCGCAGATTGCCGAGCACGCTTTCAGCCGCTGTGCGCAGTGCGTGTGCGCGGCACACCGTCCTTCAGCACGCCACCGACGCAGAGGAACGATCCGAAGACCACGATTCTATCAGCCGGGTCTGCTGCAGCCAGGGCCGCGCGCAGGGCCTCGGAAGGAGACCCATGGCGACTCGGCGGCTCGGCCTGCGTGGGCAACATGGCGCGCAGCGTGCGCTCCAGTTCCTCGGCCGAGGCCGCGCGCGGCAACGGCAGATCGCTCAGGTACCAGCGGTCGACCAGCGCGGCCAGGCGTGTGACCATGCCCGCGATGTCCTTGTCGTGCATGGCGCCGAACACCGCGTGGGT
>JAGTRL010000244.1 GCA_018261815.1 Pseudomonadota bacterium
GCCCATGTGCTGCAGCGCTTCGAGCCAGGGGTTGCGCTGCGGCGGTGCCAGCAGCTGTTCGTCGATCTGTGCCAGCACGCGCTGCAGCACCGCCTGTGGTGGCACCCAGCCGAGCGTGATGCCGCGCTTCAGCCAATGCAGCTCCTGGTCGATGCGCTGCGGCACGGCGGCCAGCCGCGCCAGGAACTTGTCCACCTGCGCCGCGTGGTCCATCGGCATGGCCCGAAGCAGCTCGGGTAGGTCGGTCTGGAAGCCACCTTGCGCGCCCAGACTCATGCTGCGCCAGCCCTCGAAGGGCTGGAAGGCCACCGCCTCGGCACGGCCGTGGATGAACAGCTCGAGCGAGCTGCGGTCTACCGCAGCCAGCGTCGCAGGATCGAAGGCGCGGGCTTCGGCCAGCCACTCGCGTTCGCGGGTATCGACGGCCTCGCGCCCGGCCGGTGAGGCGTCGCTCAGCCGGTCGTCGAAACGGTGGTCGCCGCGCCAGGTGGCCCATTCCGGATGGTCGTGCGCGGTCTGTTCCCAGTAGCGCTCGAACAGCGCGTGCAGCCGCTGCGTCGCGGCGGCGTCTGCCGCGGCGGCGGCAGCGCAGGCCCAGAGCAACCCCGCGGCGAGCAGCAGCCTCGCCGCGCGCATTTCAGGACAGCGCCTCGTCCAGCACTTCCACCCAATGGCGCACGGGCGTGGCCGTGCCGCTTTGCAGGTGCTGGATGCAGCCGATGTTGGCCGAGACGATGGCTTGCGGCTGCAGTGGCATCAGCTGGCCGAGCTTGCGGTCGCGCAGCTGCGTGGCCAGCTCGGGCTGCAGCACGCTGTAGGTGCCGGCCGAGCCGCAGCACAGGTGGCTTTCGCCGATGGCCAGGCTGATGTCGAAACCCAGCGCGCCGAGGTGCATCTCGACGCTGCCCCGCAATTGTTGGCCATGCTGCAGCGTGCAGGGCGGGTGGTACGCAAGGCGTACCACCCGCTGGGCGGATGAGGATGACGCACCCCCTCCCCGCTCCCCCGCCGGGCGGGGGAGGGCCAACTTCTTCTTCAGCGGCTCCACCAACTCGGGCAGCAGCTCGCTGATATCGCGCGTCAGCGCGCTGATGCGCGCGGCGCGCTCGGCATAGTCGGCATCGTGTGCCAGCGCATGCCCGTAGTCCTTGACGGCGACGCCGCAGCCGGAGGCGTTCATGACGATGGCCTCCACCTTGCCTGCCGAGGTCAGGCCCTCGACCAGCGGCCACCAGGCGTCGATGTTGCGGCGCATGTCCTTCAGGCCGCCGTCGATGTCGTTCAGGTGGGTGCGCAGCGCGCCGCAGCAGCCGGCCTCGTCGGCCACCAGCGTCTGGATGCCGGCGGCATCCAGCACGCGCGCGGTGGCGCTGTTGATGTTGGGCATCATCGCCGGTTGCACGCAGCCCAGCAGCATCAGCACCTTGCGCGGATGTTCGCGCGCGGGCCACTGGTGGGCGCGTGCACCGGAGCGGGCCGGCACCTTGTGCTTCAGCGCGGTCGGCAGCAGCGGCCGTACCACCTGGCCGAGCTTCATCGCCGGGCCGAACAGCGGCGAGGTCATGCCTTCCTTGAGCAGCCAGCGCACCGCCTTCTCGCCCGCGGGGCGCTCGACGCGGTCTTCGACGATCTTGCGACCGATGTCCACCAGGTGCCCGTATTCCACGCCGCTCGGGCAGGTGGTCTCGCAGTTGCGGCAGGTCAGGCAGCGGTCCAGGTGCAGCTGCGTGCTGCGTGTCACCGGCGCGCCTTCGAGCACCTGCTTCATCAGGTAGATGCGGCCGCGCGGGCCGTCGAGCTCGTCACCGAGCAGCTGGTAGGTGGGGCAGGTGGCGGTGCAGAAGCCGCAGTGCACGCACTTGCGCAGGATAGCCTCGGCCTCCTGCCCCTCGCGCGTGCCCTTGAACTCGGGTGCCAGGTTGGTCTGCATCAGGACAGCTCGTAACTGAGGATCCAGTAGTGCGCGTGGTCGATCCACTCGACATCACGGGCACGTGGGCCGAGCATCGCGATCGCCTCGCCGCGAGTCGGGAAGTTCTTCAGCACCTCGTGCACCGAGCCGTCGTCCAGCGCGCGCTGCTGGTAGGTGTTGCCGTCGGCATCGCGGCGCGACAGCGGCGTGCTGCTGGCGGGGACGAACGAGTTGTCGAGAAGCACCACGCGCGCGCCGCCGTCCAGCCGCGCATGCAGCAGTTCCAGCCAGGGCGCCAGCTGCGCCCGCGGCACATGGCTCCACCAGCAGCCGGCGAAGGCGCCACTGAAGCGCTGCACCCCCAGGCCGTCGAGCGTGTAGGCATCGACCTCGGCAAAGCGCACGCTGGCGGGCAGCGGTTTGGTACGGGCCAACTCCATCGTCTCGGGGTTCAGGTCGGTGGCCAGCCAGGACGCGGCCTCGCGCGCGCCATGCGGCGTCCACCAGCCGGTGCCGCAGGCGATTTCCAGCACCTCGCGGCCGGCAAAGGGGGCGCCCAGCCAGGCCTCCATCGTGCGCAGATCGGCCTGGCGCTCGGGCTTGAAGTACACCCGCTCGTAGGTGGCGGCACGGCGCGCGTAGTAGTCGCGCATGCTGTCGGCCGTCGCCGCGGCGGACGTCATGGGCACAGTCCCGGATACAGCCGGCCGGGATTGAACACGCCGTCGGGGTCGAACGCGCGCTTCAGTTCGCGGTGGATGCGGTCCAGCGGGCTCTTCAGCGGCGCGAACACCCCGGCGCTGCGGTCATGGCCCATGAACAGCGTGGCATGGCCGCCGACCGCGGCGGCGGCATCGCGCACCGTCGCCGCCGGCAGCGTGGCACTGAGCCAGCGCTGTGCACCGCCCCATTCGATCAGGCAGTCACCGTCCAGTGCCAGTGGCGGCGCGGTCGGCGGCAGCGACAGCCGCCACAGCGTCGCGCCGCTGTCCAGCGCCGCACGCGCGTTGACGAAGTATTCGTCGCCGTGATCGCGCAGCCCGTCCCAGAAGCCTGCGGCCAGTTCCGGTGGCACCAGCTCGCCGCCCAGCGACTGCGCCGCGGCGCGCACGGCCGCCGCGGCGCCCGACAGGCGCAGCACCAGCAGGCCCTGCCACCAGGCGCTGGCATGCAGCGGCAGCGGCCGGCCGGCCCATTCGTTGAGCTGGCGGATCGCGCCGGCCTGGTCCATCTCGAAGCGCAGCGTGGCGGTGGCGGCCGGCAGCGGCAGCACCTTCAGCGAGACCTCGCAGATCGCACCGAGCACGCCCATCGAGCCGGCAATGACGCGCGACACGTCGTAGCCGGCCACGTTCTTCATCACCTGGCCGCCGAAGCTCAGCACCTCGGCCTTGCCGTTGAGCAGCGTCAGGCCGAGCACATGGTCGCGCACCGCGCCGACCGCGGCGCGCGACGGCCCGCTCAGCCCCGCCGCGACCATGCCGCCCACCGTGCCCCCCCGCGGCACCGTCCCTGAGTCATGGCCGCCCGGCGCGAAGCGCGGCGGCTCGAAGGCCAGGCACTGACCCTTTTCGGCCAGCACGGCCTCCAGCTCGGCCAGCTTTGTTCCGGCGCGCACGGTGACCACCAGCTCGGTGGGTTCGTAGCTGCTGATGCCCAACAGGCCGCCCATGTCCATCGGCTCGCCGCGCGGCCCGCCGCCGTAGAAGGCCTTGGTGTCGCCGCCGCGGATGCACAGGGTGCCACGCGTTTCGCGCGCCCATTGCACCCGCTCGATCAGCGCGCGCAGGGCCGGGTCGTCGACGATCTCAGGCGAATCCGTCATCTAAAACCGGGGCAGGTCGGGGAAGGGCAGCAGCCCTTTCTTCACATGCATCTTGCCGTACTCGGCACAGCGCGACAGCAGCGGAATCACCTTGCCCGGGTTCAGCAGCTCGGCCGGGTCGAAGGCGCGCTTGACGGCGAACATCTGGTCGCGCTCCTCGGGCGAGAACTGCACGCACATCGAGCTCAGCTTCTCGACGCCCACGCCGTGCTCGCCAGTGACGGTGCCGCCCATGGCCACGCTGGTCTCCAGGATGTCGGCGCCGAACAGCTCGCAGCGGTGCAGTTGGTCGGGGTCGTTGGCGTCGAACAGGATCAGCGGGTGCAGGTTGCCGTCACCGGCATGGAAGACGTTGGCGCAGCGCAGGCCGTACTTGGCTTCCATGCCCTGGATGGCCAGCAGCATGTCGGCCAGGCGCTTGCGCGGGATGGTCGAGTCCATGCACATGTAGTCGGGGCTGATGCGGCCCGACGCCGGGAAGGCGTTCTTGCGCCCGCTCCAGAACTTCAGCCGCTGGGCTTCGTCCTTGCTGACTTCCATGCGCGTCGCGCCGCTGCCGGAAAGCACATCGAGCATGCGGCCGATCTCCTCCTCCACCTCCTCGGGCGTGCCGTCGCTTTCGCACAGCAGGATGGCCTCGGCGTTCAGGTCGTAGCCGGCCTGCACGAAGCCCTCGACCGCGGCGGTCATCGGCTTGTCCATCATCTCCAGGCCGGCCGGGATGATGCCGGCGGCAATGATCTGCGCCACCGCGTCGCCGGCCTTGCGGATGTCGTCGAAGCTGGCCATGATGCAGCGCGCCACCAGCGGCTTCGGCACCAGCTTGACGGTCACTTCGCTGATCACCGCGAGCATGCCTTCGCTGCCGACCACCAGCGCCAGCAGGTCCAGCCCGGCGGCATCCAGCGCCTCGGAGCCGAACTCCACCGCCTCGCCCTCGATCGTGAAGCCGCGCACGCGCAGCACGTTGTGCAGTGTCAGCCCGTACTTCAGGCAGTGCACGCCGCCGGAGTTCTCGGCCACGTTGCCGCCGATGCTGCAGGCGATCTGGCTGCTCGGGTCGGGCGCGTAGTACAGCCCCAGCGGTGCCGCGGCCTCGCTGATGGCCAGGTTGCGAACGCCGCATTGCACGACGGCGGTGCGCGACAGCTTGTCCAGCTTGAGAATCTTGTTGAACTTGGCCAGCGACAGCGTCACGCCCAGCGGGTGCGGCAGCGCGCCGCCGGACAGGCCGGTGCCGGCGCCGCGCGCCACCACCGGCACCCTCAGCGCATGGCAGGCGCGCAGCACCGCAGCCACCTGAGCCTCGGTTTCGGGCAGCGCCACCAGCAGCGGCTGCTCGCGGTAGGCGGTGAGGCCGTCGCATTCATAGGGCACCGTGTCCTCGCTGCGCCACAGCAGCGCATGCGCCGGCAGCAGCGGCTGCAGCGCGGCCAGCACCTCGGCCTGGCGCGCGGCGCGGGCGGCCGACGGCTGCGCGAGTACTGCCGGAAGTGGCGCGTTCATCGAGGTGGCCCGGGCAGGGCGGTGATCGACCTCATGACCGCGACTGTAGCGCGCCGCTGCGGCCAGCCTGCCCGGTGTGGGCTTGTCAGGGGGCGGTGAAGACCGTCAGCACGCCGGTGTAGCCGTACAGGTGGTGGCGCGCCACCTCGCCACCGGCGAAGAAGCCGGCCAGCGGCACGTCGCCCAGCGCGTGCTGCACGATCTGCGCCTCGGCCGAAGGCGCGCCGAAGTGCGGCCCGCCGCGGCCGCAGCAGCTGACGTAGATCGCGCCGAGGATACGCCGCCCCTCGGTGGCGGCGGCGCGGTCCGGGTCGGGGCCGAGGTCGTCGCGAATCTCGCTGCAGATGCGCACCAGGTCGCGCCTCGCGGCGTGCATGTCCTGCCGGCAGAAGGCCAGGCGCATGCCTTGTCGCACCCTGTCGGCCAGGGCCACCACCTCGCGCGCCGGATCCACGCCGGCCAGGTGGCGCACCCGAGTGTCGGTGCCGAACATCGCGCCGCGGCCGAGCAGCGCCTCGGTTTCCTCGCTCAGGCCGACCAGCGTGCCGCGCAGCTTGGGCAGCAGCGTGCGCGGCTCGTCCAGCGTGGCGTCCAGATCGCGCAGCAGGCAGCGCAGCGCCGGTTCCCCGTCCAGTGTCAGCACCCGGTTCTGCTCGGCCGAGGTGACCCGGCGCACCGGGCCGATCGGCTGGCAGCCCTGGGTGACGCGCGACAGCAGCGCCACCTCCTGGGAGAAGGCCACGCCGGACAGCGCGCCCTGCCAGACACCGTCGGCGAGATGGTGCGTGCCGTTGCGCGACGCCGCCAGGCCGCCGAACAGGTAGCCGGAGGCGGTGCGCTGGCTCAGCTCGACCAGCAGCTCGCCCAGGTCCGGCGTGCCCGGGTCGGCATGCACCAGCGCACTGAAGGCGTCGAAGCCCGACAACGGCTGCGCGCCGGAGAAGACGCGGAACTGCTCGCGCGGCAGGCTGGCCAGCAGCAGCACCAGCGCCGGCTCGTCGAAGTATTCGACGCCACTGGCCAGCACGCCCACGCCCACGCTGCCGACCCAGGCCACGCCGGGCCAGCGCTGGCGCAGCGCCGCCAGCAGCGCGTCGGCATGCGCGGCGTAGTGGTCGCAGAA
>JAGTRL010000245.1 GCA_018261815.1 Pseudomonadota bacterium
GCCAGGGCGGCGCGAAAGCCGCAAACGCCCGCTACTTACAATCCGCCGCATGCCCTTGACCAGCGAAGCGCCCAGCGTTGCCTTGTGGCTCTTGGCCTGCTTGGCGCTGCTGGGGGTGGCGGTGGCCGGCTTCGGCGCCGGGCGCTTCCAGGAACGCGCCCGCCAGCGCCGGGCGTTGCGCGAGGCGCGTGCCCAGGCCCAGTTGCTGGCGCAGCTGCTCGATGTCTGGCAGTGGCAGACCGACCGCCACCACCGCCTGGTGCGGCTGCAGCCACCGGCCGGTGCGCCGGCGCAGGCCTGGTCGCACGGCGACTGGGGCGGCCAGCCCTTGTGGGAACGCTTCGTCGCCGATGCCGACAGCCTGCGCGCCCAGCTCGAGTCGATGGTGCCGTTGAGCGACGTGGCCGTGCGGCCGGTGGGCGGGCCACAGGATGCCGACTGGTTGCTGCGCGGCGTGCCACGCTTCGATGCCGAAGGCCAGTTCGAAGGCTACGTCGGCACGGCCCGCGCCGGCGCCGCCGCCAGAGCGGCCGTGGCGCTGCCGAGCCTGGCGCTGGTAGGCGAATCGTCCGAGCTGCTCAGTGAGCAGGCGGCCTTCAGCTACACCGTGACGCACGACCTGCGCGCGCCAATCCGCGTGGTCGAAGGCTTCGCGCGCATCCTCAAGGAGGACTACGGCCGCGTGCTCGACCGCATTGGCAACGACCACCTCGACCGCGTGCTGGCCGCGGCGGCGCGAATGAACAGCATGATCGACGCTCTGCTGACGCTGGCCAACCTGTCGGCGCAGCCACTGGCGCGCCAACCGGTGAACCTGTCGCAGCTGGCCGGTTTCGTCATCGACGACCTGCGACGCGCCGCGCCCGAGCGTCAGGTGGAGGTGGAGATCGCTCCCGGCATGGTGGTCGACGGCGACCCGACACTGCTGCGTCTGGTGCTGGAGAACCTGCTGGGCAACGCCTGGAAGTACAGCGCGCGCAATGCGCAGGCCCGCCTGCAGTTCAACTGCGAGATACAGGGCGGCCGGCAGGTGTTCAACGTCGTCGACAACGGCGCGGGCTTCGACATGCGCAATGCCGATCGGCTTTTCGGCGTGTTCCAGCGCCTGCACAGCGCCAACGACTTTCCCGGCACCGGCGTCGGCCTGGCGTCGGTGAAGCGCATCGTGCGCCGCCACGGCGGCGACGTCTGGGCCGAATCCGAACCCGGCCGCGGCGCGCGCTTTCACTTCACGCTCCAGTAGCCCACCTCCGCAGTGCCTGCGGCGCTCGCCCTGAAGGGGGGGCGAGTCGGACGGCGAAGCCGGATCCGCGGCGGCCGCTCGATGCGACGACGTCAATCGTCGAGCGTGCCGGTGTGGCGGCGCGGCCCTCAGGCGCTGCCGGGGCGCGCCAGTTCCTCGACCGCGCTGACCAGCCGCTCGGCCTGCTCGGCCAACGGCACGCTCGCGGCATCGGCGATGCGGGCGAGGCGCGCCAGCGCGTCGCCGCGCGACAGCGAATAGCGGTGCATCAGCACGCCCGCCGCCAGCGACACCACGTCGGCCTGGCGCTGCGGCGGCTGCGCGGCCAGTGCCTCGCGCTGCGCATCGGCCTTGGCGCGCTGGGCGCGCAACTGTTCGAAGGCAGCATCCACCGTCGGCACGATCTGGCCTACGTCCAGCGGCTTGACCATGTAGGCCACCGCGCCCAGTTCGGCCACCTTGGCCACCGTGTCGGGGTCGGCAAAGGCCGACAGGAACATGAACGGGATATGACAGAAATCGCGCAGGTACTCGGCCACGTCGAAGCCACTCTTGCCTTCCATGCGGATGTCCAGCAGCGCCAGTTCGGGACGGTGCTTGCGCGCCAGCAAGATGGCGTCGTCGCCGTTGTCGGCGTCGATGACCTCGTAGCCGGCCTGCGCAAGGCCATGCGTCACCGTGGCCAGCACCAGGCGGTCGTCGTCGACAACGAGGATCTTGCCCTTGGTGGTCATCGGTGCAGCGGCTCGTGGCGAGGTTGGGGAAGGAGCGGCATTCTCGCCCAAAGCGGACACACCCAGCCCCCCCCGGATCAGGCGCCTTCACGCTGCACGCTGGGTGGCCGGAGCACCACCTCGGTCAGCACCTCGTCGCCCTGTTGGGACAGCGTCAGGGTGGCGCTGCGCCGCGGCAGCAGCGCGCGCACCAGGCCCAGCCCGGACACGCCGCCCGGGAACTGCGCCAGGCTGAAGCCTTCGCGCAGCCGGCCGGCGTTGCGGATGGCCACATGCAGCGCCTCGCCCTGCAGCGCCAGTTCGCACTGCACCTCGCCCGGCGCGCCGTGCTTGACGGCATTGGTCAGCAGTTCGTTGATGGTCAGCGCGATCGGGATCGACTCGGCCTCGGGCAGCAGCATGTGCCCGGGCCCGTCGCCATGCACCCGCACCTGCACCGTGCGGCCGAAGGTGCGCTGCACCGACAGCGCGATCGCCTCGACCACGCTGGCCACGCGCAACGGCCCGGCCGAGCCGACCTGCAATCCGTAGACCTGGGCGATGGCCTGCACCTGGCCGACCGATTCGCTCAGGATGGACGCCACCTCGGGGTGGCGTACGGCGTTTTGCTGCAGCAGCCCGGCCACGCCCTGCAGGTTGTTCTTGATGCGGTGGTGCACTTCCTTGACCAGCATCTCGCGCTGCGCAATGGCCGCCTCGAAGCGCGCCTGCGCTTCGGCGCGCTGCTCGGTCACGTCGCTGGCCACCAGCAGCACCTGTTCGCGCGCGCCGGCGCTGGTGGGCAGCGAAACGAAGCGCGTGTCCCACAGCCGTGCACCGGCCGTCCCTTCCAGTCGCAGCTCGCGGCGCAGCACCTCGTTGGCGGCGCCGGCGCTGCGCAGGTCGGCCGCCATCGCCTCGCCGGGGGCGCCGATAAACCAGTCGTGCGGCGTGCCGCCCACCAGCTGCTCGGCCGGCCGGTCGAAGAAGGCTGCGGCCATCTGGTTGACCTGCAGCACGCGCAACGAATGCGCATCGAACAGGGCGATGGCCAGCGGCGCGGTCTCGATGATGCGCTGCAGCGAAGCCTGCGCCTGGGCGATGCTGACCTCGGCCTGGCGACGCCGCTCGATGTCCAACAGCGCGAAAGTGACCTGCGCCCCGCTGGAACCGCGGCCGCTGAGCACGGCGTTGCCGACCACCCAGAACTCGCGCCCGTCGCGCGCCTTGAGCCGGCATTCGAAGGTCTGCGCCTGGCCTTCGGCCAGCGTCTGCGGGTAGTCGGTGCGGCGCAGCGGGTGCTCCGGTTCGGGCGTGGCCACGGTGGCGATCGGCTCGCCGACGAAGTCGGCCAGCTCGCCGCCGAACATGCGCCGCGCCGAGCGGTTCATCCACTCGATGCCGCCGTCGCCCACGGTGACGATGCCCACCAGCACCGAATCGAGCACCGCCCGCGTGCGCTCGGCCTGGCGCAGCAATTCCTCGCGCGCGCGGTGCCGTTCCTGCACGTCGACATAGGAGCAGATGCGCCCGGCCTGTTCGTCGGCCTCGTCCACCAGGCGCTGCGCCACCTGCACCCACACGTGACTGCCGTCGCGCCGCCGCAGCTGGCGCTCGCCGTGGTAGCGGCCCTGCAGGCGCAGCATGCGCAGCTCCGCCTGCTCGTGACGCTGGTGGTCGCCGCGGTCCACCGCCAGTTCGGCCGGGTCGAGCGCGGTCAGCTCCGAATCGGCATAGCCGGTGAGCGCGGCCATCGCCTGGTTGGCGCGTTCGATGCGCCCGCCGCGCAGGTAGGCGATGCCCACGTCGGACAGGCTGAACATCAATTCGCGGTCGCGCGCCAGCGCCTCCAGCTCGGTCTGCTGCGACTTCAGGCGCGAGATGTCGGTCAGCACCGCCACGACCTCGTTGTCGCCTGGCGCCGGCTCGGCGCGGCGCACCGACAGCGAATACCAGGCCGGCACGCCGCCGGGCAGATCCAGCGCCAGCTCGGTCTCGAAGCTCTGGCCACCCTGCAGCGCCGTCAGGGCCTGCGGGAAGCGGCCGAACAGCTCGGTGATGGTGGCGCCGGCGGCGGCGCCGGCCTCCAGACCGAGCATCGACTCGAAACGGCGGTTGCAGCGCACCAGCATGGCGCCGCGCAGGTAGGCGATGCCGGCCGTGGTGCCGTCGAGGATGGTGGTCAGCTCGCGCAGCAACTGCTGGCTCTGGCGCTGCGCGCTTTCCTGCTCGGTCACGTCCACCGTGACCACGGTGCGCCGGCCCGAGTCGCCCTCGCCCGGCTCGACGCGCGTCAGCAGCCAGCGCCGGCCGAGCTCGGCATGGTTCACCGCATAGCGCACCTCGGTACGCTCGCCGCGGCGCAAGGCCTGCTGCAGGCGTTCGTATTCGGGCAGCGAGTCCGGCTCGACGATGTCGCGTGCGATCGACTGAAGCCCGGCCGACTTGGCCGGCGCACGCCGGCGTTCAGCGCGCGGACGCAACCAGCCGCGCGCGCTGTCGAAGGTGGCCACGCCGACGCCGGCGGTGTCCATCAGGGCGCCGATCTCCAGTTGCGCCAGGTCGCGCTCCTCCTCCGCGCTGCGGTCCTCGACGACAGCCATGAAGCGGTGCTGGCCCTGGTCGGTGGCAAAGCCACGCACCCGTGCGCTCAGTCGCTGACGCCGGCCGTCGGGCAAGGCCAGGGAAACATGGATCTCCAGCGGCGTGGCACCAGGGCGCAGCTCCGGCCGCGCCGCACCCTGCTGCCAGGCCAGCAGCGCCTGCAGGTCGGACGAGGCGTCGTTGAGCATCACCGGCACCTGCCCGACCAGTGCCTCGAAGGCCGGGTTGGAGCGCACGATCAGGCCGGCCTCGTCGAACACCAGCATGCCGGTCGGGCTGAGATCGAACCACCGCGCCAGCTCGTTGAGCGATCGGTCGGCCTGGGCCCGGGCCACGTGTTCGGCGGTGGAATCCTGCAGCACGCACAGCAGCAGCGGCTCGCCGCCTTCGCCCGACACCTGGTAAGCCGAGGCGCGGCACCAGCGCTCGCGCCCGGAGCTGTCGATCAGCCGCTGCTCGCTCAGATGCGGCACGGTCTGGCCGGTCAACTGCGCCGGCAGCTCGCGCCGTGCCTCGACAAACGTGGCCTGGTCTTCCAGCGGCTGCAGCAGCACCGGGTCGGTGCCGAGCAGCG
The DNA here is from genome assembly GCA_018261815.1 of Pseudomonadota bacterium. Taxonomy (GTDB): domain Bacteria; phylum Pseudomonadota; class Gammaproteobacteria; order Burkholderiales; family Burkholderiaceae_C; genus Rubrivivax. Next base: position 5,135 of record JAGTRL010000245.1, read on the forward strand.
CTTCGCGGGTGCGGCCGCTGAAGTCGAGGTAGGCATCGTTCACCGCCACCAGGCGGAACTGTGCGTCTTGCAGCATCGACGGAAAGGGCGACGCCCACAGCATGCGCAGCATCTCCAGCGTCGGCCCGGGGCCGATGGCCGGCAGCGCAGGCGGCGCCGGCGCGCCCGGCGCCTGCAGCTGCACGCGCAGCGCCAGGTCGCGGCCGATGCGCCAGGCGGACAGCGTCGCCGCGCGCGCGTCGCCCAGCGTCACGCGCAGCGTGCGCGGCGCGCCAGCCAGGTCGCGCAGGCAGCCGGCCAGCCAGTCCGCACCGGCCGGCCCCAGCACCGCCGCCAGCTGCGCGGTGGCCAGGCCCGGCTCGGCGCCCAGGCCGCGCATCGCCGCGCGATTGCAGAAGTTCAGGCGGCCCAGGTCGTCGAACAGCAGCAGCGGTTCGTCGACGCCGTCGAGCAAGGACGCCAGCGCCGTACGCGACGGCAGCAGCGCCGACGGCGGCGGCTCGACTGGGGGGGGACGCATTGACATCGGCAAAGGGCGGCGCAACAGCGCAACATGATCGCTCATGCCGCGGCCCGCGCATTGTCGTCGGCGGCGCCGGGTGCGCCGCGCGGCCGGCTTACTCGATCTGTCGGGCGGCGCTCAGGGCGCCAAGCAGCGCGCGGTTGATCTCGGTGGCCGACAGCATCAGCGACTCCGCCGCGTTGCGGATGTCGAACAGCGACTCCTGCTCGACCGCGCGCACCAGATCCAGGTACGGCCGGTAGCGGCCGCTGCCGGGCACCAGCGCGTCGAACACGTGCTGCGGCACCGGGATGCTCTTCAGCAGCTGCTCGAAGGGCTGGCCCATCATGATGTCGAGCAGCGAGAACACGCCGCAGATGAACATCTCGCTGCCCATCTGCTCGTCGCCGGAGGAACGCACCAGCTCTTCCATGAACAGGCCGCGGCGCACCGCGGCAAACATCACCGGCTTCATGTTCACGTCGGTGCTGGCCGAGGCCAGCAGCAGCGCCAGCCAACGCTTGAGCTTCTGGTAGCCCAGCATCATGATCGCGTGGCGGAAGGAGCTGATCTCCACGCGCAGCCCGAAAGCGGCCGAGTTGATGTAGCGCACCAGGCGGAAGGCCAGCGTCGGGTCGTTCTTCAGCACCGCCTCGAGCCGGTCGATCGATTCCTGCCGGTCGACCCGGTTC
>JAGTRL010000246.1 GCA_018261815.1 Pseudomonadota bacterium
CGGCGGGTCGTCCACCGTGATGCGGACCCACAGCTTGCGGGCCAGCGCATGGCGCGCCACGTTGGACAGGATTTCCTGGAACATGCGGAACACGGCGATGGCGAGTCCGCCTTCGGGCGGGGCCACGCCGGCAGCGACATGCACCTGCAGGTCGGCCTGCAGTTCGGAAGCTTCGATGAACTCCTGCGCCTGCCATTCCAGCGCCGCCCACAGGCCCTGGTGGTCGAGGATGCTGGGCCGCAGGTCGGTGATGATGCGGCCCAGGTTGACCACTGCGGTGTCGATCAGCCGGCCCATGCCCTGGCTCTTGGCCTGCAGCGCCGGCGCGTCGGGCAGGCGGCGCGCCAGCCAGTCGGTGTCCATCTTCAAGGCCACAAGCTGTGAGCCCAACTCGTCATGGATCTCGCGCGCGATGCGCGTGCGCTCCTGCTCGCGCACGGCTTCCGCATGGTTGGCGCGCTCGCGCAACCGTGCCAACGCGTCGCTGAGCTGGCGCGTGCGTGCCGCCACGCGCGCTTCCAGCTCGTCGTTGGTCTGGCGCAGCAGCATTTCGGCCCGCTTGCGCTCGCCGATGTCGACGAAGCTGACCACCGCGCCCACCGTGCGCCCCTGCTGCTGCAGCGGCGTGCTGGCGTATTCCGCATGGAAGGGCGTGCCGTCGGCGCGCCATAGCACCTCGTCGTCGATGCGGCAGGCCTCGCCCAGGCGGAAGGCCTTGAAGATCGGACAGTCGCACTCCGGGTAGTGGCGCCCGTCGGCATGCGTGTGGTGCACCAGCTCGTGCATGTTGCGGCCCAGCACCGATTCGGTGCGGTGGCCCAGCAAGCGCAGCGCCGCCGGGTTCACGAAGGTGCAACGGCCTTCCAGGTCGATGGCGAAGATGCCTTCGCCAATGCTGTCGAGCAGCAGCGAATGGGCGTCGGCTGTCCTGGTGGCCATGCCGGTGCACGCCGCAAAGGGCGTGCCACCGGCGTCAGCTGCTGCTGCGGCGCAGGGCGGTCTCGCGGATGGCGCCCAGCGTGGTGCGGGAGGTGATGACGTCGGTGTCCAGCTTGAGGTGAATCAGCGTCGGCCCATCGGCCGCCATCGCGGCCGCGAAAGCCGGCTCGAAAGCGGCCGTCGCATCGACACGATGCGCGTGCCAGCCATAGGCCCGCGCCAGTGCCGCGAAGTCCGGGTTGAACAGGTCGCTGCCGCTGACCCGGCCCGGGTATTCGCGCTCCTGGTGCATGCGGATGGTGCCGTAGCTGCCGTTGTCGACGACGATGCTCACCAACCTGCCGGCGCCCCGCCCGGCGCCGTAGCCGGTGGCGGTGGCCAGCTCCTGCCCGGTCATCAGGAAGTCGCCGTCACCCGCCACGTTGATCACCGTGCGCTGCGGATACAGCAGCGCCGCGGCCACGGCGGCCGGCACGCCGTAGCCCATCGCGCCGGAGGTCGGCGCCAGCTGCGTGCGGCCATGGTGCTGCAGCCCGAAGTAGCGCACGTAGCGGTGCAGCCAGCCGCTGTAGTTGCCCGCGCCGTTGGTGTAGACGGCATCGGCCGGCGCCAGGCGCTGCACGGTCTTCATCACCACCGCCAGATCCATCGGCTCGACCGCGGGCGCGGCGTGGTTGGCCTCGTAGTCGGCGTGCGCTGCGGCCGCCCATTCGGCCCACGGCACCGTGGTCGGTGCGGCCAGCGTCTCCAGCGCCTTGGCGGCACAGGCCATCGAGCTCTGCAGCAGCAGGTCGGCCGCGTAGACCCGCCCCAGCTCCTCGGGCCCCGCATGCACGTGCACCAGCTTCTGCTTCGGCCGCGGCACGTCGAGCAGCGTGTAGCCGCCGGTGGTCATCTCGCCCAGGCGCACGCCCAGCGCAATGATCAGATCGGCCTCGCGCACGCGCGCCCCCAGCTTGGGGTTGATGCCGATGCCCACGTCGCCGGCATACAGCGCATGGCGGTTGTCGAAGGTGTCCTGGAAGCGGAAGCCGCATCCCACCGGCAGCTGCCAGTTCTCGGCGAAGCGCTGCAACGCGTTGGCCGCTTCGGCATCCCAGCCGCTGCCGCCGGCAATGAGCAGCGGCCGCTGTGCCGCCAGCAGCATGGAGCGCAGGTCGCGCAGCGCGCCGGGCGCGGGCCAGGCCAGCGCCGCCACGGCCCGCGGCAGCGCTGGCGCGGTGGTCATCGTGGTGAGCATGTCCTCCGGCAGCGAAAGCACCACCGGGCCCGGCCGCCCCTGCAGCGCGGTGTGGAAGGCGCGCGCCACGTACTCGGGCAGGCGGTCGGCGTCCTGCACCTCACCCACCCACTTGGCCATGCCCAGCGTGCCGGGGCCGAACATCTGGCGGTAGTCGACCTCCTGGAAGGCCTCGCGGTCACGCTGGTCGCTGGCCACCTGGCCGACGAACAGGACCATCGGCGTCGAATCCTGGAAGGCGGTGTGCAGCCCGATGCTGGCGTTGGTGGCGCCGGGCCCGCGCGTGACGAAGCAGATGCCCGGCCGGCCGCTGAGCTTGCCCTGCGCGTCGGCCATGAAGGCGGCACCGCCTTCATGCCGGCAGCCGATGAAGCGGATGCTGTCGCGGTGCTGATGAAAGCCGTCGAGCACGGCCAGATAACTTTCGCCAGGCACGCCGAAGGCGGTATGCACACCTTGCGCAATCAAGGCTTCGACCAGTGCGTGGCCGGCGGGACGCGTGTTCATGGGAGTCTCCGAAGGAATGCGGGCTGATTATGCGAAGCCGGGCGGGAAGGGTTTGTGCTGTACAAGCCAATTAAACAGTCAGTGAATCATTCGTCATGGCCAAAGGCAACTCCACCGAAACCCGCCCTCGCGATGCCGACCGTTCTCAGAAGGACATTCTCGACGCCGCGCTGGCCGAGTTTGCCGAGCACGGCTTGGGCGGCGCGCGCATGGACCGCATCGCCGAGCGAGCGGGCGTCAACAAGCGGCTGATCTACTACTACTTCGAAAGCAAGGAAAGCCTGTTCCTGGCGGTGCTGGAGCGCGCCTACGAAGGCATCCGCGGCGAGGAGCAGCAGCTCAACCTGACGCTGGTGGACCCGGTGGAGGCGATCCGCCGGCTCATCGCCTTCACCTGGAACTACTACATCGCGCATCCGGAGTTCCTGACGCTGCTGAACAGCGAGAACCTGCACCGAGCGCGCCACCTGAAACAGTCGACCAAGATCTCGGCGATGCACTCGCCGCTGGTGCAGACGCTGGCCGACGTGTTGGAACGCGGCCACAAGAGCGGGCTGTTCCGCGCCGGCGTCGACCCGGTGCAGCTGTACATCTCGATCGCCGGGCTGTCCTACTTCTACCTGGGCAACATCCACACACTGTCGACCATCTTCGACCGCCCGCTGCTCGGCCCCAAGGCCCGGCTGGAACGGCTGTCGCACATGACCGACCTGGTGCTGGGCTACCTGGTGAGGGATTGACCCCCCCCCGAAGCGCCTCCGGCGCTCCCCCCAGGGGGCGCCACCTGCGGCCCGGCAAAGCCGGTTCCGCGGTGGCTGCTCGAATGACGCGATGTATCGATGAGGCTTTCTACCGGTTGCCCTACGCTGCAGCCGAGCTTACGATTCACCAGTCAGTTAACAACCGGAGACGCGCATGAACAAGACCCTGCTGGCCACGCTGCTGGCTGCCGCCTGCATTTCGCCTGCCCTGGCGCAGGCGCAATGGAAACCGACCAAGCCGGTGACCATCATCGTGCCCTGGGCCGCCGGCGGCGCCACCGACCAGGTGACGCGGCTGGCCGCTTCGGAGCTGGAAGCCGGCCTGGGCCAGAAGATCGTCGTTGTCAACCAGCCGGGCGGTGCCGGCTCCATCGGCACCAAGGCGGCGATGGACGCGCCCAAGGACGGCTACACCTGGACGGCCGGCGCCGCCAAGCAGCTGGGCACCTACCCGGTGCTGGGCATGATCAACAGCAAGGTCGACGACTTCAACCTGTACCTGGCGGTGACCAACGTGTCGATCGTCAGCGTCAACCCGAACTCGCCGTACCAGAACTTCCCGCAGCTGCTGGAAGCGATGAAGAACAAGCAGGTGTCTGTCGCTACTGCGGGCAACAGCTCGTCGGGCCACTTCGCGATGGAAGCCATCGCCAAGGCCACCGGCGCGAAGTACCGGCACGTCACCTACGACGGCGGCAACCCGGCTGTCGTGTCCACCGTGGCCGGCGAGACCGAAGTCACCACGCAGCTGGCGCCCGAGCAGGCCGAGATGATCAAGGCCAAGCGCCTGCGTCCGCTGGCGGTGGTGGCCGACCAGGCGCTGACCATCGAGGGCGTGGGCACGATCCCGCCGATCACCGACTTCGTCAAGGACTTCCCCAAGGTGACCACCGGTTTCGGCATCTTCATCCCCAAGGGCGTGCCGCCCGAGGTGGTGGCCACGGTGGACAAGCTGTGGGCCGAGAAGATCGCCACCTCGGACAAGCTGAAGAAGTACGCCGCCGAAAAGGGCGCGCTGTTCACGCCGCTGTACGGCAAGGCCGCCTACGACGCGGTGTGGCCGACGGTGGTGACCGATGCCTACCTGCTGCAGGACGCTGGCCTGGCCAAGGCGTCGCCGGAATCGCTGGGCATCAAACGCTAGGACATGGCCCACCCCCGCAGCGCCTGCGGCGCTCCCCCTCAAGGGGGCGACGCCAGTGGCCCGGCGAAGCCGGTTCCACGGCGTCCGCTCGATCGCAGCGCCTAACCGCTGATGCGACGCGGAGATCTGACCAGCGCAGGCGTCTTCGCCGCCGCCGGCGCGGCGATCCTGATCGCCTCGCTGCGCATGGACCGGCTCACCGACCGCGGCATCGAAGCCTGGTCGGTGCCGGGGCTGACGCCGGGCGTGGTGGGCGCGCTGATGATCGTGTTGTCGCTGGTGCTGGGCCTGCAGGCGCTGCGTGCCCCGGCGCAGGCCGCGGCAGACGAGCCGGCCGTGCCCGGCGCGATGCGCCGCGCCGGCCTGGCGCTGCTGTTGTGCGTGGTCTTCGCCGGCGTCACGCTGGGCCACGGATTGCCCTTCGCTGTCGAAGGCGCGGTCTTCATCTTCGTCTTCACCACGCTGTTCAGCTGGGCCGAATGGAAGGCCGCGGGGCGCGTGGCACGCGGCCTGGCGCAGACCTTGGCGGTGGCCGTGGGCGCCTCGGCCTTCATCTCATGGCTGTTCGAATCGGTCTTTCTCGTTCGGCTTCCGTGAGCGTGCGATGGACGGCCTGAGCCATCTGGGCGCGGCGCTAGCCGCGCTGGCCGGACCCTGGCAGATCGCCTACGCGCTGGGCGCCACGCTGGCCGGCATCATGATCGGCCTGCTGCCGGGGCTGTCGGCCACGCTGGGCGTGGCGCTGTTCACCACGCTGACGCTGAAGATGGCGCCGGCCGATGCGATCCTGGTGCTGATCTGCGTCTACGTCGGCGCCATCTACGGCGGCAGCCGCACCGCGATCCTGCTCAACATCCCCGGCACTGCGGCCAACGCCGCTGCCTGCCTGGACGGCAACATGCTGGCGCGCCAGGGCCAGGCTGGCCGCGCGATGGGCATCGCCACCACCGGCTCGGTGGCCGGCTCGCTGTTCGGCGTGCTCTGCCTGGCGATGTTCACGCCGCTGCTGGCCGAAACCGCGCTGAAGTTCGGCGCCTTCGAGTTCTTCTGGCTGGGCATGGTCGGCGTGATGATGTCCGGCACGCTCACCGGCTCCAACCCGATCAAGGGCTGGCTGATGGGCCTGCTGGGCATCTTCGTCGCCAGCATCGGGCTGGACCCGATCCACGCGCACCCGCGCTTCACCTTCGACAACAACGAGATCAGCGGCGGCATCGGCCTGATCCCCGCGCTGGTGGGCGCCTTCGGCTTTGCCGAGATCCTGACGGTGATGAGCCAGTCGAAGCTGAAGACGATGATCAGTTCGGTCGATTCGGTGCTGCCGAAGATCGCCGACCTGCTGCGCTACTGGCGCACCATCATCCGCTCGGGGTTGATCGGCGTGTTCGTCGGGATCCTGCCCGGCGTGGGCGAGGACATGGCGGCCTGGTCGTCCTACGCCGCGGCCAAGCGCGCCAGCAAGGAGCGCGAGAAGTTCGGCAAGGGCTCGATCGACGGCCTGATCGCCGCCGAGACCGGCGACAACGCCGCCATCCCCGGCGCACTGATCCCGGCGCTGGCGCTGGGCATCCCCGGCTCGGCACCCGCCGCGGTGCTGATGGCGGCGATGATCATCCACGGCGCCCAGCCCGGCCCGATGCTGATGGTCAACCAGCCGCAGTTCGTCTACGACGTGGTCGGCATCACGCTGCTGGCCACGCTGGCGATCCTGGTGTTCGGGCTGTGCCGCGCGAGGTCATCATGCCCATCGTCTTCGTGCTGTGCGTGCTGGGTTCGTACTCCATCACGCAGCGGCTGTTCGACGTCTGGGTGATGCTGGGCGTGGGCATCGCCTGCTTCTGGCTGCGCCGGCGCGGCTTTCCGGTGGCGCCCTTCGTGCTGGGCCTGGTGCTGGGCGACATCGTCGACAAGTCGCTGCGCCGCGGTCTGGTGCTGTCCGACGGCAGCCTGCTGCCCTTCTTCACCCGGCCGATCAGCGCCGCGCTGGCTGCGCTGGTGGTGGTGATGCTGCTGACGCAGATTCCCATGGTGCGGCGCTGGTTCACGCCGAGGAGCAAGACATGATCGAACGCCTGGCACTGTGCAACGAGGTGCTCGCACCGTGGAGCTTCGAGCAGCAGTGCGCCTATGCCGCCAAGCTCGGCTACCGCGCGCTGGAAGTCGCGCCCTTCACGCTGGCCGAAGACCCGTTGACGATCACCGACGCGCAAGCCACGCGCTGGGCCGCGATCGCCCGCGACCATGGCTTGGCGATCAGCGGGCTGCACTGGCTGCTGGTGGCGCCGAAGGGCCTGTCGATCAGCAGCCCGGATGCCGGCGTGCGGCAGCGTACCCGCTCGGCCATCGCGCGGTGGATCGAGTTGTGTGCGCTGCTCGGTGGCCGCTACCTGGTGCACGGCTCGCCGGCGCAGCGCAACCCGCAACCCGGCCAGAGCCACGCGGACGCGCTGGCCCGCGCCACCGAAGCCTGGGTCTTCGCCGGCGAACTGGCCGGACGCGCCGGGTTGCACTACTGCATCGAACCGCTGTCGCGCGATCAGACCTCGGTGGTCAACACGCTCGACGAGGCGCTGGCCATCGTCAATGCCGCGGCGTTGCCGGGCCTGAAGACTATGCTCGACACCAGCTCGGCCGGCGCCACCGAAAGCGAAGCGCTGGACACGCTGATCGCCCGCGTCTGGCCCAGCGGCCAGCTGGTGCATGTGCAGTTGAACGACCGCAACCGCCGCGGCCCGGGCCAGGGCGAGGACCGCTTCGCGCCGATCCTGGCGGCGCTGCAGCGCCAAGGCTACAGCGGCTGGCTGGCGATGGAACCCTTCGACTACCTGCCTGACGGGCCGGGCTGCGCGGCCTACTCGATCGGCTATGTGCGCGGGCTGCTGGAGGGGTCCGCGGCGTTCTGACCTGGCTCTCGTCCGGGTTGCCGAGCACTTCAGCCGCGGGCAACGCATTCACCGAAGCCGCAGCTCAAGGTGAAAGCATCGGCTTCATTGCCTGCCAGTCGGGTGTCGCGCCGCTGGCGAATCCGGGGCCGCGATGCAGCGAGCCGATGGCCAGTTCACCGCCGGCGATGCGCAGCCGCACCGCGCCGTGGCTGCGCTCATAAAGATCGGGGTGCGCGTCCAGAAAGGCCTGCTGTTCGCTGGGCCCCAGCGCCGCCATGCCGTTGACGTAGTGGTGGCCATTTCGCTCGACATGCGTGATGCCGAGCAGCGAGACCAGCGCCAGATCCTGCTGCAGCGCCAGGCCGGCCTGGATCGTCAGGTCCTCGGCGCTCATGAGGTAGCGCTCCGCGCCAGCCTCGGCGTTCCACTTCGCGCAGCGGGCACGGTTCAGGATCGACTTGTACAAGCCCTTGCAGGTCTTCGATGAGACGCCGACGTAGCCATGCTCGCGGCCCCGCACGAAGGCATCGAGCGAGTCGTCGGACTCGTCGAGGATCACCGCCTTCTGCGCCGCCAATGCCGTAACGTCCTGCGCCAGCGCGGCGGCGCGCTTGATCGGCTGCTCGATGAAGATCACGCTGTCGCACAGCCGCTGCAGGCCCGGTTCGGCGCGCATGCGCTGCCAAAGCTGCAGCACGCCGTCGATGCTGTCGTACTGCTCGTTGCCGTCCAGCGTGCTGCGGTAGCCGCCGTCGATGCGGTCCAGCACCGTGGCGATGCGCAGCAGCCGCGCCACGTCGGCGTCGATGTTGCCGGCCACCTTGAGCTTGAACCAGCGGTGGCCGTAGCTGGACACCACCTCTTCCAGCGTCTCGGGCAGGCCGTCGGCGACGCGCTCGCTCTGGTCGTCGGCGGTGATCGGGTCGACCAGGCCGACGGTGTGGCGCGCAGAGATGTGTTCCGCCGGCCGCAGGCCGGCCAGGAAGGCGTCGAGGTCGAAGCCCGCCAGGTCGGGCGTCAATGGCGTGACCTGGATGCCGGCACGGTTGCTGCGGATCACTTCGTGGAAAGGCTGGCCGAGCGCGCGGCACAGCGCATCGAGCAGCGCCCGGTCGATCAGTGCCGGGCCGTAGTTGGCCACCAGGCTGTTGAGGCCTTGCTGCGCGCCGCGGTTGATCTGAGCCTGGTAGTGGCGCGCAAAGTGGCCGAAGGCACTGTCGACCCCGCCGTCCGTGTAGAGCCCGCGGGCGATGCGCAAGGCACTACGCAGCTGCTCGAAGTTGTCGTCGTTGCTGAGTGCGGGGTTCTTGTCGAACCACTTCGGCGCCATCAGCTCGGCCGCCATGCCCTCGGCCTGCGTGCCATCGTCCAGCCGGATGCGCGCGCGCACGAAGGCCTGCGGCGCGGCGGTGAGCGTGACCACGCCGAAGCGGAAGGGCATGCGCAGCCTGACGTCGCGCTCGAGCAGCTCGATCGATTCGACGGTAAAGATCGGTGCAGCGCTCATTCCATGCCCAGCAGTTTGTAGATGCGCCGCGTGTAGACGCCGAAGCTCTCGTGCGTCTTCATGTCCAGCGTGCGCGGGTGCGGCAGGTCGATCTGGAAGTTGTCGGCCATGCGCGCGGGGCCGGCCGTCATCACCACCACGCGCGTGCCCAGAAACACCGCTTCGGAAATGCCGTGCGTGACGAAAACGATGGTCTTGCCCGATTCCTTCCAGATGCGCAGCAGCTCCAGGTTCATCTTCTCGCGCGTTAACGCGTCCAGCGCGCCGAAGGGCTCGTCCATCAGCACCAGCTTCGGGTCGTGCACCAGAGAGCGTGCGATGGCCGCGCGCTGCTGCATGCCGCCTGAGAGCTCGTACGGGTACTTCTCTTCATAGCCCTGCAGGCCGACCATGGCCATCAACCCGCGTGCCCGCTCGCGCGCCGCCGCCATCGGCAGGCCCAGGATCTCGGCCGGCAGCAGGATGTTGTCGAGGATGCGCCGCCACTTCAGCAGCAGCGGCGCCTGGAACACCATGCCGATGTCGCGCGCCGGATCGAAGGGATGCTTGGCCGAGCCGATGCGCACCGTGCCGCCGTCGTGCGTGTGCAGCCCCGCCAGCACCTTCAGCAGCGTGCTCTTGCCGCAGCCCGAGGGCCCGACCAGCGCCACCAGCTCGCCGGGCATCACGTCGAAGCTGGCATCGGAGATGGCCAGATGCTGCTTGCGCCCGGCCTTGTAGCTCTTGGTGACCCCGGACAGATGGATGAAAGCATCGACCGTCATGACACCCGCGCATCCTTCGCCACGAAGATCCTTTCGAGCAGCAGCACCAACCCATACAGCAGCATGCCCAGCAGCGTGATCAGGATCACCGCCATGAACATCGCCGGCGTGTCCAGCGTCACCTGCACCTGCAGCATCAG
>JAGTRL010000247.1 GCA_018261815.1 Pseudomonadota bacterium
GCGCAGCGCGCCGGCATCTACAAGGTGGGCTTCATCACCGAGCCCCCCGCGGGCGTGGTCACGCGCTGAAGGGATATCGAACAAATGGCCATGAACCTGGGTTCTGGTGGCGGCGACGACGAGCCGCTGACCGAGATGAACATGACGCCGCTGATCGACGTGATGCTGGTGCTGCTGATCATGTTCATCATCACCATCCCGATCCAGACGCATGCGGTGAAGATGAACATGCCGATCGGCCCGAGTGCCCCGCCGCCCAAGCCGCCGGAGATCGTGCGCATCGATGTCGACTTCGACGGCACCATCGGCTGGAACGGCGTCATCGTCGCCGACCGCAACGAACTCGAGGCCAAGCTGGCCACCGTGGCCGCCTTGCCCGACCAGCCCGAGGTGCACCTGCGGCCGAACAAGCTGGTCACCTACAAGGTGGTGGCGATGATCCTGGCTTCGGCGCAGCGCCTGGGCGTGACGAAAATCGGCATCGTCGGCAACGAACAATTCCTGTGATGAAGACCCTGCGCAACTGGATGGTGGCGCTGGCCTGCGCCGGCCTGTGCTCGCTGGCCGCGGCGCAGGCGCTGCGGCCCGAAGTGGCGAAGCCGCTTCAGCAGGCCGGCGAGTTGCTGAGGGCCGGTAAGTCCAAGGAGGCCCTGGCCAAGGTGCGCGAGGCCGATGCGGTGTCCAACAAGACCCCTGCCGAACAGCTGACCATCGACCGCATGCGCGGCGCCGCCGCCCAGCGCGCGGGCGACCATGCCACGGTCATCCAGGCCTTCGAGGCGGTCTACGCCAGCGGCAAGCTGTCGGGCGCCGAGCAGGCGCAGGTGGCCGAGTCGCTGGCCTACGCCTATGCGCAGACCAAGGACGTGGCCAAGGCGCAGGCCTGGATCGCCAAGGCCCAGGCGGCCGGCGGCAACAGCGCGCAGCTGAAGCAGTTGCAGGCCTACCTGCAAGGCCAGTCGGGCGACTATGCGGCGATCGCTCGCGATGCCGCCGCCGCGGTGAGCACGGCCGAGCAAGCCGGCCAGCGCCCGACCGAAGCCGACCTGCTGCGCCTGGCCGATGCCTACCAGCGCAGCAACCACTCTGCCTACAACGCCACGCTGGAAAAGCTGCTCGCCTACTACCCGAAGAAGGACTACTGGGCGGCGTACCTGGCACGGCTGCCGCGCAAGGCCGGCTTCGCCGACCGCTATGCGCTCGACGTGATGCGGCTGAAGCTGGCCAGCGGCACGATGAGCAAGACCGAGGACTTCATGGAAATGGCGCAGCTCGCGCTGCAGGCCGGCTACCCGGCCGAAGCCATGAAGATCGTCGAACGCGGTTATGCCGTCGGCGCGCTGGGCAGCGGCGCCGAGGCCGAGCGCCACAAGCGCCTGCGCGACCTGGCGCTGAAGCAGGACACCGAAAGCAGCGCTGCCATCGCCACCCGCGCGGCAGAGGCTGCCGCGGCCAAGGACGGCAATGCGCTGGTGCAGGCCGGTTATGTGTACGTAACCATGGGCGAGGCCGACAAGGGCATCGCCCTGATCGAGCAGGGCATCGCCAAGGGCGGCCTGAAGCGCCCCGAGGACGCCAAGCTGCGCCTGGGCATGGCGCAACTGCAGTCGGCCAAGGGCAAGGCCAGGTCCACGCAGACGCTGCGCAGCGTGCAGGGCAGCGACGGCAGCGCCGACATCGCGCGACTGTGGGTGCTGCTGGGCGCTGGCTGAGCGCGTCCATGGCTGGCACGCTGCCGCGCTTCGCCCAGGCGCTGGGCGACGGCATCTGGTGCATCGACACCGGCTACCACCGGCCGCACTACGACGCCGCCTATTTGCTGGTCGACAGCGGCCGCGCCGCCTTCTTCGACACCGGCACCAACCACGCCGTGCCCCGGCTGCTGGCCACGCTGGACGCACTGGGCCTGGCGCGCGACGCGGTGGACTGGGTGATCCCCTCGCACGTGCACCTGGACCATGCCGGCGGCGCCGGACTGCTGATGCGCGAGCTGCCTTCGGCGCGCATGCTGCTGCATCCGCGCGGCCTTCGTCACCTGGTGGACCCGTCCGCGCTGCAGCAGGCCGTGCTCGACATCTACGGCCCCGAGGCGGTGGCGCGCGACTATGGCACGCTGGTGCCGGTGCAGGCCGAACGCATCACCCCCACCGAAGAGGGCATGGCGGTGCACCTGGGCACGCGCCGGTTGGAGTTTGCGCACACGCCAGGCCATGCGCAGCACCACCACTGCCTGTGGGACGAAGCCAGTGGCGGCTGGTTCGCCGGCGACACCTTCGGCATCAGCTACCGCGAGTTCGACTCCGCGCGAGGGCCGTGGATCTTGGCGATCTCGACGCCGGTGCAGTTCGACCCACCGGCGCTGCAGGCCTCGGTGCGGCGGCTGCTTGCAAAACAGCCACGCTGCATGCACCTGACACATTACGGTCGCGTCGGCGACGTGGCGCGCCTCGGTGCCGAGCTGATCGCCGGCATCGACCGCCTGGTCACCCTGGGCCTGTCCACACCGGGGGGAACCGGCCGCGACGAGCGGCTGCGCCGGGCGCTGCAGGCGTTGTACGAGCAGGATGCCCGTGCGCATGGCTGCACGCAGGGCGACGCCGCGGTCGCCGACGCGCTGGCGATGGATCTGAGGTTGAATGCGCAGGGGCTGGGCCTGTGGCTCGACCGCCAGGGCCGTTGAACGAGGAGCATCTCTTGTCCGAAGTCGATTTCAAGCTGCAGGGCCGCACGACGGTGATCACGGGCGCAGCACAGGGTATCGGCGCGGCCTGCGCGCGGCGCCTGGCGCGCGACGGCGCGGCGCTGGCGCTGTGGGACGTGGACGACACCCACGGCTGCGCGCTGGCGCAATCGTTGGCCGAGGGCGGCGCGCGGGTGCGGTACCTGCATTGCGACGTGTCGAACAAGGCCGAGGTCGATGCCGCGCTGGCCGCCACGCTGGCCGAATTCGGCCGCGTGCACGGGCTGGTCAACAACGCCGGCATCTTCAAGGGCGCGGACTTCCTCGACATCACCGAAGCCGACTGGGACGCGGTGATCGGCGTCAATCTCAAGGGCGCGTTCCTCGTTGGCCAGGCGGTGGCGCGGCACATGGCGGCGCAGGGCGGCGGCGCCATCGTGCACATGAGCTCGGTCAACGGCACGCTGGCCATTCCCAACATCGCCAGCTACAACGCCAGCAAGGGCGGCATCAACCAGTTGACGCGCGCCATGGCGCTGGCGCTGGTGGACCACGGCATCCGCGTCAACGCGGTGGCGCCGGGCACCATCGCCACCGAGCTGGCCCGTGCCGCGGTGCTGACCAGCGACGAGGCGCGCGAGCGCATCATGAGCCGCACGCCGATGCGCCGACTGGGCGAACCCGAGGAGGTGGCCGAGGTGGTGACCTTCCTGCTCAGCGAGGCAGCCAGCTACATGACCGGCGAGATCGTCGTCGTCGACGGCGGGCGCATGGCGCTGAACTACACCATGCCGCCTGCCTGATGCTGCAGGCCTTCCTGGTGTCGACCGGTGTCGTCGCGCTCGGCGAGATCGGCGACAAGACGCAGCTGCTGGCGCTGCTGCTGGCGGCGCGCTACCGCAAGCCGGTACCGATCATCCTGGGCATCCTGGTGGCCACGCTGGCCAACCATGCCGGCGCCAGCGCGCTGGGCAACTGGATCACGCGCAGCATCGATCCGCAATGGCTGCGCTGGGGCCTGGGAGCGTCCTTCCTGGCGGTGGCGGTGTGGATGCTGATCCCCGACCAGGCCGACGAGGTCAAGGCCGAGGGCACCGGCCGCTTCGGCGTGTTCGGCATCACCACGGTGGCCTTCTTCCTGGCCGAAATGGGCGACAAGACGCAGATCGCCACGGTCATGCTGGCGGCCAAGTTCGACTCGCTGTGGGTGGTGACCGCCGGCACCACGCTGGGCATGATGATCGCCAACGTGCCCGCGGTGCTGCTCGGCGACCGGGTCATGGACTGGCTGCCGGTGACGTGGGTGCACCGCGTCGCCGCCGCGGTGTTTGCGGTGCTCGGCGTGCTGGTGCTTGCGGGCCTGGGCAGCTAAGCTGTCCGGCCGTGTTCCGCAAGGAGGCCACCATGCCCGATGCCCTGCCCCCGCTGCAAGGCGGTTGCCTGTGCGGCGCCGTGCGCTACGAGGCGACACCCGACCACCGCGAGGGCTACTACTGCCACTGCCGCATGTGCCAGCTGGCCTTCGGCAACACCCGAGCCGCCTACCTCAACCTGCGCAAGAGCGAGCTGCGCTGGCTGAACGGTCCGCCCGCGTACTACGCGTCGTCGAAGATCGCGCGCCGCGGCTTCTGCAGCCGCTGCGGCACGCCGCTGAGCTTCGAGTTCCTGGACAGCGAGCGCATGGACCTGTCGGTGGGCAGCCTGGACGAACCGGGGCTGCTGAAACCCACCGAACACTTCGCGTTCGAATCGCACGTCCCGAGCTGGTTTCACGACGACGGCCTGCCAAAAGCGCACATCGCCGACAACGCCGCCATCCAGCAGCGCTGGCGCCAGGCCTACGGCGCCGCCGTGACGCCAGGCCTGCAGGCGGTGCGTGCGACCGGCACAATGCCTGCCTCCCCCGCGAACAAGGACCCCGGATGAACCTTCTGCACACCATGCTGCGCGTCGGCAATCTGCAACGCTCGATCGACTTCTACACCCAGGTGCTGGGCATGCAGCTGCTGCGCACCACGCAGCGGCCCGAGCAGAAGTACGACCTGGCCTTCGTCGGCTATGGCAGCAACCCGGCGCATGCCGAGATCGAGCTGACCTACAACTACGGCGTCGACAAGTACGAACTCGGCACCGCCTTCGGCCACCTGGCCATCGGCGTGCCCGACGTCGCCGCCACCTGCGCGGCGGTGCGCGCCAAGACCGCCGCGCTGGGCGGCGCGATCACGCGCGAGGCCGGCCCGGTGAAGGGCGGCAGCACCGTCATCGCCTTCATCACCGACCCCGACGGCTACAAGATCGAGCTGATCGAACGCCGCTGAGCATGTACCTGCCGAAGCACTTCGAGCAACAGGATGCAGCCGCCATGGCGCAGCTGCTGCAGTTGCATCCGCTGGCCACCGTCGCCTGGCAGTCGGCCGGCGGGCTCACGGCCGAACACCTGCCGCTGATGTGGGACCGCGGCGCAGGCGACGGCGTGCACGGCACGCTGCGCGGGCATGTGGCCCGCGCCAACCCGGTGTGGCGCGAGGCGGCCGGCGCGCACGTGCTGGCGGTGTTCCAGGGACCGCAGGCCTACATCACGCCATCGTGGTACACGTCGAAAGCCGAGACCGCCAAGGTGGTGCCCACCTGGAACTATGCCGTCGTGCACCTGAACGGCCGGCTTCGCATTACAGAGGACGCGGCCTGGCTGCGCACACTGGTCGAGCGCCTGACCGACACGCACGAAGCGTCGCGCGCGCAACGCTGGCAGGTGGACGATGCGCCGGCCGACTACATCGAGCAGATGCTGCGCGCCATCGTCGGTATCGAGATCGAGGTCACGCGATTGCAGGGCAAGTGGAAGGTCAGCCAGAACCGCAGCGCCAGCGACCGCGCCGGCGTCGCCGCCGGCCTCACCTCGCTGGAACGGGACGCGGCGCGCGCCATGTCGATGCTGGTCAGCGCCAGCGACGGCTCCGGAACGTCCTGATCCGCGCGGCGCGGCTTTGCCGCATCAGGGCTTCAGGCCGGCGCAGGCGTCGCGGCGCGGCTGAGCTGGCAGCTGCGTGCCTTGCGCCTTGGCCCGCGCCGCCATCTGTTCGTGCTGCTGCGCCATGTAGGACTTGCACTCGTCGTAGTTCGTCATCGAACGCATCTTCGCCTGGTGCTGGCTGCGCTCTTCGGGCGTCATCATCGACCAGCCGTGCGAATAGTCCGGCCCGTAGGGCGCGCCGCGACCGCGGCCCATGCCGGGTCCCATACCCATACCCGGACTGCTGGCCATTGGGCCGGCACCCTGCCCACCAGCGGGCCCGCTTCCGGGCGCGGATGCACCCTGGGCCACCACCGAACCCGCTGCACCGACGATGCAGCCCATCAAGATCCACCGTGAAACTGCATTCATCACCATCTCCAGAGTCGAGGGACGATGGCAATCTACGCCGCGCCGATGTGCGGCCGATTGCGCTCGATCAACGCAGGGCCAGCGCGGCGAACGCGCTGTCGGTGGCCTGCAGCGCCTGGTCGATGTCCTGCGGCCGATGCGCGACGCTGAGGAACATGTTGTGCTTCGGGTGCAGGTACACGCCGCGCTCCAGTGCCAGCGAACAGAAGGCCGAACCCAGCGCGG
>JAGTRL010000248.1 GCA_018261815.1 Pseudomonadota bacterium
CCGCAGGCCATCGCCGCGGCGCTGCTGGCAGGCGTCCTGGCGCGTTTCGGCCTGGACGCGGTGGGCGCGGTGAAGACCGCGCCGCTGTTGGTGTGCGTGATGGCAGGGGTCTTCCTGGTCGGGCGTCGCGCCTGGCCGCGCTATGCGGTGCCCGGCGTGCTGCTGGCCGGCATCGCGGTGGCCGCGGCACAGCAGCGCATGGACACCAGCGCCATCGTCTGGGACATGGCGCTGCCGGTGTGGACCACGCCGGTGTTCAGCCTGGGCGCGCTGGTGGGCGTGGCGCTGCCGCTGTTCGTGGTGACGATGGCCTCGCAGAACCTGCCGGGCGTGGCCGCGCAGCGCGCGGCCGGCTACGCCACACCGGTCTCGCCCGCCATCACCGCCACGGGCGCGGCCAGCGCGCTGCTGGCCCCTTTCGGCGGCTATGCCTTCAACCTGGCGGCCATCACTGCAGCCATCTGCATGGGCCGCGAGGCGCATGAAGACCCGGCGCGGCGCTATGTGGCCAGCGTGGCCGCCGGCGTTTTCTATATCGCGCTGGGCCTGGTCGGCGGCGCGGTGGTCGGGCTGCTTGCCGCGTTCCCGCGCGAACTGGTGCTGGCCGTGGCCGGCCTGGCTCTGCTGGGCACCATCGCCGGCGGCTTGGCCGCAGCGCTGAAGGACGAGGCTCACCGCGATGCCGCTGGGCTGACTTTCCTGGTGACGCTGTCCGGCCTGACGCTGGCGGGTGTCGGCTCCGCCTTCTGGGGCGTGATCGCCGGCAGCGCCGCGCTGATGGTGCAACACTACCGCTCCCGCGCCCACCGCTGAGCCCCGCACCGTGAACCTTCTCTTCGTCGCCGACCCGCTGGAAAGCTTCAAGCCCTACAAGGACTCCACCTTCGCGATGATGCGCGAGGCCTGCGCACGCGGACACGGCCTGTGGGCCTGCGAGCCGTCGCACCTGCACTGGCAGCGCGGCGCACCGGTGCGCGCCCGGGTGCGCGGGTTGCGCCTGACCGGCACGCTGGACGACTGGTACGAGGACAGCGACGCCGAGCCCCTTGCGCTGGCCGACTTCGACGCGGTGCTGATGCGCAAGGACCCGCCTTTCGACAGCGAATACTTCTACGCCACGCACCTGCTGCAGCGCGCCGAGGCCGACGGCGCGCGGGTCTTCAACTCGCCGCGTTCCTTGCGCGACCACCCGGAAAAGCTGGCGATCCTGGAGTTTCCGCAGTTCATCGGCCCGACGCTGGTGACACGCAGTGCCGACGATGTGCGCGCCTTCCATGCCGAGCATGGCGACATCATCCTGAAACCGCTGGACGGCATGGGCGGCATGGGCATCTTCCGGGTCGGCGCCGACGGCCTGAACCTGGGCAGCATCACCGAGACGCTCAATCGCCATGGCGCGCAGACGCTGATGGTGCAGCGCTACCTGCCCGAGATCGTGCAGGGCGACAAGCGCATCCTGGTGATCGGCGGCGAGCCTGTGCCCCATTCGCTGGCGCGCATCCCGCAGGGCAGCGAGATCCGCGGCAACCTGGCCGCTGGCGGCAAGGGCGTGGCGCAACCCTTGAGCGCGCGCGACCGCGAGATTGCCAGCGCACTCGGCCCGGTGCTGGCTCAGCGTGGTCTGCTGCTGGTGGGTCTGGACGTGATCGGCGACTGTCTTACCGAGATCAACGTCACCAGTCCGACCTGCTTTCAGGAGATCGCGCAGCAGACTGGCTTCGACGTGGCTGCGATGTTCATCGACGCGCTGGAGCGGGCCACAGCGACGGGCGTCGACGCCGCGAGCGGCTGAAGGGCCGTCTACAGCGGAAAACTCAGCTGCGCCGTGGCACTGAGGTATTGGTAGGCGCCGGATTGGGAGGTCAGCAGCGAAGCCGTGTTCGTGGCCAGCAGGCCGATGTTCCAGCGGATGGCCGAATTGCGCGGCGATGCGAGTCCCAGGAAAGCGCCCCAGATCGGCTGGTTGTCGCTGTTCGTGTACTGCATGCCGGCGTCCAGCGAGGCGCTGACCACCACGCGTTCCGCGGCAAGCCAGCGCGACGACAGGCCGAGCGAAGCCTCGTTCAGCCACTCAGGCGAGAAGTACTGGGGACGGTCCGGGTCCGAGTTGCGGTAGCTGCGGGTCTTCAGGTAGGCGTTGAGTCCGTACTGCTCGTCCAGCGAGTAGTTCCAGCGCGTGCGCAGAAACGGCCGGTGGTTGCCGTCGCTGAAGTAGGTCGTGCCGGCGGCCAGCCCCACGTTGAATGGCGCCGAGAACACATAGTCACCGACCAGCGCCAGGCTGTTGAAGAGGATTTCGTCCTCGATGCCGCCCTGGCTGTTGACAATGTTGCGCTCGAAACCGAAGCCCAGGGCATGGCCGGCCTCCCAGCGCTGCAGGTGGTCGATCCCGGCCACCAGGTGGTCCTGCCCGTCGATCCGTGCCACCCCGACGCTGGCCTCGGTCTGGCGCAACCTGCCTTGCTCCTTGTAGGTGCCTGCGAGCAGCGCCCCGTTGGCCGACCATCCGGGGGCGGTGTAGCGCACGGCGCCTGCGGCCAGTCCGAAGCCCTGTTCGCCGGTGTAGCCGGCGCTGACCCGGTATTCGTCGAAGGAGTCCGAGTCGTGCGACAGAAACAGGCCGACATGGACCGACTGCGCGGCGCCAGGCGTGGCGCAGGCGCACAGGGTGGCCAGACAAACCAAGGCCTTCATTTGGTGCCCCAGGTCTTGGTGCGGTTCAGCAGTTCCTGCGCATAGCCGATCACGCAGGCCGGCTGCAGCACGAAGCTGTAGCAAAGCACGTAGAAAAAGAAGCCCTTCACGTTGCGGCGCACGTGCAGGCCTTGCTCCATGAACATGCGCGACTGCACGTGGAACATCAGGAAATTGACGAGCCCGGCGAGCGGCAACAGCAACAGCGTCAATGGCCCGGCCAACCAATAGACACCGAACAGCGCGAGCACCAGTCCGGGGATGAAGGCCAATGTGAACGCCAGGTCGAGGTACGGAAACAGCAGGTTCCACCAGATGAACAGCGTCGTCATCCTGGTCTTGAACAGCAGTCTCCAGTGGGCCTTGAAGGCTTCGATCAGTCCGCGCGACCACCGTTGTCGCTGCCGGATGAACTGTTTCCAGGTGGTCGGTGCGTTGGTGAACACACAGGCATTCTCGGCAAAGCCGACACGATAGCCGTGGGCCAGCATGTTCCAGGTCAATACGATGTCTTCACCGACGGTGTGGGGCCATCCACCGAGTGCGCGGATCGTGTCGGTGTCGTAGATCGAGAACGCGCCTTGCGCCACCAGCGTGCCCTGGTAGAGGCTCTGCAGACGTTTGATCGCGGCAATGCCGTGGAAGTAGTCCCACTCCTGAGCGGCAGTGACCAGATTCTCGCGCGAGTTGCGCACCAGCACGGCACCGGCCACGGCCCGGGTGTCGGGCGGGTCGCTGAGATAGCGGCCGACCAGATTGCGCAGCGCGTTGCGGTACAAATACGAGTCGCCATCGACGGTCAGGGTCAGGCGGAAGCGCGCGCGTGCCAGGCCCACGTTGAGCGCGTGGGACTTGCCGCCATTGCGCTCCAGGTCGATGACCTGGAGCCAGGGGTAGTGCAGCTCGGCCAGACGCTGCGCCGTTGCATCGGTGGAGCCATCGTTGATCACGATCACTTCCATCGGCCCGGGGTAGGCTTGTCGAGCAATGCTGTCGATGGTGGACGCAATGCAGGCCTCTTCGTTGTAGGCCGCCACCAGGATGGTGATGCCCGGCAGCGAGTCGGTGGACGCACGAATGGCCGGCCGGCGGTCGAGCAGCAGGCTGGCCACGAGGAACGCATTCATGAAACCGGGAATGATCGCGATCCCGAAGATGGCCAGGTAGGCGAGGGTGGCGCCGATCACGCCCGACAGGTCGTCCAGCCAGGCACGTGCCGCGAGGTACGAGAAGACCGCCCACGCCGTCCCGGCAACGATCGAGATCGCGAACTTCCAGCGCACGCTGACATAGACCGCGGCACGACCACCGACCCGGGTGGCTTCGCCGCTGTCGGCCGCCTTGCCGCGAAGGTCCAGAAACCCCGATTGCGAACGGGCAAAGCCGTGCGGCGTGCGCCGTCGGCGCGCAGTGCGCGTGTTCATGCCGCTGCCGGCCACGACGTGGCCGCAAGCGCAGGCGCGAAACCGCGCCTGTGGCACACCACGAACTCACTTCTCATCGAACGGGCCCAACGACTGTCCTTATTCCATCATCATGGCGGCAATCCGGCCGGGCATCGGGGCGCGCGCTTGTGGCTGTCGAGGAAGGCGGTGATTCCGTCACGGCTTGGCCCATGGATGGGGCAGCGCGTGTCGCCTGCGCGCATCGGTGCGAAGCCTGCGCGCCCATGTCCATAATCGCGCTCCCTCGACAAGACCCCCTCCATGGCCATCCTTTCGCTGTCCAATGCCCACCTGGCCTACGGGCATGTCGCGCTGCTCGACGGCGCGGCGTTCTCGCTCGAGGCCGGCGAGAGACTCGGCCTGATCGGCCGCAACGGCGCCGGCAAGTCCTCGCTGCTGAAGGTGCTGGCCGGGCAGGAAAAGCTCGACGACGGGCTGCTGCAGATGACGCAGGGGCTGCGCATCTGCTACGTACCGCAGGAGCCGCTGTTCGAGCCAGCCCACAGCGTCTTCGACATCGTCAGCGAAGGCGTGGCCGAGGCCAAGGCGCTGCGCGCGCGCTACGAGGCACATGCCCCTGGTGACGACCTGGACGCACTGCAGACCCGCATCGAGGCCCTGGACGCCTGGACCTGGGAGCAGCGCGTGGACACCACCCTCGCTCAGCTGCACCTGGACGGGTCCCGCGACATCGGCAGCCTGTCCGGCGGCATGAAGAAGCGCGTCGCGCTGGCGCAGGCGCTGGTGGCGGTGCCCGAGGTGCTGCTGCTCGACGAGCCCACCAACCACCTGGACCTGGATTCGATTGCCTGGCTCGAGGAGCTGCTGTGTGGCTTCAAGGGCAGCGTGATGCTGATCACCCATGACCGCGCCTTCCTCGACGCGGTGTGCACGCGCATCGTCGAGCTCGACCGCGGCCTGCTGCGCAGCTACCCGGGCAACTTCAGCGCCTACGAGCGATTGAAGGAGGAGCAACTGGCCGCCGATTCGCTGGCCAACGCACGCGCCGACAAGCTGCTGGCGCAGGAGGAGGTGTGGATCCGCAAGGGCGTGGAGGCGCGGCGCACGCGCAGCGTGGCGCGCGTCGAGCGGCTGCAGCGGCTGCGCGCGATGCGTGCCAAGCGGCGCGACGCACTGGGCCAGGTGCGGCTGGAGATCGACGCCGGCGTACCCAGCGGCAAGATCGTGGCCGAGCTGCGCGACGTGTCCTTCTCGTACGGTGGCGTGCCCATCGTCAGCCACTTCAGTGCCACCATCCTGCGCGGCGACAAGGTCGGGCTGATCGGCCCCAACGGCGCCGGCAAGACCACGCTGCTGAAGCTGATCCTCGGCGAGCTGCAGCCCAGCTCGGGCGCGGTGCGCCAGGGCACCAAGCTTGAGGTCGCCTACTTCGACCAGATGCGCAGCCGCCTCGACCTGGACGCGACGCTGGCCGACAGCATCAGCCCTGGCAGCGAGTGGATCGAGTTCAACGGCCAGCGCAAGCATGTGATGAGTTACCTGAACGACTTCCTGTTCGCGCCGGAGCGCGCGAATTCGCCGGTACGCACGCTGTCGGGCGGCGAGCGCAACCGCGTGCTGCTGGCGCGGCTGTTCGCGCTGCCGGCCAATGTGCTTGTGCTCGACGAACCCACCAACGACCTGGACATCGACACGCTGGAGCTGCTGGAAGAGCTGCTGCAGGCCTATGCCGGCACGGTGTTCCTGGTCAGCCACGACCGGCGCTTCCTGGACAACGTGGTCACCAGCACCATCGCCTGGGAAGGTGAGGACACGCTGGGCCAGTGGCGCGAGTACGAAGGCGGCTACGAGGACTGGCAACTGCAGCGTGCACGCTCACGCGAGCTCGCCGCGGCCCCGCCGCGCGCCACCGCGCCCGCATTGGCGCGGCCTGCGGCCAGGCCGGCGCCCGCCGCCGCGGCGCGCAAGCTCAGCTTCAAGGAGCAGCGCGAACTGCAGGAGATGCCGGCGCGCATCGAGGCGCTGGAAGCCGAGCAGCGCGCCATCGGTGAGCGCCTGGCGAGCGCCTCGCTCTACACCGAAGAACCGCAGCGCGTGGGCGAGCTGCAGGCGCGTTATGCGCAGCTCGACGACGAGCTGATGCAGGCGCTGGAGCGCTGGGAAGCACTGTCCGCGCG
>JAGTRL010000249.1 GCA_018261815.1 Pseudomonadota bacterium
GAGATCAAGGCGCTGCACCAGCGGCTGAAGACCACCACGGTCTACGTCACGCACGACCAGATCGAAGCGATGACGATGGCCGACCGCATCGTCGTCATGCACGACGGCATCGTCGAGCAGATCGGCACGCCGCTGGAGCTTTTCGACCACCCGGGCAACCTGTTCGTGGCGCAGTTCATCGGCTCGCCGGCGATGAACGTTTTCAAGGGCATGCTGCGCCGCCTTGACGGCCGCAGTTTTGTCGAGGCCCAGGGCAGCGCGTGGCCGGTGGGCGAACTGCGCCAAGGCCGCGACGGCCAGGCGGTGCACTACGGCATCCGTCCGGGCGACATCGGCCTGACCACGCCGGACCAGGGCATCGCGGCCAAGGTCGTGGTCGTCGAACCCACTGGCGCCGAAACCGAGCTGCTGCTCGAAGTCGGCGGCGAGCAGCTTATCGTCGTGCTGCACGGCCGCACCGCAGTGCAGCCCGACGAACGCATCGGCCTGGTGATCGACGGCGCCAAGGCGCACCTGTTCGATGAAGGCAGCAGCCAGCGCATCGACTGAATCGTCTGCCCGCATCCATGTGGTGATGGGCGTCAGCGCCTGCGGCAAGAGCACCGTGGGGCGGGCGCTGGCCCATGCGCGCGGTGCCACCTATCTGGACGGCGACGACTTCCATCCACCGGAGAACGTGGCGCGCATGGCCGCGGGCCAGCCCCTGTCCGATGCCGACCGCCAGGGCTGGCTGCTCGCGCTGAGCCAGCGCCTGGCGCTGGCCCGTACGGCCGGCGAAGGCGTGGTGCTGTCCTGTTCGGCGCTGAAGCGCTGCTACCGCGACCTGCTGCGCCAGGGCGCACCCGATCTCGTGCTGATCTTCCTGCATGGCAGCCGCGAACTGCTGGCCGCGCGCATCGCCGCGCGCACCGACCACTACATGCCGCCGTCGCTGTTGGACAGCCAGCTGTCCACCCTGGAGCCGCCGCAGGCCGATGAAAATGCCCTGGCCTTCGATGTGGTGCTGACGCCGCAGCAGATCGTCGACGGCATCCAACAACCGGAGGCCCCTGCCATGCCCGAATTCCACAAGGTCGCGCTCTATACCGACAGCGATGGCTGCGCACGCTTTCGCGAAGAGCGCATCGCGCTCGGCGAGGGCACGCCGCAGGCGCGGCTGTCAGCGCTTTTCGCATCGGGCGGCTACCAGCTGCGTCACAGCCCGGTAGGCTTTCGCAGCAGCTTCCACTGCACACCGGCGCCGCAATGGGTCTTCATCCTGTCCGGCCGCATGGAGATCGGTCTGCAGGACGGCAGCTCGCGCATCTTCGAACCCGGCCAGCACTTCTATTCGGCCGATACGCTGCCTGCGGGCGCCAGCTTCGACGCTGCGCTGCATGGCCACTGGAGCCGCCAGGTGGGCGACCAGCCGCTGGTCACGCTGTTCCTGCGAGGCTGAGGTCATGGCCTTGCTGAGCGACGCCGAAGTACGCCAGTACCACGCGCTGGGCTACCTGGTGCCCTCGTTCCGGCTGAGCGCCCAGCTGGTCGACAGCCTGCGCGATGCGCTCGAACGTCTGATCCGCGACAACCCCGGCGTGCGTCCCGAGAAGCTGATCAGCGCGCACCTGGCGCGCAGCGGCGGCCGTGCCAACGACGAAGGCGTGCGCGGCCAGGCCGAGTTCTTGGCGCTGGCCAGGAACGAGCAGATCCTCGACGCGGTGGAACAGCTGATCGGCCCGGACATCATCCTGTGGGGCTGCCATGTGTTCTGCAAGCCGGCCGGCGACGGCCACGAGACGCCGTGGCACCAGGACGGTCACTACTGGCCGATCCGCCCGTTGGCCACCTGCACCGTGTGGGTGGCGCTGGACGAATCGGTCACCGAAAACGGCTGCCTGCGCGTGATCCCGCGCTCGCACCTGGCACGCACCAGCCACCCGCACCTGCACGAGGACCGGCATGACCTGGTCCTGCAGCAGCGCCTGCCCGAAGCAAGCTTCGATGCGGCCACCGCGGTGGACCTGGAATTGCAGCCCGGGCAGATGTCGATGCACGATGTGTACATGATCCACGGCGCCCAGGCCAACCGCTCCGACAAGCGCCGCGCCGGCGTGGCCCTGCGCTACATGCCTGGCAGCTCGGTGTTCGAGCGCAGCCTCGACCCGGTGGCCGGCCGCTCCGGCGTGCCGACCGCCTTTGCCACGCGGCCGCTGTGGCTGCTGCGCGGCCGCGACCGTACCGGTCGCAACGACTTCGAGGTGGGCTTCGACGAGCGCGACGCCTGAGCGCGCGCTAACGCGTGGCGCGGGCGCGGCGCGCGCCCAACTTTGGCACCGCGCCGGGTGCATCGCCGTGCCGTTGCGGCTGCGACATTGGCGTGGTTGGGGTGTCGGACGCGGCTTCAGCCTGCGAGTCCGGCGGCAACGGCAGCGGGCGGGGTGCCAGCAAGCGGGCCAGCAGCCAGCTGAGCATGACGAACAGGCCCAGGCCGGCAACCACGAAGACCACCAGCAAGGCGCCGTGCACCCAGGGATCGGTCAGCGTGGCGAAGGCCACCGCCTGCACCAGCGCCAGCGCCGCTGCGCGCAGCCGCACCGTCGTGCCGAACAGGCCGCCGAGGGCCAGCACATAGCAGGTGACGAAGCCGAACAGCAGCAGCAGCTGCATGAAGCTCATGCGCTCGAGGCTGTCGCCGAGTTCCGTCATGGTGTGTCTGTCCTGGTGCGTCGAGAAGCGCGATCTGACCGAGGCCCGCAGGCTCGCACAGCGGCTAAGCAGCAGCAATCCCGTGTCCTCGTGCCGCCGGACTCCCCGTGACCGAAAGCACGAGCCTTGCGAGCATTCTGCACGATGGCTGTGACGGCCGTGCGACGCTGCCTCAGCCCGGTCGCTTGTATCGCACCGGGGGCCTTTGGCAAGCGTGCCAGCCCTTCCGGGCTCGCACGTCCCGGCTCAGTCACCCCGCGCGACGCCTTCGGTGCTCGGAGCGACACCGCCTTGGAGCAAGTTACCCCCGCGGCGGATCAGCTGTAGCCCCGTGGGCAGCTCGGCTTCCACCACGCGATGACCCCGTTCGCGCAGCGCGCAGACCGGCGGCTACGGGCTTGGCCTGGCGATCGTGCGCCAGCTCGCCGTTGCGCAGGGCTGGCAGGTCGATCCGTCGGCGCGCGAGGCCGGCGGGCTGCGAGCGCGCGTCGTGCTGCCGGGCGCTGTCGGTGCCGACCGGGCCGGTACCTGACGCGTCAGCGGGCGCCGCACGCGCAGGATCTCGTCGAGGATCGGGTTGGGTGCACCCACCGACGACGAACTGCACACCCTGCTGCATACGTTGATCACCGGGCGCTGGAGCAGCGATGCCGCTACATCACCCGCCCGGCGCTAGCGGACGAGCGGGTGCAGTGCAACGCCGCCGGGCAGGTGGGGTTGGAGCTCAAGACCGCGTGGCGCGACGGCACCACGCACCTGGTGATGTAGCCGCTGGAGTTCATGCAGCAGCTGGCGGCGCTGTTGACACGTCCACGTCCTGTCATGGCGTCGTGGCTGTAGCCGTTGGAGGAAAGCAATCCGTCGCCGAATCACGCGACCGGTCGGACCACAATGGGTCGGTGCTGGTACTCGCAATGATCGGTTGGGCGGCGGCAATGTGGCGCGGGCTTGACTCTGGGGGCTCGGTTGCAGCCGTAGACGGCGCACCCGTCGCTCTGCGTTTGCTGTAAGCAGCGAGTAGATCGTCTGAGTATGGAACGCTGCGGCCCAATGTCGCTGAAGGGCAGCGAGCGCGAAAGTCGGTTGGTAAGCCGTGGGCCGGATGAGCCGTAATTGCGGCCCATGCGGCCCAAAATGTTAGGGCCCGCTCGCTGGCGGGCCCTGGGAGAGACTGGTGCCGGTGAGAAGAGTCGAACTCCCGACCTTCGCATTACGAATGCGCTGCTCTACCAACTGAGCTACACCGGCGCCGGAACGTCACGGATTGTAGCGGCCCGGCGCGGGCACAATGGCCGGCGCACAACCAGCAGCGGGAGCGTGTCATGACAGCCACCAAGATCCTCGTCGCCCAAGGGGGCGGCCCCACCGCCGTGATCAACCAGTCGTTGGTCGGCGTGGTGCTGGAGGCGCGGCGCATGGGGCCGGTGGAGCGCATCTACGGCGCACGCCACGGCGTGCGCGGCATCGTCAACGAGGACTTCGTCGATCTGACGCGCGAGACCAGCCACAACCTGGAACTGGTGGCGGCCACGCCCGGCTCGGCGCTGGGTTCCACCCGCGACAAGCCCGATCTGAAGTACTGCCACCAGATCTTCGAGGTGCTGCGCGCGCATGGCATCGGCCATTTCTTCTACATCGGCGGCAACGATTCGTCGGACACGGTGCGCATCGTCAGCGAGGAGGCCTCCAAGGCCGGCTACCCGCTGCGCTGCATCCACATCCCCAAGACCATCGACAACGACCTGGTGTGCAACGACCACACGCCCGGCTTCCCGTCGGCGGCGCGTTTCGTCGCGCAGGCCTTTGCCGGCGCCAACCTGGACAACGCCGCGCTGCCCGGCGTGTACGTGGCGGTGGTGATGGGCCGGCATGCCGGCTTTCTGACGGCGGCCTCGGCGCTGGGCAAGAAGTTCCCCGACGACGGGCCGCACCTGATCTACCTGCCGGAGCGCGACTTCGTCATCGACAGCTTCCTGGCCGACGTCAAGGCCACCTACGAGCGCCATGGCCGCTGCGTGGTGGCGGTGTCCGAAGGTATCCACGATGCGTCGGGCCAGCCCATGCTGACGCAGCTGGCCAAGCAGGTGGAGCACGATGCGCATGGCAACGTGCAGCTTTCCGGCACCGGCGCGCTGGCCGACCTGCTGTGCGAGGAGATCAAGGCCAAGGTCGGCATCAAGCGCGTGCGCGGCGACACCTTCGGCTACCTGCAGCGCAGCTTCATCGGCTGCGTGTCCGACGTTGACGCGCGCGAGGCGCGCGAGGTCGGCGAGAAGGCCGTGCAGTTTGCGATCTGGGGTGACCGCGACGGCTCGGTGGCCATCAAGCGCACCGGCTTCTATTCGGCCGACTACGAGTTGGTGCCGCTGTCCGACGTGGCTGGCAAGACGCGGGTCATGGACGACGCCTTCATCGCGCCCAACGGCACCGATGTCACCGATGCCTTCCGCCTGTACCTGCGGCCGCTGCTGGGCTCGGGCATGCCCGATGCCTATCGGCTGCGCCCCGCGCCGGTGGCGCGGGTGCTGAGGCCGTAGCTACTTGGGCGCCGCCTCGGTCTCGAGGTGGTAGGCGGTGGCGCGCTCGACCTCATTCTTCGAGCCCAGGATCACGCTGACGCGTTCGTGCAGCTTGGACGGCATCAAGTCCATGATGCGCTGCTTGCCGTTGGTGGCGGCGCCACCGGCCTGCTCGACCAGGAAGGCCATCGGGTTGGCCTCGTACATCAGCCGCAGCTTGCCGGGCTTGTCGGGCTCGCGCGCGTCCCAGGGGTAAAGGAACACGCCGCCACGGCACAGGATGCGGTGCACGTCGGCCACCATGCTGGCCACCCAGCGCATGTTGAAGTCCTTGCCGCGCGGCCCGGTCTTGCCGGCCAGGCATTCGTCGATGTAGCGGCGCACCGGCGGCGCCCAGTGGCGCAGGTTGCTCATGTTGACCGCGAACTCCTTGGTATCCGCGGGAATCTGCAGCTTCTCTTCGGTCAGCACCCAGGAGCCCATCTCGCGGTCGAGCGTGAACACGGCCACGCCGTTGCCTACCGTCAGCACCAACTGCGTCTGCGGGCCGTACACGCAGTAGCCGGCTGCCGCCTGGAAGCGCCCGGGCTGCAGGAAGTCGTCCTCGACCACGCCATGGTGGTGGCCCACCTTGCGCAGCACGCTGAAGATGGTGCCGATGCTGACGTTGACGTCGATGTTGCTCGAGCCGTCGAGCGGGTCGTACAGCAGCAGGTACTCGCCCTGCGGGTAGCGGTTGGGCACGACGTGAATGGTGTCCATCTCCTCGCTGGCCAGCGCCGCAAGGTGACCGCCCCATTCGTTGGCCTCGATCAGCACGTCGTTGCTGATGATGTCCAGCTTCTTCTGCACCTCGCCCTGCACGTTCTCGGTGTGCGCGGTGCCGATGACATCACCGAGCGGCCCTTTGTTCACCGAGATGGCGATGCGCTTGCAGGCACGCGCCACCACCTCGATCAGCAGCCGCAACTGGCCGGGGATGCGGCCGTGCTCGCGTTGCTGCTCG
>JAGTRL010000250.1 GCA_018261815.1 Pseudomonadota bacterium
CATATGTAGTAACGTTGCTACTTTGCCGGAGTCGACCATGCCCGTCACCACCATGACCAGCCGCGAATTCAACCAGGACGCCGGCCGCGCCAAGCGCGCCGCCGAGTCCGGTCCGGTGTTCATCACCGACCGCGGCCGCCCGGCACATGTGCTGCTGACCGCCGAGCAGTACCAGGCGCTGGTCGGCCAGCACGCCAGCCTGGCCGATGTGCTGGCCATGCCGCAGACGGCGGCCATCGAGTTCACGCCGCCGCGCAGCCGTACGCGGCATCGCCCGGCCGACCTCGGCTGAGGCCTGATGCAACTGCTGGACACGAATGTCGTTTCCGAACTGCGCAAGATCGGCACGCGGCGCATCGATGCCAAGGTCGCGAAATGGGCCGCGTCGGCCGGTGCCGGCGGCTTCTTCATCTCGGTGGTCACGCTGATGGAGCTGGAAACCGGCGTGCGCCTGGTCGAGCGGCGCGACACGAAACAGGGCGCCATGCTGCGCAGCTGGCTCGACGACAAGGTGCTGCCCGGCTTTGCGGGCCGCATCCTGCCGGTGGACGAAGCAGTGGCGTTACGCTGCGCCGCGCTGCATGTGCCCGACCCGCGCCCCGAGCGCGACGCACTGATCGCCGCCACCGCGCTGGTGCATGGCATGACCCTGGTGACGCGGAACGTGGCCGATTTCGAGCCGATGGGTGTGCCGCTATTCAACCCATGGGCCACCGAGCCAACCAGACGGCGCTGAACCCAAGGCCACCCCCATGGAACTCACCGTCTACCAGGTCTTTGCCGAGCGCGCCCGCCGGCAGCCCGACGCCGACTTCCTGTGCGTCGAGCCGGTCACGGCCCAGGCCTACGACATCCCCGCCGGCACGCTGCACTTCGGCGAGGCGCTGGCGCGCATCGAGAACCTGAGCAGCCGCTATGTCGCTGCCGGCTACGGCCACGGCCACCGCGCCGGGCTGCTGCTGGAGAACCGGCCCGACTTCTTCCTGCACTGGTTCGCGCTCAACGCACTGGGCGTCGGCGTGGTGCCGATCAACAACGACATGCGCGCGGCCGAGCTGAGCTACCTGCTGGAACACAGCGAGCTGTGCCTGGCCATCAGCCTGCCCGACCGCATCGACGACCTGCGTGCCGCGGCCGTGCCCGGCCACATGCCGGTGCTGCTGACGCCGGACCATGCCGGCGCCATGCCCGGCGCGCCCTGGCCGGCACCGAAGGCCGATGCGCCGACCACGCGCGACAGCGAATGTGCGCTGCTCTACACCTCGGGCACCACCGGCCGGCCCAAGGGCTGCGTGCTGAGCAATCACTACTTCCTGCTCGCGGGCGAGTGGTACGCGACGATCGGCGGCCTGTGCACGCTGCACGAAGGCACTGAACGGATGATCACGCCGCTGCCGCTGACGCACATGAACGCGATGGCCTATTCCGCGATGGCGATGGTGATGACCGGTGGCTGCCTGGTGCAGCTGGACCGCTTCCATCCCGGCAGCTGGTGGGATTCGGTGCGTGCATCGCGCGCCACCGTCGCGCACTACCTGGGCGTGATGCCGGCCATGCTGCTAGGCGCACCGCCGTCGCCCAAGGACCGCGAGCATGGCGTGCGTTTCGGCTTCGGCGCGGGCGTCGACCGGCGTCAGCAGGCGGTGTTCGAAGAGCGCTTCGGCTTCCCACTGCTCGAAGCCTGGGCCATGACCGAGACCGGTGCCGGCGCGGTGGTCATCGCCAACCGCGAGCCGCGGCACGTGGGCCAAAGCTGCTTCGGCCGCGCCGAAGACACCGTGCAATGGCGGCTGGTCGGCGAGTACGGCGCCGTTGTGGCCACCGGCGAGCCCGGCGAGCTGTGGGTGCGCGCGGCCGGTGCCGACCCGAAACGCGGCTTCTTCACTGAATACCTGAAGGACGAGGCCGCCACCGCCGAAGCCTGGGAAGCGGGGTGGTTCCACACCGGCGACCTGGTGCGCGCCGACGCCGATGGACACCTGTACTTCGTCGACCGCAAGAAGAACGTCATCCGCCGCAGCGGCGAGAACATCTCCGCCGTGGAGGTGGAAAGCGTGCTCGCCCAGCACCCGCGCGTGGCCTCGGTGGCCGTGGCCGCGGCGCCCGACGCGGTGCGCGGCGACGAGGTGCTGGCCCTGATCGTGCGCCGCGACCCGCAGCCCGACGAGGACCTGGACGCGCTGGCAGCGCAGATCACGCAGCACGCGCTGCAGCAGCTGGCCTACTACAAGGCACCGGGTTATGTGGCCTTCGTCGACGCGCTGCCGCTGACGCTGTCGCAGAAGGTGCAGCGCTCGCAGACCAAAACGCTGGCGCAGACGCTGCCGGGCCAGCCGAACTGCATCGACACCCGCGCGATGAAAAAGCGCACGACATGAGCAGCGCACGGCCGTCCGAAGCTGCTCATCCCCGCTTGGCGGGGCGGCGCGCAGCGCCTGGGGTGCCCACGTGACGCGACGCGGCTACGAAGGCGTGGCGGTGGCGGTGCCGGTGACGGTGCCCTACGAGCGCTTCTCGACGAATGGCGCGCCGTGGTTCCTGGGCCGTGTGCTGGCCGAGCTGGTCAAACAATCGGGCGTGCCCAAGGACGCGATCGACGGCCTGTGCGTGTCCAGCTTCTCACTGACGCCTGACACCGCGGTGGGCCTGACGCAGCACCTGGGCGTGAGCCCGCGCTGGCTGGACCACGTCCCGATGGGGGGTGCCTGTGGCGTGGTGGCGGTGCGCCGTGCCGCGCGCGCTGTGCAAGCCGGCGACGCGGACATCGTGGCCTGCATCAGCGGCGACACCAACCATGTCGATTCCTTCAGGTCGATGCTGGGCAGCTTCAGCGCCTTTGCGCGCGATGCCACCTGGCCCTATGGCTCGGGCGGGCCGAACTCGATGTTCGCCTTCATCACCGCGCACACCATGCGCACGCGCGGCGCCAGGCGCGAGGACTTCGGCAAGATCAGCGTGGCGCAGCGCCAGAACGCGCTCGGCATCCCGCACGCGATGTTCAGAAAGCCGCTGACGCTGGACGAGTACATGGGCGCGCGGGTCATCGCCGACCCGATCCACTTGTTCGACTGTGTCATGCCCTGCGCCGGCGGCGACGGCGTGCTGGTGATGAGCGAGGCCCGCGCACGCGATCTGGGCCTTCCTTTCGTGCAGGTGCTGGCCGCCACCGAGCGCCACAACGCCTGGCGCGAAGACCCGATCATGGTCCGCGGCGGCTGGTCGGTGGACCGCGACGAGCTGTATGCGATGGCCGGCATCCAGCCCAAGGACCTGGACCTGGTGCAGTTCTACGACGACTACCCGGTCATCGTGATGATGCAGTACGAAGGCCACGGCCTTTGCGCCGAAGGCGAGGGCGCCGAGTTCGTGCGCGCCCACACGCTGGACTGCAACGGCACGATGCCCACCAACACCAGCGGCGGGCAGTTGTCGATGGGCCAGGCCGGTGCAGCGGGCGGCTATCTGGGGCTGGTGGAAACCGTGCGCCAGCTGACCGACAGGCCTTTGGGCAAGGCGGTGCCCAACGCGAATATCGGGCTGGTCAGCGGCTTCGGCATGATCACCTACGACCGCTGCCTGTGCACCGGTGCTTTGATTCTGGGGCGGTCTTCGTGAGCCTGCGTTGTGTCCAGCGTGGCGCGCGGCGCGGGTCCGCGTTCTCCGGCCCACATCGCGGGCCCACGGCTTCTGTGCGCGCAAGTTGCCTCGTCCTCACCGACCAGGCGGGTACGGAACCAGCGTACCGCGAACGGGGCCTGCGCCCGCGAACCCGCACCACACGTCCTGCCACCGCTCATGGTGTTCGCTACCTGGCATGCCACCGTCGGTGGTTGCAGTGCGGCGGTGGCCACCCGCGGGCGCAGGCCCCATTCGCGGTACGCTGGCCCATGGCCGGCTTGGTCGGCGGCGACGAGGTGAAGGTCGCGAACAGAAGCCGTGGGCCCGCGAGCGTGGGCCGGAGAACGCGGGTGACGCCGGCGCGCTGCCGCAGCGGACTCGGCATGGAGGGTTTCCAATGACCATGCCCCTGATGCGCCCCAAGCGCAAGAACCCGGTGCTGCGCACGCGGCTGCCGACACTGCCGCCGGGACAACGAGGCCGCGTCGCACTCGGCATGACGGCAGCAGCGGCAGAAGGCCGTTTCGAACTTCAGCAATGCGAAGACTGCGGCACCGTGCAGTACCCGCCACGCGAAGCCTGCCACCGCTGCCTGTCGCCCAACTTGAAGTGGCGCGAGCAAAGCGGTGAAGGCGAACTGCTGAGCCAGACCACGCTGTCCCATAGCAACGACCTGTTCTTCCGCGAGCGCCTGCCCTGGCGGCTGGGCCTGGTGCGGCTGGATGCCGGCGCCACGCTGATGCTGCACCTGCACGGCGACGTGCCCGACGCGCCGGCGCGCGTCAAGGTCGGCGCGCGGCTCGACCGCGCCGGCCAGGCGGTGCTGATCGCCTTTCCCGACAAGGAGAACCCCCACATGGCCGACGACCCGATGCTGCGCGAGATGGGCTGCGACCCCAGGTTCCGCAAGGTGCTGGTCACCGACGGCAAATCCGCCGTCGGCCAAGCGCTGGTGCAAGCGCTGGCCAAGGCCGGGGCCGACCTGATCTGGGTCGGCCATGCCGAGCCGTGGAAGAAGCTGCCCGGCTTCGACGCCATCTCGGCGCTGCCCCAGGTGAGCCTGGTGCCGCTGGACCTGACGAACGGCCGCTCGGTCAGCGAGCTGGCCGGCTCCATCGCCGGCAAGGTGGACATCGTCATCAACAACGCCGAGGTGCACCGCACGCAGGGCGTGGCCAGCCGGCGCGGCACCGACGTGGCCCGCGCCGAGATGGACATCAACTACTTCGGCGCGCTGCGCCTGGCACAGGAGTTCGGCCCCGCATTGAAGGGCCGCGGCGCCGACGGCCAGAGCAACGCCATCGCCTGGGTGAACCTGCTGTCGATCTTCGCGCTCAGCAACTTCCCCTCGCACGGCACCTTCTCGGCGTCGAAGGCCGCGGCCTATTCGCTGGCGCAATGCCTGCGTGCCGAGATGCGGCCGGCCGGCATCCGCGTGCTCAACGTCTTCCCCGGTCCGATCGACGACGAGTGGAACCAGCTGATGCCGCCACCGAAGGTCGCGCCCACCGCGCTGGCCTCGGCCATCGTCAAGGGCCTGCGCGACGGCATCGAGGACCTGTACCCCGGCGACGTGGCGCAGGAATGGCTCTCGCGCTGGCGCGACAACCCCAAGGTGCTGGAACGCGAACTCGCGGCGGGGAGCGGGCTGTGAACGGCGCGCAGATCCTGAGCGCACTGGCCGGCGCTCTGCGCGGCGGGCAGATCCAGGTCATCGACCTGACGCAGACGCTGACGCCGGAGTTCCCGCAGATCGCGCTGCCGCCGGAGTTCGGCCAGTGCTGGCCCTTCCGCATCGAAGAGGTGTCGAAGTACGACGAGCGCGGCCCCGGCTGGTACTGGAACAACTTCTCCTGCGGCGAACACACCGGCACGCACTTCGACGCGCCGATCCACTGGATCTCGGGCCGCGACCTGCCCCACAACTCGGTGGACACCATTCCGGTCGGCCACTTCGTCGCGCCGGCGGTGGTGATCGATTGTTCGGCACAGGCCACGGCCGACCCCGACCACCTGCTCACCGTCGACGCGGTGCTCGAATGGGAGACGACGCATGGCCGCATCGCCGCCGGCAGCTGGGTGCTGATGCGCACCGACTGGTCCAAGCGCATGGACCCCGAGGCCTACCAGAACTTCGACGAGACCGGCCAGCACACGCCCGGCCCCGATGCCGAGGTGGCGCGCTTCCTGGTCGAGCAGCGCGACGTGCTCGGTTTCGGCAGCGAGGCCATCGGCACCGATGCCGGCCAGGGCTACCACCTGCGCCCGCCCTACCCCTGCCACTACTACATGCATGGCGCGGGGCGCTAC
Organism: Pseudomonadota bacterium; assembly: GCA_018261815.1. GTDB lineage: Bacteria > Pseudomonadota > Gammaproteobacteria > Burkholderiales > Burkholderiaceae_C > Rubrivivax. Next base: position 5,929 of record JAGTRL010000250.1, read on the forward strand.
GGGCTGCAATGCCTGAGCCAGCTGGACCGGCTGCCGCCCACCGGCAGCGTGCTGATCTGCCCGCCGCTGAAGATTGAGAAGGGCAGCGGCAGCCCGCTGCGGGTGCTTGCATTGGTGGCGACATGAACATTCCCAAGAAGCGCCTGGCCGTGGTCACCGGCGGCAGCGCCGGCATCGGCGAAGAGATCTGCCGACAGCTGCTAGCCGACGGCTGGGCGGTGGTGTCGATGGCGCGCCGGCCGCCGCCCTTCACGCACGAACACCTGCATTCGGTGGA